>CAYNFH010000026.1:492-41435 GCA_964396385.1 uncultured Chthonomonadaceae bacterium | reverse complement strand
TGGCGAAGCACATGGAGAGACGGTTGCGCTGCTCCTGGTGGATGAGGCTGCGGCCGGCCTCCTGCCACTGCTCCAGGGACTTGGTCCAGGAGGAGGGGTCCGGCGGGAGGAGGACGGTGGAGATCTCGAGATCCTTCGGGTGGGACTGGGTGGACATGTTTGAGATGGGTTGCATGTTTTGGTTCTTTCTGCCGCTGAATCTGCGGCAATGTGTCCGCTCTCGGGCTCCTGCCGATCTGTTCCGAGGGCTCTGCCCTCGTGCTCCCGCTGAGGGGGCTTAATTCGCCCCCTCAGCCTCCCCTCATAACGAGCCGCTGCGCGGGCTTCGCAGGCAGCGCCGGAACCGCGACCGTCCCTTCGGGACAGTTCCCGCGGGCCGGCTGCTGCCCCGCGTTTGGCGGGGCTGCCAGGATCCGAACAGCTTCCGTGGTCAAGAAACAGAAGCGCCCGCCCAGGAGGAGGTCGGCCTCTTCGCAAGAGGGACCTCGTTCCAAAGGGCGGGCGCATGAACTTCAGCTGCCCGGGTTATGCGGTTGTGGGCACCGGCAAGCGGGCCGGCGAGCGATCTCTGCTATATACTACGGCAAAGAGGGCTAAAAAGATGCGGAATTACCAGCAGTATTCCTACTGGATTTTCAGAATCGGGCAGAAACACCAGCCCTGATTTGCATGGAAGTGTGCGTTCAATCCGTGATTCTCAGGAAACCCTGACATCCCGTTTGCGCGCCCGGGTCCCTCATCCCATGCTCATCGGATGCGGCCCCCCACCCTAGGGCCTATCCCGTGGGACTCTGTTCGGGTCATCTTTGGGCAGAATAACGCTGCCGGAGGAGCGCACTCCGTAAGAGTAGGTGCAGCTTCCTCCGGCAGGCAGGCTCATGCTGGCCCTCTCGCTGGATGGACCATCGCGGGTAGCCGTTTACGCCTCGCCAGCGCGATTACCGTTCACTCTTCAGCAGTGCTTGTCCTCGCCCTGCGGGAGCTTGCCCGGCGAGGACGAGTAAAATCGCGCGCCCACATCAGCCAGCTCGCTCCGAGCGCCAATAGTGGCGCGACGGCGTACAGGGATGGGCTCGCCGACCGATATATGATGTCGCGGACAATTCCACCAACTAGCGCGAGCAATGCAAGGGATATGCAGGCGGTGCCAAGCCGAGCTCGGTGGTGGACTACTTCCGACAATATCGCCAACGCTCCGCTCAGAACGGTGAATATACAGAGACCAACGCAGGTCTGGAACTCCCACCCGGTTAGCCGCCTTAACAAGACCGCAAGCGGCATGGTAACGAGCGCGGTAGCGGCGTACACTATTAGAACACGAGTTGTGGTGCCCACAGTATCCTTTGCCTGCTATTGTGGCAGTGCCTCAGTGTCTTGGCACTTCGTGTTTACGGTTAGGCGAGCTTGGCACTAGTCCTGCCACGATTTGTGGTGGTTGTCGGAGGGTGACGGCGATGCCGCCCCACTGGCGCTGCCACTCGGCAACGGTGAGGGCGCGGCGGTGCTGGAGGGCATCGGGATCCCAGAGTGTCACCGATTGGGGAGTGAGCTGCAACTGTGATGCAGAGAAGGAGCCACTCCCTGCTAAGTCAGTCACCACTCTGTTGGGAGGTTAGAGCGAGGTCCAGCGCGCCGGCTTCCGAGGCTTCACGCTGGACTCCGCAACCGGGGGGCAGTATAATGGGAGCACCGTTTCGACCCACTCCTCTCCGCATGCCCACCATCTATCTCAGCCTCGGCTCCAACGTGGGTGACCGCGAGGCGAATCTTCGCGTGGCGCTGGAGCGGCTGGCCGAAGGACCGTTTCGCATAACAGGAGTCTCGCCCATTTACGAGACTGTGCCGGTAGGTGAAACCCCGCAGCCTGTACCGGATTATCTCAACTGTGTGGCGCGCGCTGAAACCGAACTGCATCCGCCGGAAGTACTGAAATATACGCAGGGCGTAGAGCGGGTCGGCGGCAGAACTCCGACATTCCGATGGGGGCCGCGCACCATCGATGTCGACCTGCTGCTCTACGACGACGCAACGGTGCTGGAGCCGGGCCTAACCGTTCCGCACCCGCGGATGGCGGAGCGCGCATTTGTGCTCAAGCCCCTTGCGGACCTTGAGCCGGATCTGTCGATGCCGGACGGCACACGCATCGCAGACCTGCTGGCGAGACCGGAGGTGCGGGAGCAAGCGGTCAGGAGGGTTGAAAGTTGAAGGTTGAAGGTTGAAGGCCAGAGTGGTTCCGGCACATTCGACCTCTGACGAACCTCCATACGTACGGAGTACCGTTTCGACGAGCGTACATTCAACTTTCAACCTTCAACCTTCAACCAAGTTCCTATGTCTTTCTTCCGTTACGAAGCCATAGACCGGGCGGGGAAGGTGGTGACGGGGGCGATGGACGCTCCCGACACCGCCGCGGTCGCCACGCGGCTGGCCCAGATGGGGTTCACTGCGCGCGCCGTGATGCCCGCCCCTGGATCCGCATCGAACCGCGCGCTGAACGGCACGGCCGGCGCCAAGTCCTCGAAGACCCGGGCGCTGCCCCCCTCCAACCTGGGCGGGGCCAAGCCGAAGGACCTCGCTCTATTCTTCCGTCAGTTCGCGGCGCTGGTCCGTTCCGGCATCACCCTGTTCCAGGCGCTGGATAACCTGGGTCCAAGGAGCAGCAACCCGGCGCTCGCCGAGACGGCGCGCGAGATGGCGGAGACCGCGCGTAGCGGAGGCCGCGTCTCCGACGTGATGGAGCGGTACCCCCGCCTCTTCGCGCCGCACGTCGTGGCCGCCGTGCGGGCCGGCGAACTGGGCGGATTCCTTGAGATCGTGCTGGACGAGATCGCGCTGGACTACGAGCAGGAGATCGCGTTCTATAAGGGCATGTGGCTGCCCAAGGCGCTCGTAGTTCAGGGATTCCTGGCCATCGCCATCGCGCAGCCGCTGTTCCCCACCCTCTTTCCCAACGCGCAGTTTGCGCGCTACTTTCTGCTGGCCTTTGGGCGCAACCTGCCCATCGCCATCCTCATCGTGCTGCTGGTGCGGTGGATCTACGGCCGCATGCAGCAGCCGAACAAGCGCGAGAAGCGAGACGCGCTTGCGATGCGCGTCCCCGTGTTTGGCGACTTGGCGCGGCAGAAAGCGCTCGCCAGCTTCGTGCGGACCCTGCGCCGGCTGTTCGCCGCGGGTGTGGCGCCCATCAGCGCGTGGGAGGGGGCAATGAACGTCGCATCCAACTCCCTCATCCGCGAGAAGCTCGCGGAGGCGTACGAGCTGATGCAGAAGGGAACCCCGCTGCACGAGGCGTTCGCGTCCACGGGGCTCTTCGCGAACGAGACGGAGCAGCTCATAGCCACCGGTGTCGTTAGCGGCCAGATGGTCGACATGCTGGACCGGGTGGCGGAGTACTACCAGAGCAACGTGGACCGCGCCTTTGCCGCGGCCCGCTTCTGGATGTACCGACTGGGAATCACCGCCACCATCGTGCTGGCCGGCGTACTGCTCATCATGATGTTCAAGACGTACTTTGAAGGAATCTTCAACTCGCCTCTTGTACAGCCCGACTAGAAGATCGGGTTTCAGTTGCCGGACGTCGAGGTATGCCGGAGTTCACCTACATAGCCAGGGATCGGGCCGGGAAGACGGTGCAGGGCACTATCTCCGCGGCTAACTCCGCGCTGGCCGTCGGCAAGGTGCGTGAGCTAGGCTTTACGCCGGAGCGCGTGCGGGCCATCGAGTTTCGGAGGGAGCCCGGGAGCATCAGCCGCCGGTTTGCGGAGAATTTCATCTATCCGGTCTCCTCCGGCGTGCCGCTCAAGGACCTGGCCGTCTTTTACCGGCAGTTCGCCACCATGATCAACGCCGGCATCCCGCTCTACCAGGCGTTGGTGACGCTGGAGGGACAGGCCCGCAACCCGAGGCTCGCCGGCATCCTGCGGGACTGCCAGAAGCAGGTGCAGGAGGGGGGCCGCCTCAGCGAGGTCTTCGCCGCTTATCCCTGGGTCTTTAGCGAGCTCCAGATCGAGATGATCCGGGCCGCGGAGCACGGCGGCCTGCTGGACCAGATGCTGCTCCGCATCGCGGACTACCTGGAGCAGGAGATGGCTCTGCGGCGGCTCATCAGCGGCCTCACGCTCTATCCGAAGATAGTAGCCATCAGCGCCCTGTTCATTCTGGGCGGCCGGTTCTTTATGGACGGCATCCCGGCCTTTTCCAAGCTGATCATCGGCGCGATGGGCAAGATGGACTACGGCATCGTGGACTACCTGAAGGATACGGTGCTACTGCTGATTATAGGCGGGCTGGTGGTCTTTGGCTGCGTGGCGTTCTGCCGGATCTTCCTGTTCCAGTCGGACAGCGCGCGGGAGAGCTACGAGCGGTTCAAGATGTCGCTGCCCGGCATCGGAACGGTGGCGCGAGGGTTCGCGCTGGCCAAGTTCGGGCGGGCGTTTGGAGCGATGTACGCAGGCGGTCTCCCGCTGAACACCGCCATCCGGGTCGGCGGCAATGCCAGCGGCAGCAAGATGATAGGGAGGGCGACCGCCAGGGCGATCCTCGCCACGGAGCGCGGAGCCGGGCTGGCCGAGGCGTTCCGTGAAACGGGCGTCTTCCCCTACCTGGTCATCGACATGTTGCACACCGGCGAGCAGTCTGGCAATGTTGATGCAATGATGACCAAGGTGGCGGAGTACCTGGAAAACGAAGCGGAGTCCAGAGCGCGTCTCTACTCCCACATCTTCGCCACCGCGGTCTACCTGACCGTAGCCATCCTGGTAGGGGTGGCGGTGATCCGTTTCTACATGGGCTACGCCGGCGGGATGGGAGCCGGCGCGGGCGCAGATTAGGCGGCAGACGGAGGGCCGCGGATCCGGAAGCTAGAGCGTGTCGACAACGCCTCCTAACCACTATCAGGTGCTGGGCATCAGCCCCGTCGCTTCTGTGGATGAGATCAAGAAGCGCTATCGGGAGCTGGCGCGCCGGTACCACCCGGACGTGGACCATTCCGCCAACGCGGAGGAGCGGTTCCGACTCATCAATGAGGCGTACCGCGTGCTCTCAGACAGCCACCGGCGGCTGGTGTACGACTCGGAGCTGAAGCTGGCCTCCATGAAGCAGGGATGGAGGCCCCCGGGGCCTTCTCCCACAGCGCCGCCTCCACGTCCGCGCCCCCCTTTTTCTTCATCAGCCGGAGCTAACCGGGGCGGCTCCTGGCAGGCAGGAGGGGGCACCTCTTCCCGTCAGCCTCGCAAGCCCCGTGCGCCGCGGCCCCCAAGAGAGCCGGACAGCTCCATTCTCCTGGAGAGGGCGCGGGCAGCGTTCCGGAGAATGCGGTTCCGCGAGGCGGAGATGCTCTGCCGGCAGGCCGCGCGGGTGGACCGAAGGAATCCCGCCATTTATGAGCTGCTGGGTGACATCCAGAGGGCCCGGGGTGAAACGGACCAGGCGATAGCCATGTATAGCTACGCCCTGCAGCTTGACCGGAACAACCCGGAGCTGCGCCAGAAATTCGACCGGCTGGTTGGCCAGTCGAGCGGTCCGACCATGGCGGGCCACGCGGCGTGGGCGTCGCGCCAGAGAGGGCCCGCTCGCAAGAAGGGTGGTACAGGCACGGCATTGACCACTCGCGTGATCGTAGGGGCAACGGGCTCCAGTCTGGTGGGCGGCCTGGCTGCGCTGGTAGCCAGAGAGGAGAACCCCGCCGCTCCTATTGTGTTCCTTTGTATCGGGCTGTCCAGCCTGCTGGCCGGAGGGATACTCGCGTTGAACGGCGCCCTCACGGCATGCCGCAATGCACTCTCCGCACGCCGGACCGGAGCGGAATCCAATTCGGTAGTACCCATCGGAGCGATACTGATAGGGTTCTCGGCGCTGTGCTACTATGCCGCACTGCTGGTGTACGCGGCCGTATGTGCCACGCAGAGGCGGTTTTCGCCCTCCATTATCCTCGCCTTCGCGGTGAGTTTCGGGATTGTAGGGTTGTTCGCGGTGGTCTCGCACGCCGGGATGGGGCTGGTGCTGCTACTGGGCGGCAACGTGGCGTTCCTCTCCCTGCTGGCCGGCTGGAGCATTGCAGACGCTTTGCGTGCGGCCGTGTAGGGGCCGCCCGGAAACGAGGCAAGCGCACAAAAAACCGGCCGGCAACCGAATGGACGGCGCAACGACCGGTTAAGAAGGTCTCCTCTTGTCTCGCGGCTTTAGGTCGTTAGATCGGGGGGGAGATCGCAGGATGATTGCCGTGCAGGGGGCCTGATCTCAGGCTGCGTCACGGCGCAATGGAAAAGCAGAAGAAGGCAAACTTATACAGGCTGTGCTGCCACTACATTGGCCGCTTGCGGGCCTTTCGCGCCGTCCACAATCTCGAACGTGACCTGCTGGCCTTCGGCGAGGGTCTTGAAGCCCTCTTTCTGGATGGCCGTGTAGTGGACGAAGATGTCCTTCCCCTCCGTGGTCTCAATGAAGCCATAACCTTTGGCGTCATTGAACCACTTTACTCTCCCCGTCTGCATTACCGTGTGTCCTCCTTACCTGGGATCGAGGCCGCCGGGTTGTCGGCCGACCAAGTATAACACTGCGGTATAGGGTTGTCAACGATTGCATGAAAATACTGCCCGCCCGGTGGAAGTATGGGGGTGTGGGTGTATGGATGTGTGGGAGTAGTCCACATTCCTCAATGCTCCCATACTCCCACACTCTGGAAGCTCCATGTTTGACGCACGCCTTCGCAAGAACCTGGACGTGCCTCTCCTGCTGCTGACCTTGGTGGTGGTGGGAATGGGCATCACGGCCGTCTACAGCGCAACGCGGGACAGCCCGCTGCACCAGTACCAGAAGCAGCTTCTCTGGTGCGCGCTGGGCGCAGCCGGTCTCGTCGGCGCGACCTGCGTCGACTACCTCCAGCTTCCGCGGTTCCAGAACGTGCTCTACTTCTTCAACCTCGTCTCGCTCGGCGTCGTGTTCCACTTCGCCCCGGAAACCAAGGGCGCCCAGCGCTGGATCCCCCTCGGAAGCTTCCACTACCAGCCTTCGGAGTTCGCGAAGCTCATTACCATCGTGTGCCTCGCTGCCTTCCTGGTGAGGCGGCAGGACAGGATAGATGAGATGCGCACCGTCGTGGCGTCCTTCCTGTACGTTGCCGGGCCCATGCTGCTCATCTTCCTTCAGCCCGACCTCGGCACGGCGCTGGTGCTCATCGCCGTGTGGCTGGGGATGGTGTACATTACTGGCGCCCGCGCGTTCCATCTCATCCTGCTCATCCTGGTCGGCTTCATCCTATTCGCGGGGATGTGGAAGCTCAACGTGCTGAAGCCCTACCAGAAGACACGCTTCGCCGCCTTCATCGCGCCATCCCAGGACGCGAGCCGCAACGGATACCAGGTGCGTCAGGCCACCATCGCGATCGGGTCCGGTGAGGTGTGGGGCAAGGGGCTGGGCCGCGGAACGCAGACACACGGCAAGTTCATCCCGGAGAACCAGACCGACTTCATCTACACGGTGGTGGGGGAAGAGGGGGGGTTCGCCGTATCTGTGCTGCTGGTGCTGCTCTACGGCGGCATACTGCTGCGAGGCGGCATGATCATGGCGGAGGCGGAGGACACGCTGGGGAGACTCCTCGCGTGCGGCATCGTCTGTATGTACGCCTTTCACATCGTCGTGAATATCGGCATGACCATCGGCATCATGCCGGTCACCGGTGTGCCGCTGCCGCTCATCTCCTACGGCGGCAGCAACCTGCTCCTGAACATGATTGCCGTGGGGCTGCTGCTAGGAATTGGCATGCGCCGGCACCGATTGGTGTTCTAGAGGCCCGGGAAGAGATCTCTGCGCACGGGCGGCCACGCAGGGCCGCCCCTACATCTGCCCGACGGCTAAGAGTCTGCCAATTCGGCCCCGCACTCCGGGCAGAAGCGGAACAACGGGTTGGTGAGGGCCGTATCGCACCGCAGGCACCGGCGCTCAGACGCCTTCCCCTCCGCTTTGGGGTAGTGGCCGCGAAGGATCTCTTTGTACGGCTCCGAATCGGCCCACCGCCGTATCTCCCGGGCACGAAGTGCCGGAAACGGATGCGGCCGGAATCGCGTCATCTCGAACGAATAGAATGCGTCCAGGATACTCGCGTTCAACTCCTCGTACTCTTCCGCCTGCTTAAGGAACGCGTCCACGTTCAGGCGATGGGTTACGCCTGTAGAACCGCCCGCCAGCTTCAACAGGACGCGGATGTAGACGTCGGGATCCTGGGTTACCAGCAGTCCGGCCCGATCCGCGCTCAGCTCCGACTTGCGGAACCAGTCGAACAGCGCATACTTCAGCGCTTCCGTGATCATGCTGATGAACGGCAGGTTGCGCGCCGCAACCAGACCAATGATGATAAGGAAGATAGCCATGGTGCGGTACAGCATGTGGCCGCTCTTAATGTGGCCCAGCTCATGGCCCAGTACGCCGCGCAGCTCATCCTCGTCCAGCAGGTCCACGAGGCCGGACGTCACGCCAATGGTAAACCGCTCCATCCCGAAGGCGAAGGCATTGGGAAATGGATCCTGGAGCAGGTAGAGGTCCGGTTCCGGCATGTCCAGGACGTCGCAAGCCTCCCGCAGCAGCTCATAAATGCGCGGGCATTGTTGCGGGCTCAGGCGGAGCGCATCCGCGGTAAAGGCCAGGCGCACGACGCGCTCCAGGTATGCCGAGGAGAGCTTCTTGAGCACCAGGTCCAGGCCCGGAGTGCGCCTGAGCGCCTCCAGGGCCGTACGGTCCATGGGATGCTCGAAGGCGGTAGGATTGATACCCGGAAGTGTGATGCGGTCGGTTATCGTCGCGGTCATGTTACTCCGTAGATTGCTGCGCGCTGCCGCAGAAGGGACAGAACCGGTAAGGCCGGTCCAGCTCTCGTCCGCAGTGTTCGCAGCGGTCCGGTATGTTCACGTCGCTGGCCGAAGGTGCGTAGAGTGAGCGCCAAACGGTGACGATGTCCTGCGCCGTCGCGGCCAGGCGGCCGGCGGCTTTAAGCCGCAAGGACTCTCCGCCGGTAAGTAACGCGGTTAGGCGTACGGTGCGTCCCGGCTCCAGGGGATCGATATCCGTGATGTTGAGGGCGCAGACATCCCGTACTGGGAAGCTGGTGGCGCTGTTGGCGGGCGAGCTGCCGCTGCCCGACTGGACGGGCATGAGGATGATCCGGTCCGATGTAAGACCGAAGTTAGCGTACTGGCTGAGGAGAAGTCGCGGATTGATCCCGGAACGCGGCGTCCATCGCGCCGTGAGGCGGCCCCGCGTGAACCCGAGGAGTGTCTCATCCCCCTCCAGGACCTGCGACAAGACCTCGTAAGTAGCCGCCTCGACCGTTCGGTCCCACAGGGGATCGTCTTGCGGCTTCCGTGATCGGCCGCAGATCTGGCAGTGAGACCGCCGCTTTGCAATCGTCGCCCCACAGGCGGCGCAGGTCATACATTCTCCTCCCTGGCGAGACTCGTGGTTCGGCGTAAAGTCGGCAGCCTCCTCTCGCTAGACGGCCAGAGTTGCTGGATGGTTTCAAAGGAGGGATGAAGGATGAAGGATGAAGGATGAATTCGGAGTCCGGACCTGAACACCTGAACACCCTCACCGGATGCCGGTGAGTCGGTCCAGGCGGCGGAGCGTTGGGTTAGCCTCAATGAGGGCGGTGAGCGACCAGCGCTCGGCGGCCACGTGTATAGCCAGGAGGGTCGCGGCGGCGCCCAGCCGTGAAGCAAGGCCGGGAAGCGCCAGCACAAGGGCGAGGCCGAGCGCTGCCCCTAGAGGATTTGAGCCTGTGTCGCCCAGCATGACGCGGCCGCGCGCGTCGCGCTCGTAGACCGGCAGGGCGGGAACGACTACGTAGACCAGCGGGACCAGGGCACCCGTCTGCCGCCAGCGCATGATGAGAAGGACCGCTCCCAGGACCAGAAAAGCCGCGCAAGCGCGCCCCGGACGCAGGTCCAGGAGGTTCATGGCGTTGGCGGACAGGGCGATGACCGCGCTGGATACCAGCGCCAAGGGCCACGGATCTTCGAGCACTGCGCGGGCGACCCACACGCTCAAGGCCACGCCACCCAGGGCTTTCAGCAACCCGGTAGTGACGCGATGCTCGCGCAACAGCCTCCGGAAATGCCCGCGGAGCCCCGTTGCGTCGCGGCTCCCGAAGAGATCGTCTACAAACCCCAGTACGCCAAAGCCGGTCACGACGGCCAGATAGGCAGCCGGCTCCCTGCGGTGGCCGTGCATCTGGAGCAACAGCGCGGTGAGGGCGGCGCCGGACCAAAGGACTATTGCCAGCCCGTAGCCGGAGGGAATGAAGTCGCCCCGGTAGTTCTTGCGCAGCAGCCGGAGCCGCCGGAGCAGCGTGCCGGTGAGCGGCAGCAGCGCGATCAGGAGCATTGCGCCCGCCAACCACACTATCACCTGTGTATGATGCGGGCTCAAGGCCGGCGCCGCATCCACAGCGCCCGAGCGATCGCGAGGAACTGCCGGGCCCGGTGCCGAACGGCTGGCCAGTCTCGCCCGGTGACGCGGTGGGTCATGGTCACCGGCACTTCCAGCACACGGAACCCCGCCCTCAGAGCGTCCACCGTAAGGGCGACTTCGGCACCGAAGCCGCGCTCAAAGCCGCCGACTCGTTGGAGCACCTCCCGACGGAGCGCGCGCTGACCGGAAAGCGGCGCGAAGATAGACTTGCCGGTAAGCCGCTGAACGCCTTTTCGAGCCATGCCCACCGCGAGGCCTACCCCGCCTCCCCGGCCGGGTATGACCGGAAATCGTGCAATGGTCATGTCCGCGGCGCCGTCCAGGACGGGCCGGATGAGCGCTCCTGCCTCCGCCGCCGTGTCGCCCAAGTCGGCATCCAGCAGGACGAGCACGTCCCCCGCGGCGCACTTCACACCTTGCTCCAGGGCGCCGCCCTTGCCCCGGTTAGAGGGCAGTCGCAAGACGGTGGCGCCGGCCGCATCCGCCGCCTCCGCGGTGCCATCCGTGGAGCCGTCGTCCACCACCACGATCTCGTCTACTTCCGGCACGCTCCGCAGCGCCCCAACGGTCGCACCGATACGCTCCGCTTCGTTGTACGCGGGAACTATGGCGGTGGTCATCGCGCCGTCGGGACGATGCCGTTTCGCGCCGTACGCTTGATGCCATAGTCGCCCGGCGCCGCTCGAAGAGCCAGTGCGACCGACACGCGGCCGATGTCCAGGTCCGCATCATCTACGGTCGCGATGTCCGCCGGCCGGAGCGTGGAAATGTAGGAGATGGCTGCATCCGAGGGCTCTGCTTCCACGACGGTCGCTCCGAGCGTCTTGAAGTCATTGATGAGTGGCAGGTCCACAGTGTCGGCCCGGCTCTCGAACTCCTCCCCGGCCCCTCCCACCAGCACCACGTTACTCACGTGGACCGTATAGTCGCTGTCCCGCTCTCGCTGGATGACCCCCGCGTCCTCGAGCGCGGCCAGCTCCGCCTCCGGACCGCCCCGGGCGATAGCGTTTGCAAGCACCCGCAGCAGGGAATCCCGCTCCACAGCGAGGCCGGGGTGCTGGACCTGCAGGGTAGCCATGAGCTTGGACAGGGCCGCCGCCCCCTTGGTGGGGAAAGCGGCATCTACCACGGTGACGCTGGAAACAACGACGCCTCCCTGCTCCAGAGTGCTCCTGATACGCTGGATAGTCTCGGGGTAGTCGCCGGTCTGGATAAGCGCCACGCGGACACCGCTGAGCTCGTTCCGGACCAGCAGCGGCGCCACCCCGTTCACGAAATCTGAAAGGCGGCGCTCCTGGTCGCGCAGCGGTACCACCTCGTCCGAATACTGATGCTGCAGGTCCGCCAAACGCCGATCCATCTGGCTGACTACCTCGCTGCGAACGAAGGAGAACCCCACCGCTATGCCGACGAAAAGGGCCATGAAGATTGCAGTCACGGTAACCAGGTGGTATCGGAAGCCGGGGATCACTGCCGCTATCGCAGCCCGAAGGTGGAGTGGAGCCAGAGGCGGACGGCGTTCAGGATAGTGCGCCCCCACGGGGCGATGACGAGCACCAGCACAATGGGCATCAGGCCGGCAAGAATTACCAGGACGATCTCGGCGGTCGCCGGCCGGTTGCGCTGACTCCATAACCGGCCGATGCCTTTTGCGTCGACCATTTTCGCCCCGATGCGGAGCCGGACCAGGAACGTGCTCGCCATGCCGCCGCGGCCCTTGTCCAGGAATTCTACCAGGGAGAAGTGGGTCCCGACCGCCACGATGAGGGACGCGCCCTTCTCGTCCGCCAGCACCATAGCGACGTCCTCGCTCGTACCCGGCGCGTGGAAGGCCTTCGCATCGAGCCCGAGCTGTTTGATCCGCTCCATTCCCGGCGTGGCGCGCTCTCCCCTCGCGTATCCGTGGACCACCAGCTCCGCGCCGCAGCGGAGGGCCTCGTCGCTGACGCTATCCATGTCGCCGATGATGAGGTGCGGCCGGAGGCCCATCTCCAGCAGCGCGTCCGCTCCGCCGTCCACGCCGATGAGCACCGGCTGCACGTCCGCCAGGTAGCGGCTGATGGACTGCAGGTCCTCTTTGTAGCCCTCGCCGCGGACCACCACCATCACGTGGCGTCCCTGCATGGGGGTGGCGAGCTCCGGCACGTCGACCGGATCCAGCAGCAGCGCCTTCTCCTCCGCCAGGTACTCCAGCGTGTTGCGCGCGAAGGCGTCCAGCTCAAGGCTCAGGTTGCGCCTGGCCTGCTCTAGCTGCGCGGCCAGCAAGTCCGGCGTGACGCGCGCGCCGGTTGCGGCGAGGCCGTCCGGCAGGCGGACGCAGTCACCCACGATGACGGCCGCGGCCCCCTCACGCTTCTCGGCCCGTTCGAAGAACTCTTCGCCGACCGCGTCGATGAGCGGGACGCCTGCCTCCACCAGCACGCTGGGACCGCGGTTGGGGTAGCGGCCGGAGACGGAGCGGGCGGCATTGACTACCGCCCCAACGCGGCACTCCACGAGCGAGCGGGCGGCCGTGGAATCCAGATCGGGATGGTGGATAAGCGCGATGTCGCCCGGTTTGAGCCGCTTGACCAGGTTCTTGGTGCGCCGGTCCGCGCGGAGGGTGCCCTGAATGGCTGCCATAGTGGTCTTTCTGGGTGAATTATGCGCCAGACCCTGTGCAAAGTCAACGCGCCATCCTGCCGGTGAATCGTGACGGGTTGCTGGTCCCGGTGGTTTCACGCGGCTTTCCCATGAGTACATAGTGCGGTCAGCAGGAACCCATTGCGTGCAGCAGGAATCCGGAGGGGCTGCGCGGTTCGGGCGCGCGGACATCCCGGTAGGATTCCCTGCATGCAGAAGCATCCGCAGATCACCCTTGCGAGGATTGAGCGGTTCCACCGCAATGAGATACAGCCGCGGCTCTGGGCGCGGCAAGTGGGCATGGATGCAGCCGTGTTCCGGCCGCCCGCCGGCTTCCCTCCCGCCGAAGCACCCAAGGCAACGTACGAGCCGGTTCAGCCCGGTTTCCAGTGGGGCCCCATCTGGACCGATGCCTGGTTCCGATTGACCGGCCGCATTCCGGACGAGTGGACGGGCGAGACCGTGTGCGCCCGGCTCGACCTGGGGGCGGAGGCGATCATCTGGGATGGCGACGCGCCGCGCCAGGGACTGGACGAGTACCACGGCGAATACTTTCTTACCGCCTCAGCCGGCGACGAGGTTACGCTCTACGTCCGCGCCAACGGGATGAATCCCAACGTGAGCGTTGACGCCCGCCCCATCGAGCCTTCCCCGACGCCCTTCACGTTCCGTCATGCCTATCTGGCCGTCTACGACTCGGATCTGTGGGCGCTGTACTACGACGTGAACATGGCGCTGGGCGTGCTCAAAGAGCAGCCGGAGAACGAGCCCCGCCGCGGCCAGCTCGTTTACGCGCTGAACGAAGCGGTGAATGCCTGGAACCCGGACGACCGCGGCACCATCTCCGATTGCCGCCGGATAGTGGCCGAGACCTACGGTAAGCCCGCCTGTGCCTCGGCTCACCAGATCAGCGCCATCGGGCACGCGCACATCGATACGGCCTGGCTCTGGCCGCTGGAACGGACACAGCAGAAGTGCCTCCACACCTTTGCCACCGCGTGCACCCTGATGGATCAGTATCCGGAGTACCGCTTCATCTGTTCCCAGGCGCAGCAGTACGCCTGGGTGAAGGAGCTCGCCCCCGCGCTCTACGAGCGCATCCGGGAGAAGATCCGCGCCGGCCAATGGGAAGTGACCGGCTCCATGTGGGTGGAGGCGGACTGCAACATCTCCGGCGGCGAGTCCCTGGTCCGCCAGATCCTGCACGGCAAGCGGTACTGGATGGAGGAGTTCGGGATTGAGACGAACGACGTCTGGCTGCCCGATGTGTTCGGCTACGCAGCCGCGCTCCCCCAGATCATGAGGAAGGCCGGCATCAACTACTTCCTGACCCAGAAGATAAGTTGGAACCAGACCAACAAGTTTCCCCACCACACTTTCCTCTGGCAAGGCATTGACGGCACCCGCATCTTCACCCATTTCCCCCCGGCGGATACGTACAACGGGATGATGACCCCGAAGGAGCTTGCCTTCAACGTCCACAACTTCCGGGACCTGGACCGGGCCAACCGCTCGCTCTACGTGTATGGCTACGGCGACGGAGGCGGAGGTCCAACGCGCGAGATGCTGGAGAACGCGCGCCGCCTGAGGGACGTGGAGGGGATGCCCAGGGTCACGCTGGAGACGGCACGGGAGTTCTTCCGCAAGGCGGAGGCCGATGCCAGAGACCTGCCGGTCTGGGTCGGCGAGCTGTACCTGGAGCTGCACCGGGGCACCTACACCACTCAGGCGCGCAATAAGCGCGGCAATCGTAAGAGCGAGTTTCTGCTGCGGGAGGCGGAGTACCTGGCCTGCATCCGGCCCGACGGGATGGCACACTATCCCGCCGCGGAGCTGGATCGCGCCTGGAAGCTGCTCCTCCTGAACCAGTTCCACGACATCATTCCCGGCTCGTCCGTGAACGAGGTGTACCGGGATTCCGACCATGACTATGCGGAGATAGAGCGGATCGGGCAGCGCGTGGTTGAGGAGTCTCTGGCGGCGCTGAGCGCCGCGGTCTCAACGGAAGGCATGTCTCGCCCTGTGCTCGTGTTGCGGAGCCTCGGCTGGATGGGCATACAGCCGGTTGCAGTCCCACTGCTAGAGGGTCCTGTGCCGGAATCGGTCCGGTACGGAACCGAAGCGCCTGCCCCCGCACAGGTCGTGGAGCAGGACGGCACGCGCTACGCCCTGTTCCAGGATCAGGCGCCGGAGGAGGGCTACGGATATGCCGTGTATGACCTCTCCGGCGCACCGTCCGAGGCTATCAACCAGTTCATTGTTACGGAGCGGCTGCTGGACAACGGCATCCTGCGTGTGGAGCTGGACGGGGACGGTCTCATCTCGCGCATCTATGATCAGTTCAACGAGCGTGAAGTGCTTGAGCCGGGCGCCAGGGGCAACCAGCTTCACCTCTTCGAGGACCGGCCGCTGTTCTGGGACGCGTGGGACATCGACCCGTTCTACCAGGAGAAGGGCCGAGTTATCACCGAGCTGGATTCCGTGGAGGTACTGGAGGAAGGACCCGTACGGGGGGCCCTCCGCATTACGCGGTCCTTCGGAGCGTCCAGGATCGTCCAGACCATCCGGCTGGCAGCCTCCAGCAATCTGCTGGAGTTCGCCACGGAGGTGGATTGGCACGAGGAGCACAAGCTGCTCAAGGCTGCCTTCCCGGCCGCCATCAACAGCTCTCGTGCGACCTACGAAATCCAGTATGGCAACACGGAACGGCCCACCCACACCAACACCTCCTGGGACGCCGCACGTTTTGAAGTTGCCGCGCAAAAGTGGGTGGACCTGAGCGAGGGCGACTATGGGGTGGCACTGCTCAACGACTGCAAGTACGGCCACGATACTCTCGGCGGCACGCTGCGCCTTACGCTGCTGCGATCGCCCAAGGCACCGGACCCGGAGGCCGACATGGGCCGCCACACCTTCACGTATGCGCTCCTCCCCCATACCGGCGACTTCCGGGAAGGCGGCGTTGCCCAGCGGGCCTACGAGCTGAATGCCCCGCCCCGCACCATGCACCTGCCTCCCGGCCGCAAGGGCTCGCTGCCCTCCGAACGGAGGGTCTTTGAAGTGGACCGTGATGGAGTGTTCATCGAGGCGGTCAAGCGAGCGGAGGCGGAGGATGCCGTTATCGTGAGGCTCTACGATGCCTACAACCGCAGGGGACCTGTCACCCTGCGCACCGCGCTCCCAGTGAGTTCCGCGCATGTGTGTGACCTGCTGGAGCGGGACGAGGAGAAGCTTCCGGTCCAGGAAGGGACCATCCAGCTCTACGTCAAGCCCTTCGAGATCGTCACCGTCAAGCTGAGATTAGCCGCGAATGAACGCAAATGAACGGAAATGGGAGGCTCTACCGAGAGCAGCCTGTGCAACAAGGCATGTTGCAAGCGGGCAGATAGGGATCCCCATTCGCTCACATCCGCGTCTATTTGCGGCTAATGTATCACCCCTGCGCGGGAGGGCGGCCAGAAGATGAAGACGGCACGGCCGATGAGCCGGTCCTCGTCCAGCGCGCCCCAGTGGTGGCTGTCGTTGCTGTGATTGCGGTTGTCGCCCATCACAAAGAGCTTGCCGGGAGGGACCGTGAAGGGCGGCAGATCGTAAAACGGCCGCTCTTTGGTAAACGGCTCGTCGTCGATGCGCCCGTTGATGTACGTGATGCCGTCGTGGATCTCCACGGTGTCGCCGGGCAGGCCGACCACCCGCTTTACGAAGTCCTTCTCCTCCTCCTCATCTTCGCCTGTTGCCACCCGGGGCGCGCGGAACACCACCACGTCGTGCCGCGCCGGCTGACCCAGGCGGTAGCTCAGCTTGTTTACAAGGATGCGATCATCCTCTGTGAGCGTGGGCTGCATAGACTCCGAGGGGATGTAGAACGCCTGGAGCACGAAGGGGCGGAGGACCAGGAAGACCATCACCACCGCGATGATGAATGACTCCAGCACCTCGCCCGCGAAACGGGTGCGTGGGGACCGCTCACCGCCCCGGCGCTCCGCCAGAGAGAGACCGGCGCGCACGCAGGTCAGGGCGATGACCAGAAGGACTATCCAGAAGCTCGATATTCGGGAAAACAGCTCCATACCGTCTCAGCAACCGTCTGATCGGCGCAACAAGGCGCCTCTCGATCTTCACCTATTATACGGCAGAAGTCCCCCTCGAATTCGCCGATCCAAGTGTATCCAGCACGGCAGCGCGCCGTTCAGAGAAAGCGGAATCACTGAGGGCAGGCACCGCACCGGCCGTTGAGATCGGGCGCTCCAGCGTGACCCAGGAGCGGCATCCCCCGTACTCCTGCCGCATCGGCAGGATCACCGGCGCGGGCAGCCGGTAGACACGCAGCAAGATCACGTACAGCGGATCGTACGGGTTGTAGTCGAACCGCGTCCGCACGTATTCATCGTTCCAGAGGAACTCGGAGGCCAGCGCGTTGACGCGCTGCTCCTCCTGGGCCTGGAGGACTGTGTCCACGACGGCGTACGCCTCGAGGGTGATGGAGCGGGGGTCGAAGCCGGCCGTCTCTCGGCCTTCGAGTAAGCTCGCGTAGGTTGGCTGAAGGAGGCGCGGGTCCTGGTGCTCGTAGGTGGGCATCAGGAAGAACTCCTGATGGTCCACACGGAAGACTCCCTCTTCCTCCCGGATGCCGCCCTTCCGCACGAGCACCGTCTGCCGCCCCTCCTTCAGGGCCTGACACACAATGGCCCACTCCTTGAACGCCCTGTCATTTTCCGCTTTCATGCGCTCCTCAGCCTCTCTCGACAAGGAACGGATTCGTGCGGCGCTCTTCGCCGATAGTCGTGGGCGGACCGTGGCCCGGCCATACCGCCGTCTCTTCCGGCAGGACCAGAAGGCGCGACCGGATGGAATCGAGGAGCTGGCGCGCATCCCCGCCCGGCAGGTCCGTACGGCCGACGCTGCCCGCGAACAGGACGTCGCCAACGAGGGCAAAGCCCGGCCCGATCAGCGTTACGCTGCCGGGAGAATGGCCGGGCGTGTGCGTTACCGCCAGCCGGCCGTCGCCCACGGTTACGGATTGGCCGTCTTCCAGCCAGACTGAGGGGCTTGTGGCAGGCGGAGGCGCAACGCCAAGCCAGGCAGCCTGTTCCGGCAGCAGATCCAGAAGGAACTCGTCCGCCTGGTGGAGCGCCAGTGGCGCCCCCGACTGCTCCACGAAGTAGACGTTCTCCACTACGTGGTCGACGTGGCCGTGGGTGTTGACCACCAGGGAGATCCGCCAGCCCCGCTCGCCGACTACGTTCCAAACGGGC
The DNA here is from genome assembly GCA_964396385.1 of uncultured Chthonomonadaceae bacterium. Lineage (GTDB taxonomy): Bacteria > Armatimonadota > Chthonomonadetes > Chthonomonadales > CAJBBX01 > CAYNFH01. The sequence goes on along the minus strand of CAYNFH010000026.1, from coordinate 23,100 downwards.
CGGCTGTCGAAGGAGGGATCCACGATGATCGCGGTAGAGGTGGTCTCATCCGCGACCAGATAGGTGTTATTGTCGAGCGGCCCTACCGGGAAGCGGAGAACCGTCAGGGGATGTTGGGAGCTCGACATAGGTTGGTCTTCAGGTGTTCAGGTGTTCGGGTCTTCAGGAATCCGGACCTGAACACCTGAACACCTGAACACCTGAATACCCGCAGTCTACTAGGCGGCCAGGTAGGCGATGCCGGCGTCCGGCTGGAAGGCGAGCATCACGTCCGCCGCCATCTCTCGAACGTTGTAGCGGTGTCGCTTCGCAAGTGTGGGAGATGCCTCACACGCCGTCCAGAACCGGCAGCAAGGGAGCGTATGGACAAGGCGTTCCCACGGGAAACGGTTCCCCGTCATCTGAACGTGGACCTGCTCGCGAAGGCTGCGCAGATACTCCACGCTGCGGTCCAGCATGCGCATGGCCTCGTCCCCCGCGATGGGAATCCCGGACGCCGGGACAATCACCTGCGGCGCGGAGGCCCGCCACACCTCGTAGCGGCGAATGGCATCCGCTACGGCACCAGGCACCACCTCCGGCGGCATATCCGGCCGCAGATCATCGTCCACGACGAGCACGTTGTCCGGCTCAATATGCACGGCCAGCGCGGCTCCCCTACCCTCACACGCCTCGCAGTGGAACGCGCGGCCCGTATCGTCGTACACCGTCTCCGCGTCGCGGATCCGGCGTACCCGGATCCGCCGGCCCAAGGGCGACTGCGGCGCATCGTCGAACGGCCAATCCGGCTGGCCGGCGCGATCGCGCACACCCGTCTCAAAACCGGAAGGATGCCGGGTGAGAATGGCCAGGTTGAGGGCGCCTCCGGCTACCTCACGGCTGGCCGCCAGGAGCCGGTCCACGACCTCCTTGTTCGGGGGAACGCCAATGGCCGTGGCGTACTCATTCCCACGCACCAGGATGGCGCGCTCCTCCATATCCCTCAGGACCATGATATCCGGCGTAACGGCTCTTGCTTCCATTGCTTGCTACCTCTCAAGAACCTGGGTAAGTGAGTAAATGGGTGTACCTGGCGAGATCCGGGCGTACACCCATTTACCCATTTACTGAACTACCCTGGCAGGCTCGGCTCGCTCAGTCCAACGGTCGCCGTGCCCGAAGCGGGTACGGCCCCACGGGCAGGTATTGCCGCGGCGGCGGGTGCGGCGGACGCAGTCCGGGCAAACCTAGGCGCTACTAGACGGTGCCTCCGCGCGTAGGCGGTCTCCATCAACCGGTTCATGTTGTCCGCGATGGCGTCCCAGGAGTGCTCGGCCAGGATCTTGTCCTCGCGCATTTGGCGGCGCGCCCGCTCCTCCGGCGCCTCGCGCAGGGCGGCATCGACCTGTGCGGTAAACTCCTCCGAGTCGTGCGCCATATAGACGATGTCGCTGTAGAAGCGCTCAACGTCCCGCACAGGTGTGCTCACGATCGGCCGGTGGGTCGCCATGTACTCGAGCGTCTTGGTCGGACTGATGAACTTCGTCGCGTCATTCATCGCAAACGGCATCAGGCAGATCTGCGAGCCTTTCAGGATGCAGGGCAGGTCCTTGTACGCCTGCTGGCCAAGGTAGTGCAGGTTGGGCGCCTTCGGCAGCGAGCCCGGGTCCACCTTCACTACGGGTCCCACCATGAGGAAATGCACCTCGGGCCGACTTTCCGCCATAGCGCGAATGATGTCGTAGTCCAGCCGTTCGTCGATCACGCCGATGTAGGTGGCGCGCGGCGTCGGGATACGCGACACCGCCTCCGGCACCGCAGTAGCGTCATCGCACGCGGTTGCATAGTGGGCCTCATCCACCCCGCTGGCAAACAGGTGCGTGTTGGGGTTGAACGGCAGCTTGGCCTCATACAGGCTCGCGCCGCCGGTGAACACAACATCGGCCCGGCGCAGCAATCGCGCCTCCTGCTGCCGGAGCTGCGGCGGTGCGAACTTGAAATTGGAGAGCTCGTCCATCACGTCGTAGACCATCAGGTCCGGCTCCACGGCATGGAGAAGGAACTCCGGGAGAGGCGTATAGAACCACAGCGCGCGGTCACGGATGCGCAGCAGCCTCATGGCGTAGCGAACCTGGCGCGCAATGTTGGCGTGGTCTTCCCAGATGGGAGTGCCCTCGCGCTCGGGGCGCATTACCTGGGGCTTGAGAACGGTGATGTTGTCCGCTACCTGCTCCAGCTCCGGCACGGCGTCTTCCGAAGCGGAGTCGATGTAAACGGGCTCTTCCACGAATAGGATCTGGCGATGGCACGCCAGGCGGGAGAGTAGCTGCTGAGGTCGCTGCCAGACGAAGCTCCAGCGGAGGTGGGATGCGACTATCAGGTCGAAGTCAACGCTCATGCAAAATCTCCTTCGTGAGAGCGCGGCGGCGGCCGGGCAGTGCGCCGGACGCGCGAGCTTAGCGCATTGAAACCAAACATAAACGAAGCGAGGAACTGACGCGTACTGCCTGCGTGGGCAGGGCGAAACACTTCCGCCGATATGCGGTACTTAATCGAGGCCGTCTTAGCGTATAGCTGGACATAGGACGGCCAGGACGGCCCGGTTGTTCCCGTGATTTGGGCCGCCGTACGACCGCGGCACCCTGAAACCGACTGTAACCACCGCTCCACTACGAAAGTCCAATTGGCATGATCCGGAACCGTATTCGCGAGCTCTTCACCCTTCTCCCCTGTCTTTTCCTGCTATTTATACCGGCACGTTCCGCCCCTCTCCAGCAGGCCACAGACGTGGGAGGCGTTCGCCAGGACACCGGTCCGCTGCTCGGCAGTATCGACCAGGCGCTAGTCGGAATCGAGGTGGTCAACACCGCTCGAGACGGGGCCACGCGCCAGGCACGGCACGGCAACGGTCTCCTGCTCCGCTCGGACGGCTTTGTGCTCGCGCCCGCCGACCTCTTCTCCTACTCCATGCGCGTGGCCGGGCAGTCCGAGACCGCCGGGCAGCAGGCCGTCACGGTCATCACCAATCCTGGCACGCCGAAGGAGAAACGGGCGCCGGGGCGCCGGCCTCGCTTCTTTCCCAAGGACGCGCCGTACGCAGTCCTAAAGTTGGATGACTTCAACGCCCCGGCGCTCCTGACGCTCCTGCCGGACGCGCTGAAGCCGGAGGATCCGGTGCAGGTGGTCTGGAGCGTCTGGGATCTCGCGTCAGGCCATTTTAGCCGTCCTCAGCGGCAGGAGGCGCGGCTCACGCCCACGAGCGAAGTGGATAGGAAGTCGGCATCCGTCCAATTCATCCAGCCCATCCCGAAGGCGGAGTGGGGGGCCGCGGTGGTTGGTCCACACGGCTACGCCATCGGCATGGTGACCACGTCCACGGGTCCGGTCGCCCGGATGGCCTCTATGTCTGCCCTGGACCGAACCACCAACTGCGTCACACCCCTGCCAACCGCGGAGCCGCTGACTCCCCCGGAGGAGGCCGGTGTCCGATTCAGCCCCATGGTAGAGGTATCCGGCGGACGGCTCTTCCTGCCCCTAGCCGTCCAGACGGAGCAGCCGGACATGGAAGGCGGGGCGCTGGCCAGCGTAGCTCCCTTCCAGATCGATGAGTTCGAGGTCACGAACGAGGAGTACCTGGCCTACTGGCTCAGCCTTCCTAAGGCAGACAAGAAGCGGCTCGGCTTCCGCAGCAACTACTATCCATGGACGTGGGCCGAGTACCCCACGGAGCCTCCATTCCCTTCCGAGCTGGCGCGCTGCCCCGTCTTAGGCGTGCCGCTGCCCGGCGCTATTGGATACGCGCACTGGCGCGGGAAGCGGCTCCCCACGCCGTACGAGTGGTGCATGGCCGCGTTCGGACCACGGGGGGACGCGGTCCCTTCCACGTGGGCGGCAAACTACATTCATGACCGGCAGAGCGCCTGGGAGAAGGTGACGGCCCTCCACAGCGAGTTCCTGCGCGAGCATCGGGAGCTTCAGCAGCAGGGGACCTTCTACGGCGGCTGGAACCGGCTGCCCTGGATTGCACAGAACCGGGGCATGCTCGAGGTGTCCCAGTGGTCGCTCCAGGCGATCAACAGCGTGTTCGACGAGGTTTGGAACATGTGGCGCGAGCCGTTCTATGTCCGGCCGGTAGGAACGCGGGAGTACGACGTCAGCCCCTGCGGCGCCATGGACATGGGGCTGAACGCTTCCGAGCTGGTGATGCCGACACCCGGCCTGCCCGCCATGGGCAACGCGAGGTACATGGAGATGCAGTGGATCCCGGCCAAGCCGAAGCAGGATCAGCCGTGGCTGCCGCAGCAGATCCGGGCGGTGTACGACTCGCGCGGCCTGCCCGCCCTGTCTCGTCTGTTCCGCCGAGAGATGATTGGACCCACCAACGAGGAGCTGCTGCTCTGGTCGAACTTGAGCGAGACCACGCAGTTCATGTGGCCGATTGTGGGTTGGCGGCTGGCCATGACCGGCGACGCTCAGGAGACGGCTGCGATGACCCTCCGCGGGCAGAACCCGTACGGGCCGTTCAACCGCCCGGCGGGGTTTCAGGTGTGGACGGCGATGCCCCACCACTTCCGCCGGGAGATGGCCCTCGATATACCGGTCGACCGTGCCGAGGTAACCGCCATCCCCGGACCGCAGCTCATGTACTTCCTGCCCGTCGGCTTCCGCTGCGCCCGGTAGACGAACCGACGCGGAGATGTGGCGACCCGGCGATTCCGGAATCCGGTCTCTCGACTCCAGACTCTCGACTCCGGAGTCTTCCCCTCGCCCCTTCCGTTCTGCGGGTATCCTATCTCTGAATCCACCGCTCCGGGAAGTGGGGAAACCGTCCCTCGCGCCTGCTCGTCTGTCAACTGCGGCGGCCGCGATGGCTCGCCGCTACCGGAGGAGGACAACAGAATGCTTAACACCATACTGAGGCGCGCCATTGGCGTGGCCGCCGTAGCAGGTGGCGCGGCGGTGGCGACCGCGGGCGCACGCTACGTGGGCAGTAAGCGCATCAACGCCGCGGAGCGGCTGGGGACCGCGCTGCTGGACGCCCGACATCTGGAGGACGCGGCCCAGTACGGGATCACCGAGAGCGAAAACGCCCTGGCAGGCTGCGCCGCCTACCTGATCAACGTGGCGCATCAAGCTGCCGCCGGCATTACAGGGCCGCCCGCCATCGATGCCATCGGTTACGAGCGTAAGATCGGCAGTGACCGCGGGGGCGCTACCGCCACGGTTATCACCACGGCGCACGAGCCCGAAGCCCGCTGGCAGTTCGATGTCGAGATCCCCGGTGTGGCCCGCGTGTCCGGAAGCCGCCGCCTCAGCTCTTCCCGATTCAGCGGCCCAAGAGTGCACATGCGCACGCCGGACACCATCTCCATCCGGTTCGACAATGGTTACTTCGCCAGCATTGAATCCGACCTGGAATTCAACGGCAACCTTTTGATCACCGCTCGCCCGCGCACCCAGGTCTACGGCTCCGCCTCCCTCTCCGATAACCGTGGCAACGTGGGCCGCATGCGGATCGAGCCCAGCGGCGAGGTCTCCGGCACCGTTACGCGCGGGACGGAGATCATCGGCCGCTTCGAGGGCTCGCTGGCGGAGGGCGTCACCTTCCGGCAGTACCTGGCAAGCTAAAGGATGAGGGATGAAGGATGAATTCCTACCTCTCACCCCTCACCTCTCACCTCTCACCTAATGTCTGACCGGCCAACCACCTACCGCGACGCGGGCGTGGACATCGACGCGATGAACACGGCCGTGCTCCGCATGAGGGACCACGTCCGCTCCACGTTCACCCCCGGCGTGCTCACGGACGTGGGCAGCTTCGGCGGGATCTTCGCGGTGGATTGGCAGCGGTACCGGGACGCCGTATTGGTCTCCAGTATCGATGGTGTCGGCACCAAAGTAAAGGTGGCGGTGGCCGTCGGCAAGCACGAAACGGTGGGCGCGGACCTGGTCGCCCACTGCGCCAACGACATCCTGGTCCAGGGGGCCCGGCCGCTCTTCTTCCTGGACTACTTTGCCACGGCCCGGCTCTCTCCGGACGTGCTGGTGGAAGTGGTGCGGGGCGCGGCCGAGGGATGCAAGCAGGCGGGCTGCGCGCTCATTGGGGGCGAAACGGCGGAGATGCCTGGTCTCTACCCGGAGGGCGAGTACGACCTGGCCGGCTGTATCGTAGGCATCGTGGAGCGGGACCGGATCGTAGACGGCCGCGCCATCGCGCCCGGCGACAAGGTGATCGGCCTGGGCTCCAGCGGCCTGCACACCAACGGCTTCTCACTCGCCCGGCACGTACTCTTTGAACAAGCGGGCCTGCCCCTGGAATCGACCCCCACCGCTCTGGGTGGCCCATCTGTTGCCGACGCTCTGCTGGCCCCGCACCGGTGCTACACCGGCTCCGTGCTGCCGCTGCTGGATGCGCTGCCGGTCAAGGGCATGGCACACATCACCGGAGGCGGGTTCTACGACAACATCCCACGCATTCTTCCCCCGGACTGCAGCGTTACCATCGACCGTCTCCTGTGGACCGCTCCGCCTATCTTCCATCTGATCCAGGAGCTGGGGCGTGTGCCGGATTCCGAGATGTTCCGTACCTTTAACATGGGCATCGGATTCGTGCTGATCGTCGCGCCGGAGTACGCCAGTGAGGCACTCACCAGGCTGACCGGATCGGGCGAGTCCGCCGGCCTCATCGGCGAGGTCCATCGCGGCGTCCCGGAAGTCGACATCTTGTAGCAGTGATTGCATTCCTGTGGGACATCGACGGGACGCTCATCGACACCACCAGCCTCATCGTGGAGTCTCTGGACCACGTCTACCGGCGGTTCATGGGGCGGACGCTGCCGCCGGAGGAGATCCGCGCCATCATCGGGACGCCCCTCTCCGAGCAGGTGCGCGTCCTCGGTGATCCAGCCGCATGCGGGGTAGACCCCTCCGCGATGGAGGAGGAGTTTATTCGCTATTACGAGGCTAACCGCAACCGCGAGCGGATCGTTCAACCGGCCATCGACGCGCTCATCCAAGGGCGTCAAGCGGGCCATCCCACGGGGCTCGTCACCTCCAAGAACGAGGAGGAGCTGGCGAACACACTACCCCGGCTCGGCATCCAGCCATTCCTGGATGCGGTCGTGTCCGCGGACCACGTCACCCGACCCAAGCCGGATCCGGAAGCGGTGCTGCTGGCCTTGCGCTGGTTGGACCGGCCCCCTGGCCAGGCGATATTTATCGGCGACACGGTCCACGATCTGCGGGCGGGCCGCGCCGCCGGAGTCCGCCGCTGTGCGGTGACCTGGGGAGCGGCTCCTCGCGACCTGCTTCTGGCCGAACAGCCTGAGCTCCTCTGTGACGACCCCACTAACCTGGCCACCGTCCTCGGAATCCCTTGACTTCGCCCTATTCCGGCCTCTCACCCCTCACCTCTCACCTCTCACCTTCTTTGCAGGACTGTGGGCAGGCGGCATGGAACTTCAGTCCGTCGCCTCCCCGGTTCGAACAGGAGAGATGCTCTATGCGGCTGTCCACTCCGTACCGCCGGCCCCCCATTCGGTGTGCTGGAGTTCACGCGCTCAGGTATTCGGGCCATACAGCGCGAGATGCTCCCTTCCAGCACCAAATCGAAAATCCGCAGGTCAGCGCCTTCACCCTCATCGAGCTCCTCGTGGTTATCGCCATTATCGCGATCCTGGCTAGCATCCTGTTTCCCGTCTTTGCGCAGGCGCGCGAATCGGCTCGCGCCATCTCCTGTGCCAGCAACATGCGCCAGATAGGCCTGGCCATGCGCATGTACGTAACTGACGCCGACGAGACCTGGTGCCCCGTCCTCTGCGCGGGTCAGCCGGGGCCGAGCTACTCCCCCGCGCAGCCCTGGCTGGGATACGACAATAACAACGTCAACCCTCCGCTCGGCGACGTGACCCAGCCGGCCAGGCACCCGCCGCATCCGGGCGCACTGGACCCGTATATCCGGAATGAGGGCATCAAGCGCTGCCCCAGTATGCCGTCTGAGTGGCAGATGGCCGTCTGCGCCAACTACTGGAACCCGGTCTCCGCCCAGCAGTCGGTTCCGAAGTACTATCCCGGCGAGTACGGTCCTATGAGCAAGTACGTAGTGTTCGATCCGTTGACCCAGACCAACGACTACCTGGGCACTTCGGACTCCGAGGTCGAGGATTCGTCGGGAACCGTAGTCGCCTGGGAGCATGAAGCGTTCGCGCCGTGGTGCAATTTCCTCCAGCCGTACGATTGGCTCAACATTCCGCCGGACATCCAGTCACTGCGCGACCACTTCCATTTTCTGCACCGGGATGGAAGCAACATGGTCTGGGCCGATGGGCACATTAAGCGGAAGACCTACTTCCAGCTCCGCCGGCCCATGTTTTCGTGTAACAAGGACATCTATCCGCAGTCCTAGCGTTGGAGCACACCGGAGTGGTGGAGTAAGGGAGTATTGGAGTTGTGGCCCGGAATCCGGATCACATAGCTCCAACGCTCCATCACTCCAATTCTTCGCTCGGGAGAGCCGTTTGCCATCGGATCGCTTGTCGGAAGGGTCGCTGCTGGGCGGCCGATACGAAGTGCTTGCCGCCGTCGGCCGCGGCGGTATGGGCACGGTGTATCGAGCGCTCGATACGCGCATCGACACCATCGTCGCCGTCAAGGAGCTATCCGAGCGGGACGCGACGGAGGAGGAGCGGGCCGCCGCCATCCAGCAGTTCGAGCGCGAGGCCAAGCTCCTGGCCCAGCTAAGGCATCCCAACCTCCCGCGCGTAACCGACTACTTCGTGGAAGGCGAGCGCTGCTACCTTGTGATGGAGTTCGTCACCGGGGAGACACTGGAGGAGCGCATCAATGCCGCCAACGGACAGCCGCAGCCCCTGCTCCAGGCCCTGGACTGGGGCATTCAGCTTGCGGACACGCTGGCATACCTTCACGCGCAGGACCCGCCGATCGTCTTTCGCGACATGAAACCGGCCAACGTGATGATCACCACGGACGGCGAAGTGAAGCTGATCGACTTCGGCATCGCCCGCCGGTTTCAGTCCGGGGCGGCCAAAGACACGCTCCTCTACGGCAGCCCCGGCTACTCCCCTCCCGAGCAGTACGGCCGCACCCAGACCGACCCGCGCTCCGACATCTATGCCCTCGGCGCGACTCTCCACCATCTGGTTACAGGTCGTGACCCCGCGCCGGCGCCCTTCAAGTTCCCCTCCGTCCGCAGCCTGGACAAATCGCTGCCCGCGCAGCTCGATGCGCTGATAAGCCGGTGTCTGGAGATGGACATCGATAAGCGGATACAGAACGCCGCCAAAGTACGCGACCGGCTCATAGCGATTCGGGCATCCCTACCCGCAACCGCCGCTGTAGGGGCCGGGCGCCGTCCCGGCCCGCAGGATCGCGGTCTCGCGACTCACGACTCACGACTCACGTCCCCGGATTCACCCCCTCACCCTTTCACCCCCTCATCCACACATCCTTCTCGCGGCCCCCGCACTGCCGCCGTCATCCTTTCCGGGTTGAGCGTGCTGTTGGGGGCGGTCGCCGTGTTCGCGCTTGCCACGGGCCGCCACGCACATTCTCCGCACGCGGTGGCGCCCGCTCCCTTGCCCCCAGTAACCCAGCCCGTGGCCCAGCCTTCGCTCGGAGGTCTGCACGTCACGAGCACGCCGGCCGGAGTCGCCGTCTGGCTGGATGGGGAGCAGCGCGGCGTGACGCCTCTGGACATCCCGAGAGTGGCCGCCGGGCAGCATGCTCTGCGGCTCGTCCCATCGGATTCGGCCTACGGAGAGTGGGATAAGAGCGTAGAGGTGCCGGGCGGCGAGACCGTGCCGGTGGACGCACAGCTTCCCCAGGCGCAGCCAACCGCCGCGCCGCAATCGGGCGCGGCCGCCGCCGTCCAGGCGTTCCGCGTCCTGCACGTTCCGGCTACTATGTCGCAGCCCGCTGGGCTCCAGATCCACGTCGCGTTCCGGGTGACCGGCGCGGCGGGAAAGAGTGGACAGGTGGCGGCGCTCTTCTACGGGGCGGATAGGACAACGCCGCTCAAAGCGCGGCCGGACGAGGCGCCGTACCAGAACTCGGATGGCCAGTTGAGCGTCAGCAGCTCGTTTGAGGCACAAACGGACCCGCAGGACTTTCCGGACCTGACGCTCTCTATCCCGGATGCCGCTTTCCCGAACCCCTATGACCAAGTCACCTGGCGCCTCATCATCTACGTAGACGGCCAGCCGGCATACGAATCCCAGGTCACCGCCCTCCCCCGTCTCGGGCCCTAACGTACCCTTCAGTCCCTGGATTCCAGGACCATAGGGCGCCGCAGAATGGGCCGTTCGCCCCAGGAAGCGCGCGGCAGCCAGGCGTATAATGTGCCTGTATCAGGTGTTGGGATCCAGAATCCGTCCAAACACCCAATATCCAATAGCCAACTCCCACACCGGAGGTGTCTCATGGCGGGTCCCACCATCTGCACAATGCTGAAGAGTACGGTGGAGCGATTCGGCTCTCGGCCGGCGCTGGGTCGTAAGAAGGGCGAGGAGATCACCTTCCTCACCTATGCCGAGCTGTGGGAGCAGGTGCGGGCGTTCCGGCGCGCACTGGCGGGCCTTGGCGTCAAAAAGGGCGACCGCGTCGCCATCCTCTCCGAGAACCGGCCGGAGTGGGCCATCACGGATCTCGCCGCGCAGTGCATGGGCGTGGTCACCGTGCCCATCTATCCCTCGCTCCCCGCTGCGCAGGTGGAGTACCTGGTGCGCGATTCCGCCGCCCGGGTGCTGGTCGTCTCGGACAAGAAGCAGCTCGCCAAGGCCCTGGATCTCCGCCCGAACGTCCGCACGCTGGACCACATTGTCTCCATGGACGCCCAGGGCGATGGAATCCTCCAGTTCGGATCGCTGCTCGAGGGCTCCTCAATTGAAAATGGAAAATTGAAAATTGAAAATCTCTCCGATTCCGCCCTCGACGCCATCGCCGAATCCGTCTCTCCGGACGACATCGCCACCCTCATCTACACCTCCGGTACCACCGGCGACCCGAAGGGCGCCATGCTCACGCACCGCAACCTGCTCCACACCTCCCTGGTGGCGAGCGAGCTCGTCAATCTGGATGAGAACGACGTCTTCCTCTCCTTCGCGCCCCTCAGCCACATCGTGGAGCGCGTGGGCGGGCACTACCTCCCACTCTACCTTGGCGCGCGCATTGTCTACTCGGAGGGGCTGTTCGCGATCGCGAGCGAGTTCGGGATTGTCCGGCCCACCATCTTCCTCTGCGTCCCGCGGCTGTACGAGAACATGCAGGAGAAGGTGCTGGAGCACGCGGCCAAGGCTCCGCCTAACAAGAAGCGACTTTTTGACTGGGCGCTGGCCGTGGGCATGCGCGTGGCGGAGCGGCGGACCAACGGCCGGGGGCTGGGTCCCCTCCTTGCGCTGCAGTACGCTCTGGCGGACCGGCTGGTGCTGCTCGCTATCCGGGAGAGGGTCACGGGCGGGAGGGTCCGATACTTCGTCGCGGGGGGCGCGCCACTGAGCAGCAGCACGAACCTGTTCTTCGACGCCATCGGCGTCACCATGCTCCAGGGATACGGGCTGACCGAGCTTCCGGTCATCGCACTCAACAGGCCGGACCGGCGTCAGCTCGGCACCGTGGGCCCGCCCATTCCCGGCATAGAGGTAACGATCGCCGAGGACGGCGAGATCCTGAGCCGCGGTCCCAGCCTTATGCGCGGCTACTTCGGCAAGCCGGACGATACGGCGGAAGCTATCGACAAGGAGGGCTGGTTCCACACCGGCGACGTAGGCGAGCTGACTCCGGACGGGTTCCTGAGGATAACCGACCGAAAGAAGGATATCATCGTCCTGGCAAACGGCAAGAATGTCGCTCCGCAGCCCATCGAGGCGCGGCTCAAGGAGAGCCCGTTCATCCAGGAGGCGGTGCTCCTGGGCGACCGCGCCGCCACCGTAGTGGCAATCCTGGTTCCCGTCTTCGACCGGCTGCGCGCCTGGGCCAGGGACAACGAGCTGCCCACCAGCGACGTAGGCGAGCTTGTCCGCCGCGCGGAGACGCGCAAGCTGTACCGGGATGAGCTGGACCGGCTATCCGGTCACCTGGCGGGCTTCGAGCGGGTCAAGCGCTTTACGCTGGTAGACCAGCCCTTTACCATTGAGGGCGGGGAGCTGACCCCCACCCTCAAGGTGAAGCGCAAGTTCATCGTGCAGAAGTACGCCGCCCTGATCGAGCAGATGGTTCACTAGACGGGTTAACGCCGGCAGTCCCGTTGTCATTCCGAGCGCAAGCGAGGAAGCTGGCACCGGTAGAGAGCTGCCAGATGCCTCAGTCGCTCCGCTCCTTCGGAATCACACGCTACAACTGAACGAGTTGGGCTTCCTCCATCCCGGGAATGGCGCGTATCTGCCGCATCACGTCCGGGTTGATCGGGTCATCCACCATCAGCACCATCACGGCGGTGCCGCCCACCTTCTGCCGGCCCACGTTCATGCCCGCGATGTTCACGCCCTCGTTGCCCAGCAGCGTCCCCACCCGCCCGATCATCCCAGGTTTGTCCGTGTGGTGCGTGAACACCATCCACCCCTCCGGCACAATGTCCACGTGGTAGTTGTCCACGTGGACGATCCGAACGTCGTTCGCGCCGAAGACCGTGCCGCAGATGGCGCGCTCGACCTTGCCGTAATGCGCGCGCACGGTAAGCATGGCGTTGTACTCCACGGGTGTGGCACTGTGGCTCTCCGTCACCTTGATGCCTCTCGCGGCGGCGATCACCGGCGCGTTCACCAGGTTCACCGGATCCGACATGATGGGCGACAGCAGCCCTGACAGCACAGCCCGGGTCACGGGACCCGTCGGCATCCCACCAAAGTCGCCCTGGAACAGGATCTCCACGGCGTCGATAGGCCGCCCACGGCCATCTAGATCGCGCGATAGCTGCGTGTGGAGGCTGCCGATCTTATCGGCCAGCGTGAGGTAGGGCCGGGCCAGCGCCAGCGCCTCAGCCGAGAGCGCCGGCATATTCACTGCCGCGCGCGCCGGACGGCCCTGCAGCACGTCCGCAATCTGCTCCGCGATGTCGATGGCGACGTTGACCTGTGCCTCTTCCGTGGAGGCGCCAAGGTGCGGCGTAACCACGTTCTCGGAAATGTGCAGCAGCGGGTTCTCCGGATCCGCCGGCTCCTTGCTGAAAACGTCGAACGCGGCGCCCGCCACCTTCCCGGAGCGTATGGCATCCGCCAGCGCCTGCTCGTCCACGATTCCGCCGCGCGCGCAGTTGATGATGCGGACCCCATCCTTCATGTGGGCGAGCTGCGGTGTGGAGACCATGCCGCGCGTCTGGTCGTTTAGAGGGACGTGAAACGTGATGAAGTCGCTCCGCCGGTACAGCTCGTCCAGGGTGACCAGGGTCGCGCCGTACTCCTGGGCCTTCTCCTCCGTTGCGAAGGGGTCAAATGCCAGAACGTGCATCTCGAACGCGCGGGCTCGCCGCGCCACCTCGCCCCCGATCTTGCCCAGGCCGACCACTCCTAGCGTCTTGCCGTAGACCTCCGTTCCCACAAACTTCTTCCGGTCCCAGCGGCCGGCCCGCAGGGTAGCGTCCGCTTGCGGAATCTTGCGCGCCAGGGAGAGCAGCATCGCGACGGAGAGCTCGGCCGCGGCGATGGTGTTGCCTTCGGGAGAGTTGACGACGACGATGCCCTTCTCCGTGGCGACCTTGACGTCGATATTATCCACGCCCACGCCCGCGCGGCCGATGATCTTGAGCCGGCCCGCCCGGTCGAGAACATCCCGGGTCACCTTCGTCTCGCTGCGAACCGCCAGCGCATCGTACTCACCGATGATGGACTGGAGCTCCTCCGGCGGGAGGCCCGTCTTCACGTCTACCTCGGCGACCTCGCGCAGCCGTGCAATTCCGGCCTCCGCGATGGGGTCGCTCACCAGCACTTTCGGCATTCAATCACTCCTGACAGGGTTGGCCGAAGCATACCCGCCGGCCCGCCGCGAGTCAACGGAGTTCGAGGCTGCGCCAGAGGTACCACGAGGCGATGGAGGCGTACGGCCGCCAGCGGGCGCCTATTTCCAGCACCTGTGCCGGAGTAGGCATCTCGGCCAGGCCGTAGAGGTTCTGGATGGCTTTGCGGATACCCAGGTCCAGGTCCGGCAGCACGTCCGGACGGCCCAGGCGAAAGAGGAGGAACATCTGGGCGGTCCAGCGACCCACGCCCTTCACGCGGACTAGCTCCGCGATGATCTCGTCGTCCGGCAGCTCCGCCAGCCGGTCTATCTGCACCTCGCCGGAGACGCAATGTGCCGCCAGGTCCCGCAGGTAGGCCGTCTTCTGGCGGGAGAGGCCCACGGAACGGAGGCGCTCTTCCGGCAGCTCCAGGAGCGCGGCGGGCTCGGGCTTGCCGCCCTCGAACAGCGCCTCAAACCGCCCGTAGATGGTCGCGGCGGCAAGTCCCGAGAGCTGCTGGTACACAATGGACCGGCACAGCGCCTCGAAGTAGCTCAGCTCCTCCCGCGGCGCCAGGCCGCACGGCCCCACCCGTTCGATCACCCCCGCCAGCACGGGGTCTACAGAGCAAAGATGGCGGACGGCATCCGAGAGATGTATAGAGTTACCATAATGGGAGCGCCTGGCGCCCAACGAGTCGCCAGTCACGGATGGCGTTGCGCCTGGGTTCTTTGTTTACCCACCTTGTTTGGGGGCTCGCCCGCCGAGATGGCGCGGAGCTCCGATTCCTCCACTGTCATGTCAAACTCAACGCCTGCGGAATCCCGAAACGTGACTTCGTACTGTGGTGGGTCGGTAGCATACAAACACCAGATGGTCCCCGTATCACCAGCTTTCAGACCAAGCTCCGGATAGCTGCTGCACAACGCAACTCGTTCGCCTTCATTGAACCTAAACATCATTGCCTCCAAGGGCTGGACCCTTGTACCCGATCTCCGCCGCGAACTCCACGGCGGTGGCCGCTATTCGCTGTACCTCACCTCTTAGGAAACGGGCACGCTCAAGATTGTATATCCTTGCTAGGTCTGACTTGGTGCCAAGGGTCCGCCCGGCAACCTCGGCATAGTATTTGGCAGCATCTTCGCGATCTTCAGCCGATATGAGTGCCAGGAGTTCATTGTGCTTGAACGCATCCGTCGCTGCCTTCTTGACATGTCTCGGAAGACGCACCTATGTGCCCCTTAGCCTCCATATTCCGCTGATCTAGCTTCACGAAAAGAGCCGCCGGTTACCGTGAGTGGTCCATCGCCCGAACCAGCCCGTTTAGCTCTGCTTCAGAGAGTCCCGACGCCACGATACCCCAGTCCGTGCCAAGTCGTGAATGGTGATAGACCTGCCTCGAATTCATCTCAAGCTTCGAGAAGAGGTATCCCTCACCCACTGGCTCCTGGAGGTTCCGGTAGGAATCCGGTGGCCGCAGCGTCTTGGCCTCAAGAATGGCCGCGTAGCCATGCCCATTGACCGTGCAGAATAGGCAGGCGACTTGACGCGCTCGAAGAGGCTTCTCAACAACCTGCCGGCCATTAACCTCCGTTGTACGGGTGAAGTTGGGGGAGTCGCGCGGTACCCATACCAACTCCGCATCGGTGATTCTGAACGGCTCCATCGGCGACGGAACCAGAACGTGGAAGTGAGCGCGCTGACGCAGTGCTGGCACGCTCAAGTGCAGAGGATGCCACGGGCTCGGGCCCGTCTGTCCTGCGGCCGTGGCTCCGATGCAGCACTGCACAGCCAGGGAGATCGGTTTGCTTCTCATAAAGACGCTCTAATCCGTGGCCGGACCTCCTCTGCCAGCAGGCGTATGGTGCGCTGCACCTGGAAAGGCGAAAGCTCCGCCCAGCGGGGCTCCAGGTTCATCACCTCAAACGGCACGTACTCTCGCAGCTCCCGTATCTGCCGCGCCACCGAATCCGGTCCGCCGACCAGGAAGTTGATAGGGTGCGCCGTCAACCTCTCCACGTCCCGCGGCTCCATCAGATCCGCCGGGATCTTCCCCTCCCGCTGGAAGCGGCGCCACAGCGTACGGAGCGCGGGCTCTGCCTCGCGCCAGGCGGCGGCGTCATCCTCCGCCACAAACATGGGCCGGTTCGCCGCGACCAGCCCCCTGCCCCCTGATTCGGCGTAGATCTGCCGGTAAGCCCGGTACTGGTCCGGCGTCCTCAGGTGGGAGAACATCATGTTGAACCCGAGCCTTCCCGCGATCGCCGCCGACGCCTCGCTGTTGACCGCCAGCCAGCAGCGGCCCTTCAGGTCCGGGAGCGCGGCCGGCAGCGGCCGGTGCGGCGGCACCGGGAAATCAGCACACTCACCGCCACACACCTTGCCGTCCCACACCGCCACCATCACCCGCAGAGCGCCCTCGAACCGCGCGTGCCGCTCCTCCGCGCCGGTTACCGGCAAGCCGAACAGCCCGAATTCCTCTGGCGTGCTCCCGCTGCCGAACCCCATCGCCATCCGGCCGCCGGAGAGGAGGTCCGCAACCGTTACCTGCTCCGCCACGCCCAGGGGATGGTGCAGATTGAGGCAGATGATGGCGGTCCCGAGGCGGATGGCGCGGGTCCGTCCTGCCAGGTGCAGGGCGAGCAGCAGGGGAACCGGCATGTGGCCGTGGTGCGCGTGGGCGTGGTGCTCGGAGAACCAGGCGTACTCAAGTCCCAGCCGGTCCGCCAGCTCCACCTGCTCCGCGATCTCGGCGTAGATCTCGGCGGACGGCCGCTCCAGCGGCCCCTCCACGTGGTACGTGAGGGCGAAGCTTAAGGATGAAGGATGAAGGATGAAGGATGAATCCGGCGCCGGGTTCACCCTGTCACCTTACCGGGTGTCCGGCAGCTAATCGAGACGACGGCCGCCTCCGCCGCGGCGGCAAACCGCTCCGTCTCCTCCAGTGAGCGCACTCCGGCGGTGGCTCCGAGGCCCATCACGCAGCAGGCCCCCACGGCGTTTGCAAAGCGCGCGGTGCGCTCCAGGTCCCACCCCTTCAGAACGCCGCAGAGAAAGCCCGCGTCCCAGGCGTCGCCGGCGCCGGTACCGTCCACGGCCTCCACGCAGTGCGCCGGCACGCGGAGCTCGGCGTCCTCCGTCTGCACGTGGCAGCCGCGCTCGCCCAGCTTGATGGCGACAACCTGCACTCCCTCCTCACGCAAAGCGCAAGCGACATCCCGCGGCTCATGCTGGCCGGTGATCTCCTGCGCCTCCGAGAGGCTCGGCAGGAAGTAATCGGCGTAGGGAAGACAGGGCCGGAGCGTCTGCATCCACTTGCCCGTGGCATCCCACACGGTGTCCAGCGACGTGATCGCGCCGGCCTTCTTCGCCTTACGCAGCACGTTCGCCATAGGCGCACCGTCCAGGGCCGGCATCACCAGCGCGCCCGCCACGTGCAGGATGCGCGCGCTGCGGATGGCGTCCCACGCCACCTCATCGGCACGGTAGTGCGCGTTGCCGCCCAGATGGTGCAGGAAGGTGCGCTCACCCTCCGAATCGACCATCACCATGGTTGCGGAGGTGCCCACAGCAGGATCCCGCACCACGCTCTCCGTGTGAACCCCCGCCCGCTCCAGCGTGCGCAGCACGAACTCGCCGAGGCCGTCCGTCCCCACCTTCCCCAGCACGGCCGTCTCCACTCCCAGGCGAGCCAGGTCGATGGCCGTGTTGGCGGCGCAGCCTCCTACCTGGAGGGTCATCTGTTCCACCAGCCCCAGCCTTCCGCGCGGCGGCAGCTTGTCGATGGGACGCCCCAGCAGGTCGGCGACCAGTATTCCCAGGCAAGCTACGTCCAACATGGAACGACCCCTTTCCGGGTCAGCCGTTAGGCGTTGACCGTTGTCTGCGCCCAGGGAGCCGCAGCAAGGATGCCGGTCATCTCTTCCCGCGTGAACCCCAGCTTGTCCGCGTTCCGAACGACGTCCTGAAGGTCCACCGGGTACCAGTTGCGCTTCGATTCGTCCGCCAGGCCGGTCACGTTCAGCGGCTCGATGGCCCCCGCCACGTCGTGTGTAGAGAGACCGCATCCCGCCAGGACATGGCTCCGGCAGCGGACCATCGCCGGGGCGAAGTCCGCGCGGTCGGAGGCCAGGAAGCGGGGCGCGGGCTGCCTTCGGAGACGCCGCGCCATCTCGCTGTAGCTCGCGGCGGCGAAATAGAACAGCGTGAGCGCCGCGAAGGTAGGGAAATCCTTCATACCGGCGTAGCATGCGGCGATGTAGGCGGCAGTCCAGTCCGCGTCGCTCAACGTCGCCTCCCCGTACTCCTCCAGCCCTCTGTCGAGCCGGCTATCAATAGTGGCGTATTCCAAAAGCCGTGCCAGCCGCTCGATGCCCAGGAGCGTCAGCGGCATGCCTGTACTCAGCAGCGGGTCCACAAACGCTGCCGCGGAGGGCAGCATCGCCCACCCCTCCCCGGCAGCGCGCGCGGCACGATAGACCAGACGTGGCGCGTAGGTGAACGGCCGGATAGGCTCCGCGCCGCGCAGATGCTCTCCGATGGACGGGTACCGCGCCAGCAGCCGGTCCCACGCCGCCGGTCCATCCGCGGCCCCAACCTCCTGGGCCAGTCGCTCCTCCAGGGCGAACCCCGCGCTAGTGACGCCGTTGCCGAACCGCAGCACCCACATCCATCCGCCGTCGAACACGTGGTGAAGCGCGGCATCATCCGGCGGATAGGGCGGCTCACCGTCTACCCCGAATGGCGGCAGCTCCTCGCACCGGCGTACGCCGACAAAGTGGGAGTACAGCGTCTGCGTTGGTGGGTAGCCGGCAAAGCCCGCGTCCGCAATGCCGAGCGCGCGGCTCAGAAACCCTCGGGGCCCCGTGGCGTCGACCAGCAGCCGCGCAGTGAGCTTCACCGGCTGCCCCTTCCGGTCGCCGGTCAGCGTCCACCCGGTGATCCGCTCAGCACCGCTCAGCCCTGTCTCGTCCAGGTACTCCACGCCGGTAGCCACAGCCTTCTGCACAAAGAACCAGTCCACGTCCGAGCGCAGCCAGTGCGTGTCCGCTACCTCGTCACACGGGCTGGCGGCTACCATGAGCTGGTCAACGCGCTCCGGGTCCCGCCCGAACGGCCGGCCCGGCCGATGGTGATAGAAGGTGAAGCCCCGCTTGAGACCGCAGACCACCTCCGGGTAAGTGCGCTGCCAAGGGCCGTAGGAGGTCAGCGGCTTGAGCCGCGGAAGGTCGTAGCGCTCCGCCAGCTCCTCCAAGAGCAGGTTGGCCAGCGGAGAGGTGGACTCCCCGATGGCGAACCGCGGATGTCTGCCGCGCTCCACCAGCGCTACCGAGAGCCCAAGCCGCCGCGCGATCATCGCCAGCAACGAGCCCCCGAAGCCCGAGCCCACTACCACCAGATCAAATCCGCCGGTCACGTTTGGGCCCCGCACAGTTCGCAGCTCAGCGGCGCCGGGATTCGCTGCGTGCGGTTCATCTCCGCCAGCCGCTCCGCAACCGCCTCCGAGCATCGGCAATCATGAAACCGCTGGATGTCCCATAGATCCGCAAACACCCTCCCTCGCCCCAGCCGCAGCCCGTACTCCATCGCGGCCTCCAGCGAGCGCAGGCGCGGAGGCGCATACTCTCCTGTGTCCGCAAGCGCCTCCATCGCTCCGTTGCCGTCGCGCGTGGGTATCAAGGAACAGACACTCGCTCCGCAGGCAAACGCCTCGTCTAGCGACCGGCAGGCCCACTCCACCCCTTCCGCTTCGGACATAAAGGGCGGACGTACCAGCAGGAACACCCGCAGGTCCATACCGCGCTCTGTCACAAACGCCGCCGCCCGCCGGAAGTCGTCCACGGTCATCCGCTTATTGAGCCGCTCCAGCACGTGCGGATGGACCGTCTCCAGCCCGATAGCCACCTCGAGCCGTCCAGCAAGCAGTCCCTGGAACCGTTCGGCTCGCTCATCCAGAAAGGCCGGGTAGCTCTCGACGATGACGCGCTCGAAGCCCGCCGTCTCCGCGGCGATTGCTTCGTAGTCCGCCGGGGGGACGGCCGCCGGGTCGAAGAAGCTGCCGGCGTTGTACAGCTTGACCTGCCGCGCGGCGGGCAGCCGCTCGAGCGCGTATCGGATCTGTGCCGGGATCGCCCCCGCGGGCACGCTGTCGTCCAGCGTGTTCCGCCACAGATCGCACATGAGGCAGCGGAACGGGCATTCGCGGTTGGTCAGGAAGATGGTCGCCGTGGGGACCGGCTCACCGTCCGCTCCCAGCTCCGCTTCCCAGAGGAACGCGTAGGGCGTCCGTGGGTCCAGACGGCTCTTTGGCCCCCGTCGCTCCAGAATCCAGCGGGATCGTTCTTGGGGCCGGACCGGATAAGGGCCCGTAGTAAGTGGGTGTGCTGGTAAATGGGTGTACCTTCCGGAATCCGATGTACACTCATTTACCCACTTACCCATTTACTCTCTCCCTCCCGCAGGCACAGCATTTCCCGAAATCCGCTCCGCCGGACTGTCCCAAGCCTCACGCAGCCGGTCCTCCCACTGGCGCAGGAAAACCTGCCGGCACCAGCCCTTCCCAACACGCCACCGGCGGTACGAGTCGCCGCCTGCCCCCTCCTGGAAGCGGCGCTTGGGGGACACAGGCATATCGATGCCGGTGACCGTGCGCACCCCCGCGCGCACTACGTCCTGCTTGAGCGTATAGAGCCGCCCCACGCTCCCGCTCAGCACCGTCTCGAACGGAATAGCAACGGCGGCGGCGATGACGGACCGGACCGTGTAGGGCGAGAAGGAGGTGAACCCATGCCGCTGCCCAGGTGCGTACGTGCGGACGTACGATCGTGAGAGTCCGCCGGAGTAGGTCTGGCTGTGCTTGATGGCGTCTACACCCCACCCCTCCTGATACAGCAGCGGATTCCGCAGGACGCTGGAGAGGGTGAGGTCGGAGTCCTCCAGCGGGTAGTCCTTGAGGTTCTCGTCCCCGCCGTCGCCGTCCAGTAGGTACTTGAGCGATGGGTACCGCTCACGGACCGCTCCCAGCAGCGCCAGCCCCATCGCGGCACACTCAACGTCCAGAGGATGATAGTCCTCGATGGTGCGGATCGCCTCCTCCAGGTCCACCCGATCGGCGGGAACCTGCACGCGCTCCCACTGGCCCTCCAGCCCCAGCTCACTGGCCATCTGCTCCGCCTGCGCCGCATCCGGACCGCCGCCCAGGTCTAGCGTGAACGCCCGCAGCAACCCCTCGTTCCGGCCCAGCTCCCGCAGCCCATGGCGCGCCAGCAGCAGCACGGATGTGCTGTCGACACCGCCCGAGAAAGCGACTGCAATCGGCTCACCTTCCGGCACAGAGCGCAGCCACGTCAGCAGCGCATCATACGCCGCCCGCACGTAAGCCGCCCCGGCCTCCTCCGGATCCGATGGTCCTGTCCCTACCGGCGGGTCGAAGAAGCGTTGGTACCGCGGTGCGGGGTCCGGGCAGCCTATCTGGTCGATCTCCACCAGGTAGTGCGCGGGGACCATGCGCGTGTAGAGCGGGTCGAACTGCCAACCTATCTTCTGCTCCCGGCACCAGCCGAAGAGCCGGTCGATGCGATCCGCCGTGACCAGGAAGGGGCCGTGGAACATCTTCGCCACGAAGTATCGCAGCGGAACGCCGATAGTGCGGCCGAGCCTCACCGTCTGCTCCTCGCGCGCAACGCCTGCAAAGTGCCCATCCGTGGACGCAAGCGGACCGATATCGCCCGCCTCCAGCGCCTGCCGAATCTCGTCCGGCCCCGCTCCCGTCAATCCGCTGCACCGGATGCCATCCAGTTCCACCAGGCGCTCTACACCCATCAGCATGGTTGTCCTCCCCTGTCCCTGAAGCCGAGTTTCTTGTGCGCCTCTCTTCGCTGCACGGCACCGGGGTCCCTCCCATGGCCGTCTCTGGAAACGCGACTGCGGTTGCGGGAACTAGCAAAGGGTCTTGTTCGTTATGTGGGTAAATGTGCGCAGAGGCTCCCTGCGCTAGACGCACAGTTGCACAAATCCGGCCGCTCGTGGCATATTCTATATGTAGCCGAGCGGGCGTTCATTTAACTTCTCAACGTGGAGACGCTTCATGATAGTCCTTGGACCTGGCGAGGTGTATCTGGAAGAGGGCGAGGTTGTGCCCGTATTCTGCACTTGCGGGACGATATACCAGCCGGAAGAGAGCTCGCAGAAGTCTCGCTGCCCGCGATGCTCGCGCTTGAACAACCACCGGGACCACACCGTCACTCCCATGGCGGCGCAGTGATCCGCGGATAATCCCGTTGCAATGAGGGGCCGGAGATCTCCGGCCCCTCGTGCTATTTCAGGAGTTAGCCTCCCAACGGTCCGCAGCCCGTGAGAGGCCCTACGTATGTATTAGACCTAGCCGCCGGGCCCTGCAGTTTCCCGCTCCAGGTTGTCGGCCCATTCTTCCATGGCCCGGATGTGCAAGTCCATCTGGCTTTCGACGTCCGTCGGGAGCTCCAACCCGTGGATGGCGCAGTACCGCGCCACAACGGCATCCGCGTCCATCCATCCGGCAGCATCCTCCACGGTCCAGGTAACATCCCCGGATGCCCCTTCCTCATCTCCCTGGGCTTGAGCAGCGGCGGTCAGCAGCTTGACCAGGCGCTGGAACAGGTCGAAGTACTTCGCGTTTGCGTGGTGATATCGCTGGACGCCCTGCG
>CAYNFH010000026.1:0-482 GCA_964396385.1 uncultured Chthonomonadaceae bacterium | reverse complement strand
GAGAACCGATCCGCCCCTCCGATATGGTAGGTATCGTTTGGCTTGTTGGTGGGGGAGAAGTCCCAGCCCACCTCAAAGTTCGAGATCGCCGCGCCGCCAGCTCCGATATCCGCTGCCGCCACGGCCGAGTCGACGTAGGCGCCCACCGTATCGGCCGGCGCAAGAGCGTCAGGCGCCCCAAATATGCCCGCCGACTCGGGGTGTCCAGGAAGCTGGGCATACGTCTCTGAGCCGTCCGCCGCCACGTAACGGCCGAGGGGATAGAGCCGGCAGGCGAGCGGGCGGTCTGGATGGACAGTGCAACCTTCCGGCCCGAGGAACACGCACGCGATACCATCCTCATCATGGACGGCGAACCGGAGTATCGTTCCGCCTTCGTCGGTACCCGAGGCGATAAGATCGCCTGTGGAGATACCGCGATTGCGTGCAAGGCGCAGAAGCTCGTAAGGGGTAAGCCGGATGCGCTGGTTGTGGCAGCACTT
>CAYNFH010000025.1:0-42140 GCA_964396385.1 uncultured Chthonomonadaceae bacterium | reverse complement strand
CTTGTAATCGGCACTTGTCGTATAAGCGCCATCTGTTACGCTACAATCTACTGAGGCCGAGACGGGCGAGTCAACCGTCAGAATGGGTCTCCTGTTGCGTAGGCAACGGAGGCGGGCAACTGTCGAGAAACATGAGACAGTGGAGGGGAGGCGAATGACATCTCCGGTCAATGAGAATGACCCACGCGTGAAGCGGACGCGCCAGCTACTGCTGCAGGCGTTCCATGAGCTCGCCGCAACGCAGGACATGCGCTCCATCAGCGTGCAGGACATCACAAAACGGGCAACCCTGAACCGGGCCACATTCTACGCTCACTTCCGGGATAAAGACGCGCTGGTCGATGCGGCCTTCCGCGGCGCCATCCAGGCCGCGCTTGCGGCTAACCTATCACCGTCATCGCCGCTCAGCAAGAACAACCTGCGCGTGCTCGTCCTGCTAATGTGTGACTTCATCAACACCACTGTCCGCCGGTGTCCCAAGTCCATTGGGGATCACCACCCTCTGGTGAACGCGGTGGTCCAGGAGGAGCTGTACGGCTTCATCCTGGCCTGGCTGATGCAGCAACTGCCGGAGAACAGGGATGGACGAATCCCGCCGGAGAGGATTGCCTCTGTCCTCAGTTGGTCGCTGTTCGGGGCTGCCGTAGAATGGAGCACCAGCGCAACCAGGCTCCCGCAAGAGATAGTGGCCGCCCAGGTGGTGGATCTCCTCATGGATGGGATTGCTGCGGCCCTCGCGCTCGAATCCAGGAGGTAGTACCGCGAGCGAGCGGGAACTTTCCGGCGAGGCTCGGCTCTATAGTCCGGTATCGAGAGGATTTGGTTGGTACGTGAACAGGAGGGATAGGTATGGCCAGGCTGAGTGA
Organism: uncultured Chthonomonadaceae bacterium; assembly: GCA_964396385.1. Taxonomy (GTDB): domain Bacteria; phylum Armatimonadota; class Chthonomonadetes; order Chthonomonadales; family CAJBBX01; genus CAYNFH01. The sequence goes on along the minus strand of CAYNFH010000025.1, from coordinate 41,274 downwards.
GCCGGTTGGACCGGCAGACCACGGTATCGGACCGGAAGACGCCGCGGTTACGCTGGTGCAGTACGGCAGCTACGACTGCCCGCACTGCCGCCAGGCGATGGGGATTGTGGAGGAGGTCCGGCGGACGTGCGGCGCTCCGCTGAGGTACGTCTACCGTCACTTCCCCAATGAGACGCGCCACTCCTCTGCCCACCGGGCCGCCGAGGCGGCGGAATCCGCGGGCACGCAGGGCAAGTTCTGGGAGATGCACGCCCTGCTTCTCAATCGCCAGAACGCGTTGGATGACGCCAACCTCCTGGCCTATGCGGCCGAGCTGGGGCTAGACGTCCGCAAGATCGCCGCGGACCTGGAGTCCGGTGTGCATGCCGCGGAGGTGCGGCGGCAGTTCCAGAGCGGCCTGGACAGCGGCGTCCACAGTACGCCGACGTTCTTCATCAACGGCGAGCGGCACGATGACTACTGGGACGCGGAGACGCTGTGCGACGCCGTCCAGAGCGCCTCGCGCGGGGCGGCAACGGTATAGAAGAGCGGCGATACTTATGAATGGATGATGAGGACGGTGCGGGTCAGCTCCACCAGACCTGATGAGCCGAATGCAGCGACGATAGCGGGTAAGTTGTGCAGAAGCAACGTCTCGAGTTCCGCGTTGCGGATGTTACCGGTAGAAATCAGAAGGAGCTTCTCTGGCTCGCTGCGGATGTGATAGGAGTCTACGAAATCCCCGTCTTTCGTTACCAGAACGCGCTGCTCTTGAGCGGCGATGGAGAGGATCTCCGTGTCCGTGGTGCGGTTTCCGCTTGGAAGGTCAAGTGTGTGAATCGCGTCGTGCCCGGCCTCCCTCAGCCGCGCGACTAAACGCCGCGGCAACTGCGCGTCGACCAGGAAGTTCATGCCGCAAGTGGCTCTAGTCGCTTCACCTTAGTGAGTCGTGCCGCGTAGGCTAGGACCGCGAGGATATCCTCGTGCTCGAGGTCGGCGTAGTCGGCCAGGACCTCATCATAGGTCATTCCGGAGCTAAGGAGTTCCAGAATGGACTCCACGGGGTACCGCAACCCGCGGATGGTTGGCTTGCCGTGGCAAACGGCTGGGTCGATGGTGATTCGGTCCATGGCTCGGACTCCAGACGGTGATGGGTTCACTATAGCATACGGTAGGCAGAGCCATACTATGCAAACTCATCAACGCATCCTTGTCGCAGAGTGCACGCAGGAGATCTCCTCGTTCAACCCTGTGCCGTCCCAGTATGAAAGCTTCCGCGTCGCGCGCGGCGAAGAGATGCGGGAGCAGGAGGGACTGAATACGGCGCTGGGCGGCGCGCTGCCCGTGCTGCGCGACGCGGGAATGGAGCCAGTGCTCGCCATCTCCGCGAAGGCGGGCTCAGCCGGCATCCTCTCCGCGCAAGGCTGGGAGCGGCTGTCTCGAGAGTTGCTGGCCGCGGTCGAGACAGCGCTCCAGAGCGGCCTGGACGGGGTCTACTTCTCCCTGCACGGCGCCATGGGCGCGGAGGGGGAGCTGGACCCCGAAGGATACCTGCTTGCGGAAACGCGCCGGATGGTGGGCGAGCGGACGCCCATTGTGATCTCGCTGGACCTGCACGGCATCCTCACGGACCGGATGCTGCGCCAGGTGGACGGGCTGGCCGCTTACCACACCTACCCGCACGTGGACTTCGCGGACACCGGTCGACGCGCGGCGGAGCTGCTGGTCCGAGTGATGACACAGCCCATCCGGCCGGTCATCGCGCGGGTGACCATCCCCGCGCTGGTGCGTGGGGATGAGCTAATTACCAGGACCGGCTGCTACGGGGATCTCATCCGCGAAGCGCAGCGGCTGGAGCGTGACGGCACGGCGCTGGCGGCGGGCATAATGATCGGCAACCCGTTTACGGACGTGCCGGAGCTGTGCTGCCAGACGCTGGTGGTCACGGATAACGCGCCGGCCACGGCGGAGGCGGAGGCGGTGCGGCTGGCGGAGGAGTTCTGGCCCCTGCGCCACCGCATGCAGGGGAAGCTGCTCTCACTTGACCGGGCGATAGCGCAGGCGGCGACCATGCACGGCCCGGTCGTCTTTACGGACGCCGCCGATGCGACCTCCTCCGGGGCCACCGGCGACTCGAATGTGATCCTCCGGGGGCTGAGGCGCAGCGGCCTGAAGAAGCGCGTGCTGGCGCAGATTGTGGACCCGGCGGCCGCGAGCGAGTCGCACCGGGCGGGAGTTGGGGCAACCATCGACGTGACGCTGGGCGGGGCGCTGGACCCCGGCCGGTTCACGCCCATGTCCGTGACAGCGAAGGTGCGCTCGCTTTCAGACGGTCGTGCGCGGTACGAGACCTCGCGCAGCCCTTTCGACGCCGGCCCCACTGCCGTACTGGAGTTCGAGCCGATCACCGTGGTGGTGATCAGCAAAACGGTCGGGCTGATAGACCGCTCGCTCTACTGGGCGAACGGGCTGGACCCGCGGGACTTCGAGATCACTGTAGTTAAGTGCCCCCACACGGAGTACCACATGTACGACGCCTGGGTGGAGAAGAACTTCAACATCGACGTGCCGGGCTCGACCTCCGCCAACCTGCCCACCCTCGGCCACACCATCTGCCCGCGCCCCATCTTCCCGCTGGACGAGGGCGTTAGGTTCGTTCCCCGGCCTCAGCTCTACGGTCGCGGTATCCCGCTTGGCACCAGAGGGGTATAGTGCCGGCTTCCAGAATAAGATGGAGACGTGTCATCTTCTCCATGTAGATAGGATTCCCCGTTATGATCGAGCGTTACCGCGAGTGGTACGAGCACGAGCGCGACAGCAACGCCAAGATGCTGGACATGCTGGAATCCGTGCCGGCGGACCGCCGAAACGACCCGCGGTTCGGGCGGGCCGTTGCTCTGGCCGGCCATCTGGCTGCGTGCCGCGAGAACTGGCTCGCGATGATCGTCAGTTCCGGCGGGCCGGAGGTAGAGTGGTGGCCGGAGGACTGCCCCCTGGAATCGCTCCGTCCCAGGTATGCCTGGCTTGAGAGCAGATGGACCGAATACCTGGCCGGCCTCGACGACGATACGCTGGTCCGCGACTTTGTGTTCGAGGACGGCGGCGCCCGGTGGCGGTTCAACGTCGAGGGCCAGATATTCCAGCTCGTCGGACACGCACCCTACCACCGGGGCCAGATCGCTCTGCTCGTGGATGAGCTGGGCGGCGAGACCGTGGATACGGACTACGTCGAGTGGGCCATCCCGCGAAACCCACGCTTCGGCGCGGCCTAATGGCTCGCCGAGCCAGCAGGCTCCGCGGTGGCTTTCTCAAAGTCCCGGAAGGAGCGCAGCACCAGGCCCAGGCCGCCGAACAGCAGCACCATCATCACCAGCGTATTGAAGAGCGACGTCGGCCGGAAGTAGATGTGCAGGCTCATCAGGATGGCTGCCAGCATGATGGCCAGCGCCGCAATGGTCAGCAGCCACCCTATGGCGGACTTGCCATTGAAGAAGAGCATGCCGATGCCGAAGATGAACGGGACCAGCACCAGGCCAAAGGGGCTCACCTGATAGCCGACAAACGGCACGATCCAGCCCGTGGCGAAGAAGCCGCTGGTCACCGTCACCTGGTTCAGCAGCAGCCAGCCGCCCGCACAGGCCATGGCAAACCCCAGGAAGAACGTCCCTACCCCGCCAGTCGTTCCGCCGGCGCCCACAAACTGCTTAGACTGTTCCACTCCGCATACCTCCTGCTGTAACGGCGCCTATGCCGTTCACTGTACCTGACGGACCGCCCGCCCGGCCAGTTTCATGGTCGGAATGCCGGGAGCCGGGCTGGAGGACCGGGTCGCCAAGTGCTAGTGGGCTTCAGCAGGGGGTCTCGCGCCGCGGGGCCTCTCGAATAGGACCAGGAGCACGACGGTGGCCATGCCCACCCAGGCCAGGATCTGGAAGTCGTCCGCGAAGGTCAGTACGGCTGCTTGCCGCTGAACCACGCCGCTCAACGCCTGTAACGCGCCGGATTGCGTTTCGTTGGCGCTGAGCCCATGGCTCTGCAACTGAGTTTGTAGCTGGCTCAACTGCTGTTGCTGGAAGACGTCATACGGATTGAGGCGCTCCACCAGCCGTGCGTAGTGGAAGTGCTCGCGCCGGTCGACTACCGTGGCAAGCAGCGCGATCCCAAAGGAGCCGCCGAGCTGTCGGAACAGGTTGTACAGCCCCGCCCCGTCCCCCAACTGCTGAGGCTTCAACGTGCCCAACGCCACCACGGAAAGCGGCACAATCTGCAGCGCAATGCCGGCGCCGCGGATAATGAGCGGCATGAGATAGGCTTCGTCCGGGGTCGTCAGGGTCAGATCCCACCGCATCCGCAGCATGGAGTACGTCAATACGCAGGCGCCCAGGCCGATCAAGATGCGCGTGTCCACCCTGTTCACCACCAAGCCTACGAGCATGAATATGCCGGCCGCGGCAAGGCCGCCAGGAAGCAGCAGCAGCCCCGCCTGTTCCGCCGTATGTCCCTGCACGCTCTGCAGGAACTGCGGTATGACGAAGACGCCCCCGTAGAGCGAGAACCCGAACGCGAATCCATAGAGGGCGCCTGCGGCGAGGTTGCGGTTCGCGATGACGCGCAGGTTCACCGCGGGCGCCTTGTTGGCCGTTCGAAGGACCCACCAGAGAAACGCGGCGATCCCAAACGCCGAAGCGGCGGTCATGGTGAGGATGAACGGGGACTCGAACCAGTCTTCCCGCTCTCCCCGCTCCAGAATCGTCTGGAGACACCCCAACCCGATGGCCAGGAACCCTATGCCCACCAGGTCCGCCCTGCGCTTGGCCCCGGCGTCGGGCGAGTCGGGTACGAATGCCAGCGTCATCACGGCTGCGACGATGCCTACGGGCAGGTTCACGAAGAATATCCAGGGCCAGGAGTAGTTGTCCGTGAGGTACCCGCCCAGCGTTGGCCCCAACGTGGGCGCAATCACGACCCTGACCCCGAATATGGCCTGCGCGACCCCGCGTCTGGCCGGCGGGAAGATCTCCATCAGAGTTGCCTGTGAGGTGGAGAAGAACGCCGCTCCGCCAGTTCCCTGCACCACTCGCCACAGGATCAGCGCGGACAGTGACCGGCTCGCTCCGCATCCCAGGGAGGCCACTGTGAAGAGAACAATGGAGTACGCCAGGTACCGCTTGCGCCCAAAATAGTCCGATAGCCAGCCGGTGAGAGGCAGCACGATGACATTGGAGATGATGTATCCCGTGGACACCCAGCCTATGTCGTCGAGCGTCGCGCCAAGGTTGCCCATCATCTCCGGCAAGGCGACGTTGACGATGGAGGTATCCAGGAACTCCATCATGGTCGCCGCCATGACGGCGATGACGATCAGTGCCCGTATTCCAGGGGTAAGCGTCTCGTACAGCGGCTGCGCGTCCTGTGAAGCGCCGGCTGGCTGTTGGATAGCTCGGGCTCTGGAATCGCCGCCGGAGATACGGCTCGGCCGGGGTCCGGGTATTGCCGGAGTTTGAATCGCCATCGCGTTACCTCGTCTCTACCGTTGCGATCGCGGACAGGCCGGCTCGGAGGCGATCCAGGTCATTCTGGCGGGGATCGAACAGAATCTTCACCGGAACGCGCTGCACCACTTTGGTGAAGTTGCCGGTTGCATTGTCCGGCGGCAACAGGGCGAACGTGGCGCCCGTGCCCGCGGCAATACTGTCCACGCGCCCGCTGAAGCGACGCCCCGGGAACGTATCCACCTCAATCTCCACCCGCTGCCCCGGGTGCACGTTCCTGGTCTGAGTCTCCTTGAAGTTGGCGACCACCCAGACGTCGTCCGTCGGAAGAATTGCCATCACGGGCTGGCCAACGGCGAGTTGCTGCCCGACCTGGACCGTCTTGCGGCTGACCACGCCGTCACAGCGGGCATATATGCGCGTCCGCCGGAGGTTGATCCGCGCGGTCTCCAGCGCGGCGCGCGCCTGGAGGATCCGCGCCCGGTTGGTGCGGTAAGCAGCCTGGCTCACCGCCACCTGCCGTGGCGCGGTGCGCGCCTGGTCTAGCTGCCCCGCTGCTTGCGCTTGCCTTGCCTGCGCCTGGATGACCGCCTTCCGCGCCCCGGCTTCCTGCGCCAGCATCTGGCCGACGTTCGCCTGCCCCGCGCGCACCGTTTCCTTCGCCGCCACGACCTGCGCCCGCGACTGTGCGATGGCGGCATCCGCCGCTCGGACGGCTTCCCGCGCGGCCTCGAGGTCCGCCCGCTTCTGCTCCACGGTGGCCTGGGCCTGCCTAACCTGCTCCTCCATGCTCTCCACCTGGGCTCGGCCGACTTTGGCCGAGGCGATGGCCGATTCCAGAGACTGAGCGCTGACGACCTGCTCCTTGAACAGCGACTGGTATCGCTGCTCGTCCTTGTCCGCGCGGTCGGCATTTGCCTGGGCCGCGTCCACGTTGGCCTGCGCCGCCTGGACCGCCGCCTCAGCCGTGGCGACCTGTGCCTGAGCCCCACTCACCGCCTTTTCCGCGCGACTGCGTCCGGCGAGCGATGCCTCCAGGCCGGCCTCAGCGCCGTGGACGTTGGCGCTTGCGCTCGCCACAGAGGCGCGGGCGTTGGCTACCGCGGCGTCCGCGCGGTCCACGTCGGCGCGGGCAATGGACACGGCGCTCTCGGCCTGCGCGACTCCGCCGGACGCCTGCTCGATCTGGGCGCTGCCGGTGTCCGAGGTCAAGCTCACACCGGCTTCCGAGCCGTCCGCGGCGGCCCGTGCGACCGCCAGGTTGGCCTCCGCTTGATCCACGTCGGCGCGGAACGTGGAGTCTTCCAGCACGACGAGCAGTTGGCCCGCCCGGACCCGCTGGTTGTCTGTTACGAGCACCCGCGCGACGTTGCCGGCGACCTGCGGCGTAATTGGCACCGTGTCGGATGCGAGGTAAGCGTCGTCGGTGGAGACGTGGACCGCGCCGAACTGCCAGGAGCGGTATCCCCATGCACTCCCGAGGACGAGGACCAGAGTGCCGGCCAGGAGCAGAGTGCCCCTGGCCAGGAGACTTCTACCCGAGCGTGGCGCGGGATTCGCTTCCGGAGCAGGCGATGGCGCGCTCCGCCCGTTACCGTGAGCTGCAGGGATGCGCTTTCCAACAGGCGCTCGGAGTTGCGTAGTGGCCATTACATACTCGCTTTCTGCTAAGTTTACAGACCGAACGGTTTGTTATTTGGCGACAAGAGAAGCCGCCTCTCATCGATAGGACGTATATCGGTGTCGAAACCGGACAGTTCCAACGGATTAGACTTGGGCCAGTCCGCCATCTACAAACAGCTCCGTGCCTGTTATGAAGCTGCTGTCGTCAGACGCTAGAAACACTACGGCATTGGCAATCTCGTCCGGCGTGCCCACCCTGCCGAGGGGGACGCTGCTCGCCATCGCCTCGCGCCGCTCCCGTCCCGCCTCCGTGGAACCCGTCAGCTCACGGAGCGCCGGTGTGTCGGTGGGCCCGGGGCTCACTACGTTGACGCGAATGTGGCGGTCCTTCAGGTCCATTGTCAAGGTCCGGGCGAAAGAGCGCACGGCGGCCTTCGTCGCGGAATAGACGCTGGTCGCCGGCAGACCCTTGCTGGCGACGATGGAGGCGTTCAGGATCACGGAGGAGCCCGCCGGCAGGAGTGGAAGCGCCTTCTGCACGGTGAACAGAAGGCCTTTCACGTTCGTGTTGAAGACCGAGTCATAGAACTCTTCCGTCACCTGGCCGAAGGGCACGAACTTCGCAATGCCGGCATTGGCGAAGACAATGTCCAGCCTGCCTTTCTCGCGCTCTATCTGCGAGAAGAGGCGGTCCAGGTCCCCCAGGTTGGAAACGTCTCCCTGTATCGGCGTGACGTTCCTTCCAATCTCGCGCGCCGCCGCGGTTAGCTCCGCTTCGCGGCGACCCGTGATGTAGACGTAGGCCCCTTCCTGGACGAACTGCTTCGCGGTCGCCAGTCCGATGCCGCTGTTGCCGCCCGTTACGAGCGCGATCTTGCCTTCGAGCTTACTCATCTGTTCTTCTCCTCTGGTCAATGGCCGTCACGAATGGGTGACGGCCGTGGGTTTTCAGACCATTCGGTCTGATTTTCGGCGCAAAACAAACCATTATGGGCAGAGGTCCTTCCGGACATAGTCGGCCAGGAACTCTACGGCCCGGTCTATGTGGACCGGATCGCGGTAGAGCTTGCTCAACATCACTCCGCCCTCCAGCGTGGCGATGAACCGTGAGGCTACCACGTCTGGATCGACTTGCGGGCAGAGCTCCCCCGAAGCACGGCCTTGCCGCACCGTTTCGGCGATGCGGTCCCGCCATCGGTCCATGGCCTGTCGCGCGCGGTCTCGCAGCTCGGGATGGGCGTCGTCGGCCTCGACGGCAGTATTGAGCAGCGGGCAGCCGCCGGGCACCGGTGGGTTCATGGCGAGGTCGCGAAATACAGCCGCGAAGGCGAGCAACCGCTCCACGGCCGTATGCTTGTCCTCGAGGAACAGGGCCAACCTATCGCTGACGCAGCCTGTCGCGTAGTCGAACGCTTGGAGAGCCAGCTCCTCCTTGGAGGAGAAGTGGTTGTAGATTCCGCCCTTCTTCAGGCCGGTTGCCTCCATGACGTCCGTCAGGGACGAGCCGAAGAACCCCTTCTGGTTGAACAGAGGGGCTGTCTGCTCGATGATCCGCTCCCTGGTTCTCTCTCCCTTACGTCCGGCCTTGCGCATCTTCAGACCAATCGGTTTGTTTTGTGGAGGATACCACAGGTGTGCCAGGACCTGTCAAGGGCGTATCGAAAAAAGGTGCCATGAAGATCACAGCCGTCAAGGCCCACAACCTGAGCATCCCCTATCCGGTACCCTATCACCCCGCATGGCAGCCGGGGCTTGTGCGGACGTCGCGCGAGTTCACGCTCGTGAGGGTGGACACCGACGAGGGCCTAAGCGGATGGGCCGGTACGGATGGGCACCGGGCAGGCGCGGTGGACCAGGGCGTAACGCCGTATCTGCTTGGGCAGGACGTATTCGCCACCGAGCGCCACGCCCGCGTCTTCCGCAATGCGGGCGGCCAGTGGTTTTTGGACCTGGCGCTGTGGGACATCATCGGAAGGGCCGCCGGACTTCCACTCTACAAGCTGTGGGGCGCGGCACGGCAGAAAGCGCCCGCTTACGCGAGCACTGCCGAGCTTGGGACGCCGGAGGACCGCGCAGAGCTGGCACAGCGGTACCAGGGTGAGGGCTTCCGCGCCATGAAGTTACGCTTCCACTATGACGAGATGAAGGATGACCTCGCTGCCCTGGACCAAGTTCAGGAGGCGGCGCCGGGATTGAAGCTCATGGTGGACGCCAATCAGGCGACCATGCTGCCCAGCCCGGAGCCGGGCCCGGTGTGGGACTACCCGCGCGCCCTCCACACGGCCAGGGAGTTGGAGCAGCGCGGTGTCCTCTGGCTGGAGGAGCCGCTTTCGCGCTACGACTTCGAGAACCTGGTTCGCCTGCGGCAGAGCGTATCCGTCCCGCTTGCCGGAGGCGAGGCAAACCGGGGGCTCCACGAGTTCCGATGGCTTATCGAGCGAGGCGTCTACGATATTATCCAGCCGGACTGCACACTCTCCGAAGGCGTCTCCCAGCTCCGGAAGATCGCGGCTACGGCGGAGCTGTTCGGCCGCCGCTTTGTCCCCCATCACGGCCTCAGCGGGCTCGGTCTCGCGGGAACAGTACACCTCGCGTGCTCGGTACCCGGCGATACTTGGATCGAGATGATGTACGAGCCGCCTACCCGCACCATAGAGGCGTATCAGCGGCTGGGAGGGATCCTGGAGACCACCGTCTGGATAGATGGGGAGGGGTACGTCCACGCACCCGAGGGATCCGGGTTGGGGATTCAGGTCAATGAGGCCTTGATCGAGCGCTACAAGGCGTAGCGAGGAGCCTACCTCCCCTTAAAAGGGAAGGGTTGGGGACTGGTTTTGTCGCACGCATTGAGGCGACTCTGCAGGAACTCGCGCTCCAAGGGACTGCGTGCGAGGGCGACCGCGGCCTCAAAGTGCTCGCCGGCCATCTGCGTTCTGCCCCTGCGCAGCTCCAGCTCCCCCAGAGCGGCGGGATAGAATGGATACGCGGCGAGCCGCTCACGGTTGGGGATTGCCCAGATCTCCTCCAGACCGCGCTCCGGCCCATCGCGCTGGGCAATCGCTATGGCCCGGTTCAGGGCGACCACCGGCGAAGGCCGCAGCTCCATCAGCATATCATAGAGAGAGATGATAGCGCCCCAGTTCGTCTCGTCGAGCCTGCCGGCGCCGGCATGAACCGCCGCAATTCCCGCCTCCAGATGGTACTCCGTGATCTCCGCCCCCGTCGCGGAGAGGTCGAGCAAGCGGAGCCCTTCCGCCGCGAGCTCTTCATCCCACCTGGACCGGTCCTGATCCAGGAGCGGAATTAGGGCGCCGGATGGGCCCACCCTCGCGGGCAGGCGCGCCATGTGGAGGCACATCAGCGCCGCGAGCGCGTGAGTAGCCGGTGTTGAAGTGAGAGGATGCTCGAGGAGCAGCGACGTCAGGCGCAACGCCTCCCGGCAGAGCTCGGCGCGCACGGCGGACTCGGGGGAGGCGCCGTGGTAGCCCTCGTTGAAGAGCAGGTACAGAGCCCTTTGGACGGCCGACAGGCGGCCTGGGAGATCTTCATCCTCCAGGTCGAACAGCCGCCGGGAGGCCGCCAGCGCCTTCTTGCCGCGGGTGACGCGCTTCTCAATGGCCGCGTGCGTGCTGAGGAAGGCGCTTGCTATCTCGTCCACACTGAAGCCGCAGAGGATGTGGAGCACCAGCGCCACCTGCACCTCCTCCCGCAGCCGCGGCTGGCAGCACGAGAACATCATGCGGAGCTGGCCGTCCCTTATCGCGTACTCCTGAAAGAGCTCGGCAACGGTGGGGGCCAGCGTCCACTCACTCTCCAGTTCCCGCGCGAGCTCCGGCGCATAGGTGCGCGCGGTGCGCTCGCGGCGGAAGTGGTCCAGCGCCCGGTTCTTTGCGGTCGCCATGAGCCACGCCGCCGGGTTCTCCGGCACTCCCCGTATCTTCCAGACCTCCACCGCGCGGCAGAAGGCGTCCTGTACGACGTCTTCTGCCAGCGCGAGGTTGTGGACTCCAAAGATACGTGTGAGCGTGGCGACCATGCGTCCCGACTCTCGCCGGAAAAGATGGTCGACGGGCTCCATCACATGTCCAGCTTCATGACCGGCCGCACTTCGACCTTGCCGCCACGGTCGAGGATCGGGCAGCCCTTGGCCAGCTCGGCGGCCTGGCTCAGGTCGTTCGCCTTGATGAGAGTGAAGCCGCCGACGAGGTCCTTGGTCTCTGGGTACGGCCCATCGGTCACGACCTTGCCTGCTCCCACGACCTTGCCTTCCCGCTCGAGTGGCTGGCCGCGCTCCAAGACGTGACCACCCTCGGACAACAGCTTGAACCAGGCCACCCACTTCTGCATAATCTGCTGGCCCTCTTCCGGCGACGCGGGCCTTTCGCCGCCCCGATACAGAAACACGAACTCGCTCATTCTAGCTCCTCCTTGAATGGTTGCTTTCATGTTCCAGACGCGCGAGAGCCGCCGCGGCGGACACTTTTCTTGTTCCCTCTCCAGACGGACGATTCCGCCCTGCCCAGATGGCCGGTGTGACACGGAACATCTCGGGCCATATACTCTTCTGATCTGCCGGCGATTCCGGCTGTTTTGCAGCAGAGAGGACCTACCACTGGCTTCGCCAACTCCGAGGAGCAGTACGCCGACGAATACGTGGGCCGGCGGATCCAGCCTTTCTGGATTGAGGAAGAGGCAAAGAAGCTGACCGGCACGAACTTCATGGTGTCCGGCCGCTTTAAAGCCCATGCCATTCGGGACGGCAACCTGATTACCGGACACCAGCAGTACTCGGGCGCGGCCGCTGTCCGACTCGTGGTCCAGGCGCTCGGCGTCTGACCCGCCGCACGCCCGAATTCGGAGCAGATCGTGAGTAAGGGCCGCCTGGAGGCATTCTGCGATGGCGTCTTCGCTATCGTCATCACCCTGCTGGTGCTGGACCTCCGGCCGGGTCCGCCTGGAAGCAGCGGTTACGCCATGTTCGTCCTTGCATGGCCGAAGGTGCTCGTCTACGCGCTCAGCTTCATCATCGTGGGCGTCCACTGGGTCTCCCACCACAACATGCTGCACTTTGTGGCGGCCACAGACAGGCTGTTTCTCTGGCTCAACCTCCTGCTGCTCCTGGTGGTCGCGTTCATTCCCTATCCTGCCTCCCTGATGAGCGCCACGCATGCGGACACCGGGTCGATTCGGATCTACGCCGGCACGCTCTGCGTCACGAACTTCGTCGGTCTCTTGATGTGGCTCTACGCGACTACCAGCCGCAGGCTGGTCTCTCCGGGCTTCCCTCTCGGCTTCGCGCGATTCGTCGTCTGCATCCACTCCGCGCCAATCGTTGTCTACGGAATCGCCATTGCATTTGCCGGCTGGCAGCGGTCGGTTAGCCTCGCGCTTCTCGTTTTCGTGCCTTTGTTCTTTATCCTGCCAAACCCCTTCCTCGATCGCCAGATCCGGGCCGCCACCTGGGCCATCCGCGAGCACGAGGGCCAGGTTGATTGAACGACACGGCCGAAACCCCGGCGGAGCCGAGCACGTTTGCAGTCTACGGGGTGGGAAGGTGTTCAGAATGAGCTGTGGCCATTCCCACGGGCGACCGCTACGCCCGGTCGGAATATGGACGGTACTCTTGTGCCTGACATGTCTGGGGTCGACCGGCATGGATCGTCGATCGTCCGCCGGAGGCGCAGACGACTGGCCCTGTTATGGCAGGGACCCAGGCGGTATGAGATACTCCCCGCTTACCGACATCAACCGGAGCAACGTATCCCGGCTCAAGGTTGCGTGGGTATTCCATACTGGCGACATGTCCGATGGGAGCGGAGAGATGCGCCGTAGCGGGTTCGAGTGCACCCCAATCATGGTAGATGGCACCCTCTACCTCACCACCCCCTTCAATCGCATTGTTGCGCTCGATCCGGAAACAGGGAGTCGGCGGTGGGTCTACGATCCGCACACGGACCTTCGCCTCGCATACGGCGACGGATTGATCAGTCGGGGTGTCGCCACGTGGGTGGATCCGACACGGCCGGTCGGATCGCGGGGCCATCGCCGCATCTATGAAGCAACGCTCGACGCCCGTCTCATCGCGATCGACGCCGCCACCGGCCAAGCTTGTCCCGACTTCGGTAATCATGGGGAGGTGAGCCTGAGGAGCGTCCACCGGTACCGCGCCGGCTGGTACCACATGACGTCCCCACCTGCCGTGGTGGATGACGTAGTGGTGGTCGGCTCGGCCATCGACGACAATGCCCGGGTAGACATGGCCAGCGGGGTGGTGCGAGCTTTTGACGCCCGCACCGGCGCGCTCCGGTGGAGTTGGGAGCCCCTTACAGGTCTCTCGGGGGCGAAGCGGGCGAGCTGGAAAACCGGCGCCGCCAATGCCTGGTCCGTAATGTCCGTGGACCCTCAACGGCACCTCGTCTTGGTCCCTACGGGGAGCCCGAGCCCGGACTTCTACGGCGGCCTCCGACCGGGCGACAATCGATGGGCGAATTCCGTGGTGGCGCTGCGAGCGCGCACCGGAAGACTCGTGTGGGGATTCCAGCTTGTGCACCACGACCTCTGGGATTACGACAGTGCAGCGCCGCCGCTCCTGGCTACGCTGCGCCGGAACGGGCGCAGCATACCCGTGGTCATTCAGGGAAACAAAGCGGGCTTTCTCTACGTGTTGAACCGGGATACCGGGGCGCCGGTGTTTCCCATAAGAGAGCGCGCCGTGCCCTCAAGCGATGTCCCGGGCGAGACCTCCTCTCCCACGCAGCCTATTCCGCAGGCCCCGCCGCCTCTCACGCCACAGCGCCTTTCGCCGGACGATGCTTGGGGCCTGACACCGCAACAGCGTGACGCAGCGCGCGAGGAGCTGCGCTCCATGAGAGATGAGGGGATATTCACTCCCCCCAGCACACGGGGCACCTTGTCCGTGCCGGGCAGCCTGGGAGGCATGAACTGGAGCGGCTACGCATTTGATGCGGAACGTAGCCTGCTTATAGTGAATACAAACAGCCTGCCATTCGAGGTGAAACTGATTCCCCGTGATGAGTATCTCGCGCAGGCGCGCGCGGGAGGCCCCCCTCACAGTGAATTCTCTCCGCAGACCGGCGCGCCTTTCGGGCTCCGGCGCCGGACGCTCCTGTCACCCTCCTTCTTGCCGATCAGCCAGCCACCCTGGGGTGTGCTCACCGCCGTGGACATGGCCCGCGGTGCTATCCGATGGCAGGTACCGCTGGGCTCCATGCGGGAGCTCGCGGGTGGCAGTCCGGCGATCCCGCCAGGCTCCCCGAGCCTCGGAGGTCCCATCACGACGGCCGGCGGTCTGATCTTCATCGCGGGAACACTCGATCCGTTCATCCGCGCATTCGACGTCGAGACAGGAAAGGAGCTATGGAAGGCGGAGCTGCCGGCAAGCGGCCATGCCACCCCAATGACCTATAAGCTTCCTAACGGCAGACAGTACATAGTGATCGCTGCCGGGGGCCATGCAAAGATCGCGGAGGAACGCCAGAGCGATTCCCTGGTAGCGTTCGCCCTCCCTTGACTATCCCGCGGTTCTTACCACCGCACCGCTAGAAGCTGCGAGTGCTGGCGGGCCGGTAGCCCTTCCACACGTACGCCAGCGCCTCCGGGAGCGTCTGGCGCACTACGCGGCCGTCCACGTGGCCGGCGCCGGCCGCGAAGACGTACTGGTAGTGGTAACGCTTAGCCTTCAGGACCCCGGCCATTCGCTCGTTGGCCATGACCCAGTTGTGAAGGGTGGACTCCGGGTCGCCGTAGCGGTTGTCGCGCTCCCCTACCTCCAGCCAGATCCTCAGCGGCTTGCGGCGGCTCCGCGGAATGAAGTGCTCGTGATACTCCCAAGCGCCGTGCGGAGAGGCGGGATTCTCCGGCCACTGCTGGTTCACAAAGGTGCCCGAGTAGGAGAGGACGCGGTGGTACTGGTCCGGGTGGAACCAGGCCATGGAGAACGCGGCTGCCCCACCGGAGCTGCCGCCCATCGTCATGCGGGCGTCCGGGTCTTTCGTAAAGGTAACGTTATAGTCCCGGGAGATGCGGGGGAGCACCTCCGTCTCGATGAACTCCGCGTACCGCCCTGAGACCGTATCGTACTCCAGCCCGCGCTCGCTGCCCTGGGCGTCGCCGCCGCCGGAGTTGATAAACACGCCTACCATCGCCGGGAGGCGGTGGGCGGCGATCATGTTATCCAGGACGGTAGGCGCAATGTTCGCGGTCATGCTGTCCTGGGAGACGAAGAACGGGGCGGGTGTCCCGGGGACGTACTGGCTGGGCACGTAGACCGTCACGCTGCGCGTGTACGGCACCACCTGGCCCGGGGCGTTCTTGGCGATACCCGGATAGATCTTGCTCTCTGTAGAGCTCATGGTGAAGTGGTAGACGGTCCCCTTGGGCACGTTATCCCGCGGCGTGAGCTCCGGCGCGTCGGAGTACGGAGGGCGGACGATGTAGTCGCCGTCTCCCGCGCCCGGTGTGAGCGGCCGGAGCTTCGAGAGGTCCGGCGCCCATCCCTGGGCCGCGGCAGCAAGGATTCTGCCTGGCCAGACGGCAAGCACACCCACCGCCACGCCGAAGAGCGCGCTCGCCTGCCACAGTAACGTCTTCTTCCAAAAGACCATTCGTCGGTTCCCTTTCGCCTGCCGGCCGCGAATACGGAGTGGCGCCGGCGGAGATATCGATGGTTTCGTCCGTTGTAAACGGTTTTCCTCGCCCAGTGTCGGTCTAGACCTGCCGCTCACCCCGCGGCCGTCGCGCATCAGCGAGACAGAGCCGGAGGACGCGCTTGATCTCCCGCTCGATCTCCTGTTCCGACGGCGCGCATTCGGCCAGCGCGTCGTAGAAGCCGAAGCTGGTAACGGCGAAGAGCACGCCCATGAGCCGCTCCGCCTCCTCCCCCTCCGCCAACCGATGCCGCTCTACCAGGCCGCGAAGCGCGGCCAGCCGCCGCTCGAAGCGGGTCCGAGTCATCGCCTCCACCTCCGGATCGGTGTCGGCGTAGCCGCGCAGGCGGCGGGCCAGCAGCAAGTTCGCCCCCCAGAAGCGGCAAAGGACCTCCGCGAACAGCTCCAGAGCGCGGATCGGATCGGTCTCGTGGAACACCTCCGGCATGGAGGCAAACGCGCCCATGTCCAGGATGCTATCGCTCACCGCGCCCAGAAGGGCCGCGCGTGTGCCGAAGTGGTTGTGGACGGTCTGCCGCGTGACGGAGGCGGCCCGGGCGACAGAGTCGACAGTAAAAGGAGTGCCGCGCGGATCCATCAGCACCTCCGCCCCGGCCTGGAGTATGCGCCCACGCACCGCCTCCTGGGCAACCTGACGCTGGCCGAGCCTGTAGGGCCTTGGACAGCCGGGCACTCTGGGACAATCTTCGTTCACGCGAAACCTTTCACGCGGCTTTTCGTTTTACACTATGTAAAACAATAGTACCTGCCGAGCGGGCCGTCCGTCAGCCATGGGTCCGGCTCGCGGTCAGCCCGTTGGAGGGAGGGTAATGGCAACTGTCACCGCGGATACAACACCGGACGGGATACGCTCTCATCGTGGCCCGTCACCCGCCGCCCTGGGAATCGTCTATCTCGTTCTCTTCGTCGGGAGCCTCGTCGTTACGCGCATCATGACCGGCGGCGCGCGCTTCCCCAACCCGTATCAGTCGATTGCCGCGGCGCAGGCATACTACACACAGTATGCAGAGGCGGTACGTATTGCCGCCTTTCTGCAGTTTGGGTCGGCAATCCCGCTGGGGATCTTCGCTGCCGCCATGACGAGCCGGCTTACCTACCTCGGGATTCGAGCTGCGGGCGTCTCCATCGCCCTATACGGGGGATTCTGTGCCTCCGTAACCCTCATGTTTTCGGCGCTGCTGTCGTGGGTGCAGTCCCAGCCGGGGATCGCCGATCAGGTTGCAGCCATGCGCGTGGTGCAGCTCCTTGGGTTCGCGGCCGGAGGAGTTGGGCACGTCGTGACGCTGGGGCTGCTGCTCGCCGGCGTCTGCGTGCCGGCCGGATTCGCGCGACTGCTCCCGAGGTGGCTGGTCTGGTTCGGGCTCATCCTGGCCGTGATCTGCGAGCTTTCGAGCTTGAGCATCATCTTGCCCCAGCTCTCGGGTCTGCTTCCGCTGGGACGGTTTCCCGCTTTCATCTGGCTGATCGGCGCTGGCTTTACACTTCCGGCCGCGCGAGGAGCCGGAGGAGCACAGGTTACGGACGCGGCTTCAACCCATCCATAAGGTGAGAATATGAAGGAGTGGGCAGAAAAGATTGGTGGTCGCGCAGGCGCGCTGCGTCTCCCAGGCATTGCGGGCAAGGTGGCGTTTGTCACCGGCAGCAGCCAGGGGATCGGATTCGCGGTGGCGCAGGGGCTGTCGGCAAACGGCGCCACGGTCGTCTTGAACGGCAGGGACCGGGCGCGGCTGGAGGCCGCGGAGGAGAGCATCCGCGGGTCAGGCGGCGATGTCTCGAGCATCCAGGCGGACTTCTCGGCGCCGGACGAGATCCGCGCGGCCTGCCGGGTTGTCGAGGCGCGGTATGGACGCGTGGACATCCTGGTAGCGAATGTCGGCGGCCTCGGGGAACCCCGCCCAACCGTCGAAGAGACGGAGGAGCACTGGCGGTTTGTTATCGATGCGAATCTCACCGGAGCGTTCCTGACCATCCGGTCGCTCCTGCCCGGCATGATCGACCGTGGGGCCGGCAGCATCGTCACCATCTCCTCTACCGCGGGCAGGCATCCGTCTCTGGCCTGCGCCGCCTACTCCGTTGCGAAGGCGGGCGTGGTGATGCTTACGAGGCACCTGGCCAACGAGCTTGGGCCGCGTGGCATTCGGGTCAACTGCGTCGCGCCGGGCGCCATTCTGACTGAGAACAGTCCTCTCCGGAGCGGCTCGGAGGAGCAGCGGGAGCGGGTGGCGGCCATGCACCCGCTCGGAAGGCTCGGCACACCGCAAGATGTGGCGAGCGCGGTTCTCTACCTGGCATCGGATTCCGCGTCCTGGATAACCGGTGTCACGCTCGACGTTTGCGGCGGCCGTGTCTCTGTATAGCATGGATAAGGCGGACCGCCTCCGGCGCCTGATGTGGGGCGCGGTCATCTTTCTGGCGGTCATCGGCGTCGCCGTCGTGATTCGGCGGACGGTGGTGCTCGTACCTGTCCTGCTGCATGGCTACCATCCGCCCACGGTATCCAGTCCCGCGACGGCGCGGTTCACGGCGGTGGACGACGTGTTCGCGCGGTATCCGGTGCTGACGCTGGTCCACATCCTGCCGGGACTGCTTTTCATAGTGCTGGCGCCGCTCCAGTTCAGCCAGACGCTGCGCAGGCGCCATCTCCAGTGGCACCGGCTGAGCGGGCGAATACTGCTGGTGTGCGGTGCGGTAATAGGCGTATCGGCACTGGTAATCAGCTTCGCGATGCCGTCTATCGGAGGCGTGAATCAGGCCGCGGCGACCACGCTGTTCGCGCTGTTCTTCCTCTTCGCACTGGGCAATGCGTTCCGCCACGTCCTGCGCGGAGAGATAGCGCTGCACCGGGAGTGGATGATCCGCGCATTCGCCATCGGGCTGGCCGTAGCTACCATCCGGCCCATCGTCGGCATCTTCTTCGCCACCAGCCGCTTCACCGGGCTGACGCCGTACGAGTTCTTCGGCACCGCGTTCTGGATCGGCTTTACGCTGCACCTCATGGCGGCAGAGGCGTGGATTCACCGGACTCGTATTGTCGGCCCAGGCTAGAATCGTCTCGACATCCAGATCCGGCGTAATTGCCCGTCTGACGCTGTTAGGCTACTCAAACAGCTACGCCGAATGCCAGGCTGGATGTGTGAGGAGTGTCGATGGGACTGCTACGAGAGTACGCGCGAGCTCGCCGCCGAATAATCAGGCTTGCATCTACTGCTGGCCTCTCCCGTGCTCTACCCCGGAACTCAGATCGCGTGCGCGAAGAGCATGCCAGCGATCTTTGAGTTGGGTGCCGAATCTCTCCGCGTCGGCGGCTGCCTGGACGAGGGCCGGGGTGGGCGCGGCGTCCGATTCCTGCAGGAGGGCCAGGATCCTCGCCATCTGCCCCTCCAGGTTCGCGAAAGTGGGTGACGGATCCGGCGGCCCGAATCGGCGCTGGGGCGTGCCGGCCAGCGCCTGGAGCTCCTGATCCAGCTTCTCGATAGCGCCAATAGCGTCTCCCTTGGCCACGGCTCGCCGGCCGACGAGCTGCCTCCGCACCGCCGCAAGCTGGTCCGTGGTGGCGCGGGCTTCCTGCAGCCCCGTGTACATCTGCCAGGAGAGCTGGAACTGCCGCTGGAGGTCCGCGTTGGAGGTCTTCACGCGCGGGTCCATGCGAACGCGAAGCGGCTGCGTATAGGTGCGGCCCTCTACGGTGAGCACAACCGTGTACCCTCCCGGCATCACCCAGGGAGAGGTGGGCGCGGGCGCGGTGTTGTGCGGCACCGCGGAGATGGGATAGTAGTTACGGCCCGGAAGCGGCGTATAGTGCAGGTCCCAGAGGAAGCGATGCATCCCGGCCGCGCCGGATAACACCTGCGGCGGGCGCACCCAGTACGCCGGGATGTCCAGCATAGGGTCGATGGGCGGTACGGGATCCGCGCTGGAGTACCGGCGTACCGTCTTGCCAGCACCGTCGCGGATCTCCAGGGTCACCGGACCGACCGCGACAGACCGGAGGTAGTAGTCGATCACCGCGCCATCTGGCGGGTTCTCGCCGGCCGGTGTGTCCGGCGGCAGCGGCGTGTCCGTGTTCGTATCCCACCGGATGCGGGTGGCGACCTGCGGCCGGAACAGGATCGCCTCCGCGGCAATCGCCTCCGGTGTTAGCTGCCGGAGGGGCGTGATGTCGTCCAGGATCCAGAACCCGCGCCCGTGGGTGGCTGCGGCCAGGTCGTCCCCCTTGATGGCCAGGTCCCGCACGGAAGTGGCGGGCATGTTGAGCCGCAGCGGCTGCCACCGGTCACCATCGTCGAAGGAGACGTAGACGGCGCGCTCCGTGCCGGCGAAGAGCAGCCCTTTGCGCTCCGTATCCTCCCGCACCACATTGACCACCTCATCAATGGGTATGCCCTGCACTACTTCGGTCCATGTCCGCCCGGAGTCGCGCGTGCGGTAGATGTGGGGCCGCAGGTCGTCCAGCCGGAGCGCGTTGATGGCGGCGTAGGCGGTCTGTGGGTCGAAGTAGCTCGCCTCAATGATCGAGACCTTCTGGAACGGCCTCATCCCCGGGGGAGTGACGTCCGTCCAGGTCGTGCCGCCATCCGTGGTCAGATGGATGAGCCCGTCGTCCGTACCGGCCCAGATGCGACGGCCGGCCAGCGGCGAAGGCGCCACGGAGTAGATCACGCCGCGCCGAACGGGCCGCGCCGTCTCCTCCCCGCGGTACTTCCCCACCGTGGCCGGGACCTCAAAGCTCTTGCGGCTCAAGTCCGGGCTGATCTGCTTCCAGCTCCGGCCGCCGTCGCGTGTCTGCCACAGCACGTTGGAGGCGAAGTAGAGCGTGTGCGGGTCGTGCGGGGAGAACACTACCGGCTCGGTGCGCAGGGCCCGGAAGTCCGGCCCCCGCAGGGGCTTTGGTGAGACGCTCTCCGCCTGCCCTGTGCGCCGGTCATACCGGGTCAGCTTCCCTCCATACACGATGTCGGGATCCAGGGGGTCCGCCGCCACGTAGCCGTACTCCTCCGCAGCCACCGGGTGCCACTCGCGCACGGTTATCTCCCCGTCACTGCCGCGGCTGGCGATGGCGACCGACCCGCTCTCCTGCTGGCCGCTCAAAAGGCGGTAGGGATAGGCGTTATCCGCACTCACGTGGTAGAGCTGCGCGGTGGGCTGGTTGTACCAGGAGCTCCAGGTGCGGCCACCGTTCACCGACACAATGGCCCCCTGGTCGCTGGTCAGGAGAATCACGCCCGGGTCCTGCGGGCTGATCCAGGCGTTCTGGTAGTCATCTCCTCCCGGCGCGCCCCGCAGGCCGGTCCACGTCTTCCCACCGTCCACAGTCTTCCAGGTGACGGTGCTGGCGATGTAGAGGGTGTCGGGATTCGTGGGGTCCGCACGGGGCACAGGCAGGTCTCCGCCGCCAATCCTCGCTGCCGGGCGCGGGTCCGTCGTGGCTGTGCGCCAGGTCTGCCCGGCGTCGTCTGAGCGGTAGAGGCTCACGCCGGAACGCATCGCGACCGCGGCATAGAGGCGGTTGGGATCGCGCCGGCAGAGGGTGAGGTTGGCCTGCACGATGCCCTCCGGCAGCCCACCGGCCAGGGGCTGCCAGGTCTCGCCTCCGTCGGTGGACTTGTAGATACCCCCTCCCGTCCCGTTCCAGGCCCCGTTCTCCCACGGCCCCTCGCGCGCTTCCCACAGCGCGGCGTAGGCAACCCGCGGGTCCACAGGATCGATGACCACGTCGGACGCGCCGGTGTTCTCGTCCTTGTAGAGCGTCTTCCGGAACGTACTGCCGCCGTCCATGGAGAGGAAGATCCCGCGCTCCTCGTTGGGACCGTAGGGATGGCCGGCCACGGCCACCAGGAGCCGATTAGGATCGTGTGGGTCCACGGCTATCTGAGGTATCTGCTGGCCGTCCCGCAGCCCCAGGTGGGTCCAGGTCTTGCCGCCGTCCGTGGACCGGTAGATGCCGTCTCCCACGGAAAGGTCCGGGCGGTGCAGTCCCTCTCCGCTGCCAACGTACAGAACGTTGGGATCGGAGGGCGCCACCGCGATGGCCCCTATAGAGCCGGTAGGCTCGTCGTCGAAGATAGGCGTCCAGGTCCGGCCGTAGTCGTCGCTCTTCCAGACCCCGCCGTTCACGGCGCCCACGTAGAAGACGCCGGGCTGCTGCTGCACGCCGGTTCCAGCTTTCGTCCTCCCGCCCCGGAACGGCCCTATGCACCGCCAGCGGAGCCCGCGGTACAGCTCCGCCGGTACGGAAGTACCACGGCTGGATTCCTGTGCGGTTGCTGCAGGACAGAACGGCGACAGGCTGAGAGTCACCACAGCGCAGATGGCGAGCCGGCGTGCGCGTGCGGCCCTCCATAGGGGCATGCATTTCCTCCAGATGCGAGAGTGAGCCCTTTGGAATTCCCCGCTCCGCCACTCGGTCCCTCCTCACGGATTCCCAAACGGATGGTAAGGTCCGCAATTCCGCGCCGTTCTCCCGTGTTGTGAGCGCTCGACGGGAGCGCCATCTTCCAAAGGAGGAACGACATGAACCGCAAGCTCTTTACGCCGTTGGTCCACTGTTGGCGCATCCCGATGATCGCGGCGATGGCGCTGACCATCGGGGCCGCAAGACCGGCCGCCGCGCAGCTCTACCACTATAAAGGGCGTGACGCAACCTACCGCAACATCCAGATGGAGCTGTACCTCAAGAGCATGCCGGGAGCCCCCTTCAGCGCCACCGGCAACATCTTTGTGGGCAACTACAGCTTCCCCGTCAAGGGAACGTTCGCAGGAACAGCGCTCACCGCCACCATCGTCTACCCGGGCCAGTACTCCGGTACCGCCATTCGGCCATCGCTGACCGGCACCCTTAGGGGCGCGCTCGGTACGGGCGACATAGCGGTGATGACCGGCTACGTGCAAATCGGGGGCGCCGCCTATATGCTGGCGTTCGATCTGATGCCGCAGAATGCATCGCCTGCTCCCGGCCCCGGGCCGGCGCCACCGGCTCCTCCGTTCGCGTCGGGAACAAGGAACTTTGGCGGGGCGGCGAGCTTCGGCTACACCAGGGTGCTGCTCAACCTGCGCTTTCTGGCGACCGGACCCTACACCTACTCGGTTTCCGGCAACGTCACGGTGATCGCGCTCCGGCCGCAGAGCGTCACGCATATCCTGCCGGTGTGGGGCACGTACGACACGCGTGCCATTCCGGCGTCCTTGACCGTTGCCAATGCGCCGAGCGGTAACCACCCCCACTTCGGGTGCACCATCACTGGACCGAAGGTCTTGACCGCGCAGTTGACGGGCATTCCGTCGCTGGGCATCAACAACCTGTACTTCACGTGCCGGGTTCCCTAGCTTGCGGGGAGGGAAGGACCGTGGCTATCGTGAACATTGCGACCATCGGTTCACACCTCCCCTTTTCATCCCAAGAGGAAGAGCAGATGAACTACATCAACTCCCTTCAAGCTAGCCGCCGGCAGTGGCCGCTCCGCCCGGCGGCGTTTGCCACGCTGGGCATCCTCCTCGGTGTGGCGGGCTGCACATCGAGGCCGGCGTCAGTCGCCAGTCGGCAGTCGTCAGTCGGCGGTCGGCCGGCAGAGGTGGCGATTGCCGCAGTCCATGGACCACGCGCGGCATCTACCAACATCGAGCCAGGCGACGTTCTCGTGGGGCTGGATGATGGGCACGTGGAGTGGCATGGCCCGGACGGCGCTCTCGTCGGAACTCTGGACACCGGCGCGGGCGCGGAGACCGGCGGTATGGCCTTCGATTCCGCTGGGAACCTCTACGTCGCCAACTCCGGGTCGATCGGGGTCGCCAAGTTCGGCCAGGACGGAAAGCTCGTCGGTGCCTTTGGAAGCGGATATGATGACCACCCGCGCTCCATCGTCTTCGACCAGGCGGCCAACGCCTACGTAGGTCAGGCAGACGGATCGCGTGCTGTGCTGAAGTTCACCCCCGACGAGATAGAGCTGGCGCCCATCAAGGCGCCCACAGAGAGCCGCGGCACCGACTGGATAGAGTTGGCCGCGGACCAGCATACGCTCTACTATACGTCGCAGGGACACGCCGTCAAGCGCTACGATCTGGCCGCCGGAGCGCCTCTCCCGGACTTCGCCGGCAACCTCCCGGGCGATGCGGCCGGCGCCGTGCGCATCCTGCCGGACGGCGGCGTGCTGGTCGCGGACGGACTGGCCATCATGCGGTTGAACGCGGCGGGCCGCGTCGAGCAGTTCTACAAGGCTCCGGACCACAAGACCTGGGTGGCGCTGGGGGTGGACCCGGATGGCACATCGTTCTGGGCCGGGGACCACGATACTGGCAGCGTATGCCGGTTCGACCTCCGGGGTGGCACGGTGATCCAGTCCTTCAATGTGCGGCAAGGGGCCAGGGTGTGCGGGCTGGCGGTACGCGGAGAGGTCCGCGTGGCCCAGGCAGGCGGCGCGAGCCCGGCCCCACCGGCCCAGCCGGGCGCGAGCGTGCAGCTCGCCGCCCTCTCCTCCCCTTCCCCGGATGAGACCAACGTGGCCGCGGCCGACCGGGGCGGCGTCGTGGAGAGCATCTCCTCCGAATACGGACCCGGGCCGCTCGGGCGCCTGCTGATAGACGGCCGCGCGGACACCGCCTGGAAGGCCACCGCGCCGGTCAAGCTGCCCGTGGAGATCGTCTTCTCCTTCATCCACCGGCAGCCCGCGCTCGTGTCGGCCGTGAAGATAACGCCGGCAGGCGATGGGGCGACGTCGGCCAAAGAGGTGGAGGTGTGGACCTCCGTGAACGGTCCCGGCTCCGGCTACACCAGAGCAGCCGCCCAGACTCTCCCGCCGGGTACCCAGGAGCAGACCGTGTCCTTCGCGCCGGTGCAGGCCCGCTTTGTGAAGCTGCGCATCCTCTCCGGTTACAAACCGGATGATCTGGAGCTCGCGGAAGTGAAGATCGTGGAGGGCCGGAAGCCGGGCTACACGCCCCTGGCGGAGCGCGACCCGGAGATGGCCATCTGGAGCCGCAGCCCTCGGCGCGCGGCGCAGGCCGGGATCGAGTGGCTGCAGGTGGCGTCTACCGGCTGGCAGAAGCAGCACAACTGCTTCGGCTGCCACTCACAGGCGCAGGTACTGATGGGCCTCGCGGTGGCCCGCCAGAACCAGTACGTGGTGAGCGACGCCTGCATGAAGGACCTGGCGAGCTTCACGGAGGACCATCAGAACAAGGACGGCACCTTCCACGACGGGCAGCACGTAACCGCAACGCAGTTCGCGGCTATTTGCTTGGCGCACTGGGATGAGACGGCGCGAACCCACTCGCCGCAGCTCGTCCACGCGGTGGACTGGCTCCTCACCCAACAGAAGCCCACAGGAGAGGTGCCGAGCGACCACACGGAGGCTCCTATCGATCAGGGCTCCATCATGACGACCGCCAATACGGTGAGGGGGCTCTACCAGGCATTCCAGGAGACCGGAAACGCCCGCTACAAGCAGGCTGCTGAGAAAGGTCTCGCCTGGATCGCGGCGGCGCCCGCCGAGACCACGCAGGATAAGGTGTTCATCATCCTCGCGCTCTCACGCTACGGCTCCGCCGCCCAGCGGCAGCGGATCCCGCTGATGGTAGCCAAACTGAAGTCGGAGCAGATGCGCGACGGCGGCTGGAAGGAGAAGCAGGACCTGCGAGGGACCAACGCCTTCGCGACGTGCCAGGTGCTCTACGCCTTCAAACAGGCCGGAGTCAGCGTGGATTCCCCGGAATTCACGAAGGGAGTGCGATACCTCCTGGCCACGCAGAAGGAGACCGGGGCCTGGGCATCGATGAACTCCCAGAGCGGCCGGCCATCGGACTTCGCGCCCACCATGTGGGCCGTCATCGGACTGGCGGGCTCCTTCGAGAAGATCAAGCAGGCCGAGGTGACCCAGGAGAAGGGCGGCATCCGCGTCTCACTCGCCAGTGCCATCCTCTTCGACTTCGACAAGTCCAACCTGAAGGCGGAGGCGGAGGCGGTGCTTGCGGAGATCAAGCGCGGAATCATCGACCAGCACCCCGGCGCCAGGCTGGTGGTGGAGGGTCACACGGACGACGTCGGGTCGCAGACGTACAATCTGGGTCTCTCCTCCCGGCGCGCCAGCTCCGTGGCGGAGTGGCTGGTGAAGCACGGCGTGAGCCGGTCCCGACTTGTAGCTCGGGGCTACGGCAAGAGCCGGCCCAAGTATCCCAACACCTCGGAGCTGAACCGCGCCCGCAACCGCCGGGTGGAGATCCTGGTCGTCACCGCCCCCTCCACCTGAGCCTCGCCAACCCTCGCCCAGCGGGCCCCGGCACTCCCCCGCCGGGGCCTGCTCGCTTTGGAGTGCGGCGGCCTGACGCCGCTTTCTCTCTCGCCTCGACTCCGCAGCTACATCCAGCAATGGGAGCAAACCACTACAATTTGACGGAATTCCGTCAAATTGTCCTCGGAAGCCATCGTAGCAGTACACGCTGTAGTGGCGGGATGGCCTTCCTCTTACCGGGCCGAGTGCTCGGAGGCCCGGCGGCCACCCCGTCCCGGCAGGAGGGAAACTCTCCCCATTCCTCCCTTCGGTTGGAATGACAGGTGGCGGTCCTATGAAGCACGGCAGAAACAGCGTGCTTAACGGGACCATAAAGCGGGTCCCGCCGCTCCGACCTACCTTTACTCTCTCCCGCATGGCAACCACACGCGGATAGGTTCGGATCCTATCCTGAAGCGCCAGGAGAATAGGGTGGCCAACGCAAGGCGGAGCCTGCGTTGGCTGCAGGCTCCGCCTTGTGCTATCGGTACATGAAAAACGGGCCGCTACGGCGCGCGGCACGTGAAGAACAGGTTGGTGATTCCCAGCGTCGGAAGGCCCCGGAGCTGCGCCTGCAGCACCTTGGGACCTACGATGGTGCAGGTGAGCTGAGGGCTGTTCCCCTGCGGCGCACCCGCAACCGTCATGGCCTCGGAGATATGGCGCAAGTCATAGGTGCCGGACACTTTCATCACCGTGGTGGTGTCCTTCGGCCGGAGCGCGTGCACCGTTATCTGGCCCGTGACGGAATAGGTGTAGGTTCCGGTCGGTGCAAAGTGCGCCTGGAGGTCCACGTTGGTGTAGCCGAAGGCCGCAACCCCGTGGAAGTCCTTCGGCGCATCTGCCCTCGGGCCTGGATTGGCGCTGCTCCCGCCTCCGCCATTCCCCGTGGTCCCTCCGCCGCTGGTCGTGACGTTATGGAGCGTGAAGCCCAGCGGCCGCGACAACGTGGAGAAGGGGCCGGTGCCTAACGGCACCCGGATACTGGTGGTGACCGCGATAGTGCCTGTCCCCAGCTCGCCTCCACTGATCGAGCCGCCAACGGTGCCGTTGCCGGGCAGTCCCTGGTCGGTCCAGGTGGCTTTCGCCACAAGAAGCCGGGTAAAGCGACTGAACGTGCCTGTTACCGCAATCGTCTGCGGGTGTCCCGCCGCTCTCTGAATGGTTCCCTGCACGTCGTATCCCCCAGGAGAAGATGGGTTCGGCTTCAGCGTGAGGACCATCAGGATGTTGTTGATCGAGGGGTTCTGGGTATCCAGCCCCTGATAGTTATAGGATGCCGGCTGGGCCGATGCAGGCCCAACCGCCGCCACTGTTATCCAAAGCGCCAGCCCGGCGGATAATCCACCCAATATGCGTTTCATCTCAATCCTCCTTCACTAACCTAAGCGGGACGCCTCAACCAAACTGGCGGTCGCCTGGCGCTTGCCGGCGCGCTACGCCGCCAGTTTGGCTGAAGCCTCGCTATACTCCTGCACCGCTATCCCTTCGCAGGCTGCTCCGGCTGCGGTGCCGCGGCACGCTGTGCTCCGTGCGCCCCGCCGCTGATCTTCCCTGCCGTGCTCGTATCTACCGCGATCTCGAACGCCTTGAGATCCGCCTCCGTCTCCAGCCGGATGGCGAGCTGGCGCAGCGCGTCGCGGTCGCCCTCGGCGGTCGCAAACAGCACGCCTTCCCGCCATTCCCGGAACTCGGCGTGGGCGATGCCGCCCAGCTTGCCCAGCGCCGTCAGGAAGTCGTTCGCCTCCGACAGCCTCCGGAAGCCCCCTATCTCCAGAGCTACTCCGGCGCCATTAGCGGAGGCCGCCTGCGGATCGTCCGGGCCGGCGGCGGGAATCCGCGGGGCGAGGCTGTCCGCGATCTGCTCCACGGCCTTGCGCGCTGCCCGCGCCATCTTGCTTTCCAGCCAGTCGGTGCTCGTAAAGTTGAGGGTCCCGAGCCAGCCGAGGACGCCTCCTTGGGCCAGCGCGAAGTCGGTGCTCTTCTCGGAGCCTTCGCCCGTGGCCACGCCCACAACCCGGCCGGTGGTGGCGTCCACGAGCCTGGCGTCCAGCTTTACCCGCGCATTGCACTCATTGATGTTCGTACTCGGTAGCACGCGCGTCAGGATGCCGGCGATCGCGTTGGACCGGGTCTTGACGCCGAACTCCGAGATGCGCCCTACAATCACGAACTGCGCGCCCAGCTTCCGACCGCCATCCGGCGCCGTGCCGGCCGCCTCGAGGAGCTGCTGCTCCGCCTCCAGGGCGGGAAGGTTCGCGCGCTCCATCACGTCCACGCCCCGGTTCGCCATTGCCGTGATGAGCATCTCCGCGAACTCGTCGCCCAGGGGATGCCACTTCGACGGATCGTTCTGCTCGGGTGCGGCGAACGGCGCGATGGCCACACGCTGGGTAGCGCGCGCGGCGACGACCGCCGCCGTCCTGGCCGGGCTGTGATCCTTCTTATCGTTCGCGAGAGCCGATGGACCTTGCCCCATCAGGAGACTGCCCGCCGCCAGCCACGCCAGCGCGATTCTACGAGCGTTGATGGTGCGGGTGAGCTGATTGGAAATGGTGTTCGTCCTCACCGTTCCCGTCTTGTATGCAACCGCGTACGTGGGCCGGACCGCGCTCTTCTTGTCTGCATTCTGTACCATCGCCATTCTCCTTTAGTACGGGTTTGGTTCCTTACAACCCTGGAGAACGGATGGTGACGGGGCACCTTACCAGCGGGGCGGCAGTCGGAGAGAGTTATTTTGGGGCAAGCGGCAGAAGCCGGAGGTGGAAGTCCGGCCGCTCCCGGGCGCCACCCGGTGCCTTGACTTATTTAAGTCACCGCGCTACAATGCAGCTATGAAACCGGATTGCATACGCACAAGCATCGACCTGCCGCGTGACCTCCACCGCCGCCTGCACGAAGCCGCGGCGCGCACCGGCCGCTCTGCCCGGCACCTCATCCTCAGCAGCATTGAGCGCGCCCTGGACGAACAGCAGCCGCAGCGCCCCAGACAGCGCCTTTCGCTCGATCAGCCGATTGTCCCATCGCGCGGGAAGCCATTCGATCTCTCCAACGAAGAGATCTATGCCCTCATTGAACTTCCCTGATATCAACGTCTGGCTGGCTATCCTGCTCGCCGATCACACCCATCGTGAAGCGGCTCGGAAGTGGTGGGACGCTGATACTTCCGACGTCATTGCATTCATCCGCTTCACGCAGCTAGGCGTCCTGAGACTGCTCACAACCTCAGCGGTGATGAACGGCCGGCCGCTCACCATACCCGAAGCGTGGGCCGCCTACGACCGCCTGTTCTCGGATGATCGCGTTGCCTTCTTGGATGAGCCCCGCGGAATCGAGGCCTGCTTCCGCCGCCGTGCCGTAGAGGCACAAGCCTCTCCGAAGCTCTGGGCTGACGCCTGGCTCCTGGCGTTCGCCGAGCAGGCTGGGGGCTCCATCGTCACCTTCGACCGCGCCCTCGCTCGCCGGAGTTCTCATGGCATCCTACTTAGCTAGACAGAGCGAATCATTCCAGCGCGGCCCTTCGCTCCCGTCTTGAATCGCCACTGAGCTGCAGACAGAAAAACATCCCGGCTCTGCTGGGAGAGCCGGGATGTTCGGGTCCATTTCCGATAGCGCTTCTACCGCTTCTGATGGATGGAGAACAAGTTGTAAGCGGGATCGTGATCCTCAATCTGGAACGGCCCGCCATTCAGCAGGTTGGTCCCCTGAGGGGTCGACGGCCGAATCGGCTGACCGATATTCGTCGTAAAGTACGTCACCGAGCCGTACTGGCCCGAGTGGCCGGGCGTGTAGATCGGCCGCACACCACCCAGGTAGGTCACGCCGCCGTACTGCCCATTGTGCTTCCCAGGCGAATAAGGAGCCCCGCCAAAAATGGTGATGCCGCCGTTCTGGTAGCTCGGTCGCTGAAAGTACGTCACCGAGCCATACTGTCCGGAGTGGCCGGGAGTATAGATCGGCCGAGCGCCTCCAAGGTAAGTCACCGCGCCATACTGCCCCGAATGCACTCCAGGCGTGTACGACGTGTTGCGCAGGGCCTGCAGGAACGGCCGCAGGTTGGCGCCCTGCTGGGCCTGCTGCGCCGGCCGGGCCTGTTGCGCCTGCCGGGCCTGCCTGGCCTGCTGCGCCTGCGCGGGACTCAATACGGCGAGGGCCAGAAGGCTCAGGCCGGCGGCGGCGATCCGGGATGTTCCAACGTTGCGTAGCATTTTCGTTTCTCCTCCAGAGTTGTGGTGCGGGACATTCCGGGTCCCACCCGATGGTTGTTCAGGATGAGCATCGCTCACAACTCTGGAGAACGGCCCGCGAGCAAGCGCCTTACCATCGGCACGGGAATTCTTTGGAGCTTTTTTCTCTGGGGACAGGTGGGCGGATCCCTTGCCTCTTCCGGAGTCCGCGCAGGGGGACTTGGCGTCTTTGTTGCCCGCGACTTCAGTCGCCCGGTCAGGGTCGGCGTGGGGTTCTGTTAGAGGCTCTTATCGGTGGGCGGTGGGCGCCGGCAGCGATACCGGAGAGGCGTCCCCGATGAGCTGGAAGGCCGACCAGTAGAAGGGGACGTCGCGGCCGCGCTGCTGTCGCGACCACTCGCGGGCGGCCAGCATGGCCGCGCGGAGCGCATCGTCCTTGCGACGTCCTGCGCGAAGGGCGCGGTAAAAAGCTTCCATCAGCCGCTCGGTAGCGGCATCGTCCACGGACCACTGACTTGCCACAACGCTAGGACAGCCGGCTGCCTGGAAGGCCCACGCGAGTCCTAGCAGTCCCTCACCGCCGCCGCGTTCTCCGCGGCCGGTGGCACAGCCTGAGAGAACCGCGAGTCGTGCCGCCAACGGAAGGTCCATGATCTCCCGCGCTTCGAGGACACCATCTTCGGAGCTGCCCTGCGGCTCCGGGGCCAGGAGAAGGCTGGAGCCCAGGCCGTCACGCTTGTCCAGCAGGCCGTGAGTGGCGAAGTGCAGGAGCGCGTAGCGGCCCATCTCGCGCTTGACGGTGGCTTCACGGGCCTGCGGTCCCACCAGGCTAACCGCACCGGGAATCAATCCGGCAATGGCGCGCTCCTCCGCGCGGGCGAAAGTCAGCGGCCCCAGCCCGCCCCGGAGGGCGACACTCTGGACTGCAACCGCCGGCCCGATGGGATCCGCCACGCAAAGGAGCGAGGCGGCGGGCGAGCGCTGGGTTCGCGGCCAATCCAGGACTCCCAGCGACAGCGCCGTAGAGACGGCAAACCGTTCGATGAGCCGCTTGCCGCCGCCATCCATCAGTGCGGCGAATGGGATGTCGAGTAAGGGCCCGTCCGGCACAATGACCAGGCGCGCATATCCGCCTGCGGGCGTCTGAGGCTTCAGGATCCCGGCCTTCTCGAGGGGAGCGATCAAAGCCGTATAGAGCGCCGCTGCCTCCCGCGGCTCCGTAAGGCGCGCCTGCACCAGCGCCCGGCGCCAGGCTCTAACGCTCTGTGCCAGCTCCCGAGCCCCCGCCTGCAGCATCAACACGTGCAGGCCGTCGCGGGCGGAGAGAGCGAACAGGAGCGCCGCCTCCTCGTCCACCGCCGCGTACTCCAGGTACAGGGTGTCTGGATGGGCACGGGCCAGGTCCTGCAGGCGCGCCGGTGTGGGGGGCTGCTCACCCGTCACCCGCCGGTAGGCGGGATAGGCGGCCAGGAGCCCCTCGCGGACGATTCCGTAAGTGCAAAGTGCGTCGTCATACGCCTGACGCGCCGCGGAGAGCTGGCGGTCCGCCGCGGCCTGGTGGGGTCCGGCATCGGCGGCCTGCTCCTCGGCGGCCCGCCGAAGCCGTTCGGCGGCAGTCAAGCGGTCGGTCGCTTCCAGCAGCCGCCCTGCGTCCGCCTTGCTCAGATAGGAGGCGAGTGACTTCCGGTTTTCCGCCATCTGGCGGGCCAGTCCCTGCGCCCGGCCGCGCTCGAGCATCGCCAGTGCCTCTTTCGGGCGTCCCCGCCTGACGAATAGGGAGGCGTACTGCGCGTAGAGGCCGGGCACGGTCTCCTGAAGCTGGCCGATCCGACCGGCCTCCCCCACCTGCTCGCCCACCGACTCCAGATGCGCTACGGCCCGGGCGTAGCAGGCTTCCGCGCGGTCCAGATCTCCCTGTTCCATGCAGGCGTTGCCCAGGCAGACCAGCGAGTAAGCCGAATAGTGCTGGTTCTCTATCTGCTCGTAGGCGTCTGCCGCGCGGGAGTGGCAGTCGATCGCTTTGTCAAACTGCCGCAAGTGATAGTAATCCAATCCCAGGCTGTTGAGCGCATCCGCCACGTCTTCACCGTTACCCGCCTTCTCTATCACCTGCATCGCCCGCGAGTGGTAATCCAGTGCCTTTTGCGGATCGCCCATATCGCTGTACACGGTGCCGGTGAACAGCAGATTGGAGGTTTGCAGCGGAGGATCGTCCACGTTCTTGAGGAGTCCCGCCGCTCTGTTCATGGCGTCCAGCGCCTTCTGGAACTCGCCCAGGTTGGAGTAGGCATTGCCGAGGTCGTGCAGCGTGGTGACAATGAGGTGCGGATTCCCCACCCTCTCCTTGATGACGAGTGCGCGGCCGAGATACCCTATCGCACGCTCATCCTGGCCGAGCGAGCTATACGTCATTCCCAGGTTGGTAAGGCACTTCGCTATCGAGGTTTCCCGGCCCAGCGACTCGAAGGTGGAGAGGGCGCGACTGAGGTACTCCACCGCACGGTCGTACTGGCCTAGATGGGAGAACACCAGCCCCAGATTCTCTTGGTTATTGGCGGCGTTCGCCAGGTCTCCGAGCGCCTCACAGAGGCCCAGCGAGCGGGTATGGGCGTCCACCGCCTTCTGGTACTGACCCAGATCGTCATAGACCGCACCGAGATTGTTGAGGGCAATGGCCAGGCTGTGACGGTCGCTGGCCTTTTCGCTCAGCTCAACGGACCGGAGGTGGAGCTCCAGGGCTTTGTCATACCGGCCCTGCTCGTCGTAGGAGTTTGCCAGCGCCGTAAGGCATCGGGCGATGGTCTGCTGGTTCCCGGCTGCCGCGGCAAGATCGAGCGCGCGTGAATGGCAGTCGATGGCCTGGTCATACTGGCCCAGGTGGTAGTGGGCGAGTCCGAGGTTGAAGAGGAACACCGTGACGCGCCGTGTATCTCCGGCGGTCTGCGCCTTCTGAAGGCCCGTCTCCCACACGCGGATGGCGGCCGGATAGTCCTCCTTCAGCGCCGCCCCCTTGCCCTCGTCCTTGAGGCGCTCCAGCTCCTGTTCCTGTGGAGACAACGGCGGCGCGGCCTGGACGTTTGGCGGTGCTCCAGGCGCCGCGTTCTGCGCGCGCGCGAGCGTCAGCCCGCCCGGACCGGCCAACACTACGGCGGCGATGGCGGCGGCTGCGAGCACTGGGATCTTGTGTAAAGCTGCCGGTCGCATGGCTGACCTGGATCTCTACCTTTTCGCCGCCGCGCGGTGGCGGATGGCCTGCACCTCGTCCAGAAGGCGGCGGGCTTCCGACGAGGCGGGGTTTGCGCGGACGACCTCGGCCAGCTCCCGCTCGGCGTCGTCCAGGAGGCCCGCTTCGGCAGAGAGCACGCCCAGGGTGAGAGGCGAGTCGGCATAGAGCCTGGTATCGCGCTCTATCTCGGCGGCCATGTCGGCGGCCAGAACCTGGAACCGCACGTCCGGGGCGGGCGGACGCGGCGCCTTGGCCACCTCCTGCCCATCCTTGATGGCAACCACCTCCCACGTGTAGACCTTGCCGCGTGAGAGCGGCCGGTCCGGGACCCACCGGTTCGTAGCGACGTTCACTTCTTGCGCCGCGCTATCCGATTCCGCCAGCGTCAGCCGGTATCCGGTCGCCCCCTCCACGGGAGTCCACGTGAAGGCAGGCCGGTCCTCCAGCACGGCGGTTCCAGCCGGAGCCAGGAGCCGGAACCCGGCCTGCTGCGTGGCGGCGCCACGCGCTACGGAGTCCTCCGGATTGAGCATCGCGATGACCACAGGGGCATGGATCCGACCGGAGCCGAGCGCCTCTTTCACGGCCCGCGGAAGCGGCTCAACCCGAACCACCCGCCCCTGGCTATCCACCGCAAGGGGCGCATGGCCGTCGTTCAGCGTCAGCTCCCGCACGCCGGGCTGCACGGCGGGAGCGGGCAGAGCGGGGACCGTCGCCCGGGTCGCCATGAGCCGCTGGAGGGCGGCGTTCTGTTGACGGAGCTGCTCGGTCTCCTGCTGCGCCTGCACGAGAAGGCGCGCGCTGGCGGATGCGGCAGCGGTGGCGCTCCGGCGCAGCGTGGTATTCTGCGAGCGCAGGGCCACCTGCTCCTGCCGGAGCCGCGCCTCGCGATCCCGGAGCTGAAGGACAGACTGGTTCAGGGGCCGAGCCATACCCCAGAAGATGATGAGCGCCGCCGCCGCGGCGGATCCTGCGGCCGCGAGTGGGATACTCACCAGCGGTGCCGCCAGCCGCCTGCGCAGCCGGTCTGCCCAGGAGGGGGGCCTGCCGATCTCCCGGATGGAGTCCCAGTTCGTGCTCTCGATCTCACTCTGGAGCTGCCGGAGCGTAGCCAGCGTCTCCCGGCACCTGCCGCAGGTCTCGGCATGCGTCTCGACGATCTCCTGCTCCGCGGGGTCGGCGCCACCCTCCACAAAGCGGAGCAGGACCTGGTCATCCGGGCAGACCGGCGCCTCCGGGCGGAACAGGGAGCGGCGCGCGCCCTTGACCGATCCATCGGTCGCGAGGAGCGCCTTGCGGCAGGCGGGACACGAGGCGACGTGCGCGTCCACGTCACTCACCGCTTCCGGCGAGTCCAGCTTGCGCTCGCGATAGGCGGTCACAATATCCGGACTGAGACACTTACTCACCGTAGTCGTCCTTCCAGGAGGCGCCGTACCGAAGCCTCAACGAGCAAGAACGGCTCCCCGCACACGACCTTACCATCCCCCTGTAACATTTTTACACCGCCTGCTGCATGGAGGCCCGGCAGCGGCGCCAGAGCCTCTCCCGGGCGCACTTGCGCAGGTTGGGCACCTGCTCCTCGCGGACGCCGAGGCGCTGGGCGATGTCGCGGTCAGGGAGCGGGAGGGCGCGCCAGAGCTCCAGCATCTGGTCCGGCGGAATGTCCAGGACGGGCGCCACGGCGGTGGGCGTCCAGCCCAGCTTCATCCAGTCGCTCCACTCCATCCCCAGGAGGAGCGCCGCCCGCTGCATGGGGCGCAGCTCGCAAACCTCCGTCCAGACCTCCTTGCCCAATCGTTCCAGTCCGAGCGAGTCCAGGACCTCGGCCTCCGGATCGTCCTCCGAGGTGGGGAGCCGCCCGTCCGGCCCGCCCTCAGTCTCATCCGCCATCGCGTCGAGCGACACAGATGTGGTGGGTCGCATCTGGCGCAGCTCGGCCACGTGCGTCACAAGCTCATCCTCGTCCAGGGGCGTATCCACCCACACAAACAGGTGCGCCATGAGCTCCGGAAGCCGGAGCTCCGTCGGGTCGCGCCGCCCGAGTGCCTCATCCCGGAAACGCGACTGGTCCTGCCAGAAGGTGACGTAGTTCGTGGTGGCGCGGAAAGGCTGCCCCCTCCACCGCGCTAGCCCGCCCAGCCAGATAGCCCCGATGGTCCAGCGCGCGAACGGGTTCTTGCGCTCCGGCGAGCTCAGCACCTTCACTACCATGAGCTGCAGCGGGCGCCAGCTTCCGGCGCGGCGGACGTGGTCTACGTAGAGGTTCTTGGCGATGGTGATGGCGTAGCCGGTGCAGTCGTCGAACCGCTTGCTGCGGTCGTCCCGGCTGTTGCGGAGGGCCACCACCATGCGCGCGGCAGTCTCGCCGCAGAGGTCCTCGAGGTCTTCTCCACCCAGCCCCTTGCGGACCAGCACCCGTCGGATCATCGGGCGGACGCACTCCAGCAAGTCGCCCAGGGCCCGCTCGGCGGCGGGGTCCGGGCTGGCGTAGTAGCGCCTCAGGAGATCGCGGGCTTGGGCGGTTGAATCGACTGTCATAGCGGGCGCCTTTGCGGGTAGTTCGCGATTCTCGCTCCTCTCCCCTCCTGAAACGGGCTGTGGCTCTTCCGGGCGCTCATGCTCAGCGCCGGCCTGATCCCGATGATGGGCATCGGTCTTCCTGTCTCCATGGCCGGATGCGTGGTCGCTGTCGCTGCCTGGATCGTCTACTGGGTGGCGGTGAGGGAGTAAGCGGCTAGCTCGGGCGGCGGGGGCGCTGGCTCGGCGAGATGGACTTGATCACCAAGCGGCCCGGGCTGCAGGAATCGAACGGCGCCGGGCCGAGGTCCACCGCGCAGTCGATCAGCTCCCGCACGTCGGGCCGGTCCAGGTCCGTCACGTCCGCCACACGGATGGAGCGGACCTGCTTGCCGGTACCCTGGAGCAGGCCGCAGGGATCGGGCAGCATAACGCCCTGCAGGAAGAACAGGTTCACCCAGCGGGGATACAGCGCGACGGAGAACACCGCGTCGGAGGTGCGGTCCGTGGGGCCAAACCCGATCACCAGCGCGTTGTAGTTGTCGTACACCAGCTCCACCGCTCCGGGCAGGATCTCGCGCATGCGCGCGAGCACGGACCTGGCCAGGGCCGCCACCTCCGGCGTGTAGCAGTCGATGAACCGATCCAACTGCTCTTGGGCGGATTCGGCCTCCATGGCGCTACAGCCATCCGTTCCGGAACGCCGGGTGGATGAACGGCGCCGCCTCCGGGCAGTTGGCCGCCCGCATCCTCGCCGCATCCCACTCTATCCGCTTCCCGGTCCGCAGCGCCACGTTGCCCAGCAGGAGCGCCTCCGTCAGCACAGAGGAGTAGCCGAAGTTCGAGAGCGCCTTCCCCACGCCGCGGCAGGCGTAAACCCACTCCTGGTGGTGGCTCTTTGGGCGCGGCAGCGTGGGCGTCGGCGGTCGGTAGTCACGGAACTGATCGCGTGGCAGGAGCACGAACATATCGCTCTCATCCGTACCGCCGTGCCAGGTGCGGGTGAAGAGCGTCCCCTTGCTGCCGATAACCAGCGAGCCGCCGTCCTTGCTGATGAGCGGCTCGCCGTGGAACAGCTCCTGCGGTGGGAGCTTGCCGCCGTCGTACCAGGTCATCTTCACCGGCGGCCGGGCGCCGCGGGCGGGAAACTCGAGGTCGATGATGCTCCAGAGGGGAGCGGTCTCTCTGGCGGAAGGCGCGGTGAGCGCCGGTGAGCAGTCCCTCACCTCCACC
The DNA here is from genome assembly GCA_964396385.1 of uncultured Chthonomonadaceae bacterium. Classification (GTDB taxonomy): domain Bacteria; phylum Armatimonadota; class Chthonomonadetes; order Chthonomonadales; family CAJBBX01; genus CAYNFH01. The sequence goes on along the minus strand of CAYNFH010000025.1, from coordinate 4,068 downwards.
GAGCGAGGCAGGCCTAGCTCCAGCGCCCAGAAGGCGGTGTCCAGGTTGTGGATGCCCATGTCCCCTATCGCGCCGGTGCCGAAGTCCCAGAAGCCGCGCCAGGCGAACGGCACGTAGGCCGGGTTGTAGGGCCGTTCCTGCGCGGGGCCCAGCCAGACGTCCCAATCGAGCCCCTCCGGCACGGGAGGTGTCTCTTTGGGCCGCTCGATGCCCTGCGCCCACCAGCCGGCGGGACGGTCCGTCCACACGTGGAGCTCCGTTACATCGCCGATTGCGCCGGAGCGGATCACCTCCACCGCGCGCCGCGTGCCCTCAAAGGCGTGGCCCTGCGTGCCCATCTGCGTAACCACGCCCATCTCCTTGGCCGCCCGCGCCATCTGGCGCGCCTCCCAGATGGAGTGCGCCAGCGGCTTCTCGCAGTAGACGTGCAGGCCCCGCCTCATGGCGGCGATGGATACCGCGGCGTGGTTGTGGTCGGGGGTGGCCACCAGGACCGCCTCGATGCCCTTCTCACGGTCCAGCATCCTCCGCCAGTCGGTGTACCTGGGCACCTCCGGGTAGGCGCGGAAGGAATCGGCGGCTCGGCGGGAATCGCAGTCGCATAGCGCGACGAACTGGACGCCCCACTCCCGCAGATCGTGCATGTCGTCGGCTCCGCGCCCGCCGGCCCCTACCACGGCCACGCGGAGCGGCTCGCTGGATGGCGCGCGTCGCGACCCTTGCTGTGCCCCCGCCGCGAGGCCGGACGCAAGCCAGGCGGCGCCGCCCAGGAAGCCGCGGCGAGTAATCCGCCCCGACGGGTTCATAGATTCCCTCGCGCGCGGATGCGGATGATGTAATCGAAAATTGAAAATTGAAAATTGAAAATCAAATGGTCACTCATGGAGTCCCTCTGGCAGGGGTAATGACCAGCTTGCGGAACTCGACGGGACCGTGGTCGCCCTGGATCATGATGGGACCGGGGCTGCCCTCGTCACAGTCCAGCGCGCCGCCGGTGATGCCCGGTATGGTCTGCCGGTCGATCACGGTCTCTCCGTTGAACACCACCGTCACCATCCGGCCAACCAGCGTGATGTCCAGCGTTTGCCACTCCCCCGCCGGCTTCGCAACGTCCACGCAGGGAGCGAAGAAGCCGTAGATTCCCGCGATGGAGTGCACGCTTGGCCGGCGGCCCTCGTCATCCTCTATCTGCACCTCGTACCGGCCGCGCAAGTAGATGCCGCTATTGGATCCCTTCGCGTAGCGGAACTCGGCGTGGAGCTTGAAGTCCTCGAACTTGCTCGTGCTCACCAGGTTCGCGCCGCTCTTCGCGTTGGAGAGCAGACCGTCGTGCACCGACCACTGGCTCTCGCCGGCCACGGTCTTCCAGCCGTCCATATTGACGCCGTTGAACAGCGCAATGGGCCGGCCCCACACCGGCCTATGCCCGCGCTGGAGGGGTGGGACTCGCCTGGCGGTCCACGCGCACGGCTGCTTGTCGTACCCAATAGCCGTGCCGCGCAGCCTGTCCGAGTCTATCTTGCCCTCGAAGGAGAGGTCGTTCTCTTCCCATTGGCGCGGAACGGCAAAGCGGAACATGCCGGCCGAATAGTCGATCCGGGAGATGGGACGGGCGCTGCCGACGGTCCCCACAAACCGGCCGACCAGCGTAGCGCCAGAGCGCTCGACCTCCAACCAGGAGCACGCCTCGCCCCCGCTCGTGTGAACCGTGATGTCCCACGCCCCCACCAGCTCCATCGCCTCTCTCGGAACCTGCGCACTCGCAGGGCCGACCGCCACAGCAAACAGAAGGCCGACGCACAGCGCCGCGACCCCGCGCCGAACAGACCTAGACTGTCGCTCCAAAAGCATGCTCCTCAATCTGCTTCTCCGACTTCATACCAATCAACATAATCGAGCCAGTTACGTTGTCATCCCGAGCACCGCGAGGGACCTGCTTTACGCCTGCTGTGCGTACTCTGTAACTTCATAGCATCGGCCGTAAGAAGTCGTCATCCCGAGCAAAGCGAGGGATCTGCTTTACAGTAGCTGTACGTACTCTGCCGGAAAGAGCGGATTCCTCCCCGGGGGCCGGCCCTCTGCGCTATGCGCATTCACCCGCCTTCGGAATGACAGATGGCTACGTGTCCCGATTGCCCGGCCGGCGCGCCAGGAGGATCTCCGTGTCGCCGGGCCAGTCCCAGAACAGACCCGTCGGGGAGACGGCCGCAAGCTCCGCCCGCACGTCCGCCTCAAACTCCGCCAGCCGGTCCCCAAACAGGTGCGGCGCGGCAAAGGAAGTGGAGTAGTAGTTGGCGAGCACCCCGTCCGCATCCTGAACGATGTCCGCCCTCCCCTCGCAGTAGATAGCGCGGGCCGGGCCGAACCGCGTCCGCGCCAGCGCCTCCTGGTGAGGCTCCGTGGACCAGTTGGAGAACCCCTGCCCGGCCCGTCGCTGGGATCCCAGGTAACGGTCTATGGTCGCACGGATGGCTTCGTGCGGAATGGGCGGATAACCGGGATTGGGCGGCATCGGCCTGTCCTTCCAGGCGTGGTTGATGATGGCCAGCGCTCCGCCCGGCTCCAGGATGTCGTAGACCGCTTCGGCCACACGCTGGCGGTCTGTCCAATGGAACGACTGCCCGAAGGTCACCAGTCGGAACGTTCCGAGACCGAGATCGGGGATCTCCTCCGCCAGCCCACGCACCCACTGCACGTTGCGAACGCCCGCTGCCCCGGCCCGTCGCACAGCCTCTGCCAGCATATTCGGATCCGGTTCGAGCCCCACCGCCTCTTCGAAGAGCCCGGCGAGCTCTAGCGTCAGGATGCCCGGCCCGCAGCCCACGTCCAGCAGCCGCCCGGTCCCGTCCAGCCCGGCCTCCTCTGCCAGCGTGGAGGCCAGATGGCGGGAGTACGGCGGTCGCCCGCGGAGGTAGTATTCCGCCGCTCCCAGATAGATGGTGGGGTCGTACGTCACGCCACGGGAGCCGGCCGGTGGCGAGGGAGCTCGTGCTGGAAGTCGCCGAGGCTGCGCCAGTAGGTGCGCCGGTTCAGGTCGACTTCGGCGACGGCCACCGTCCCCCACTCCGTCGCCACGGCGATGGTGTCGCCCTCATGGTTGTACACGGCGGTCTTCATCCAGTTGCTGGAGATGTCCTCGTAGGTGCTGCTGACCAGGTAGACGTGGTTTTCCACCGCCCGGGCGGCGGCCAGGTCCGGGTTGCAGCCCCACACCGGCCACGCAATCACCTGTGCGCCCCGGTTGCTGAGCTCGCGTGCCACCTCCGGGAAGAAGCCGTCGTAGCAGACCATCATGCCCACCTTGCCGAAGCGGGTCTGGAAGACCGGGTAGTCGCTGCCCGGCTGGAGGCCGCCCGAGATCTCGGAGCGCGGCAGGCAGACCTTGCGGTAGACGCCCGCCACGTGGCCGTCCGGCTCGATGAGCGCCGCCACGTTGTACAGAAGGTGGCCGGCGCGCTCCACCAGTCCCGCCACAATGTAGAGGTTATGCCGCCGGGCCAGCGCCCCGAAGTAGTCGGTCGAGGGGCCGGGGATCGGCTCGGCGACCTGGGCGAAATCCAGCCCGGTGCCGAAGTAGGTGAGCGTCTCCGGCAGGACTACCAGGTCCGCCCGCTGCCGTGCCGCCTCCGCGATGAGCGGCTCAAAAAGGCGGCAGTTGCCCTCGGGTGTTTTGCCGCCCTGCGGCCGGAAGTGGACGGCCGCCAGCCGGACCAGGCGCGGGGCCGGCGCGTCCGTCTCCTGCAACGCGATGCGGCCCCACTCCACCTGTGCGGCGGGCGCCCACTGGAAGTGCAGCTCAATGCGCGCCTGGGCCGCATCGTTGGGGGTGCGGTAGGTGCCGGAGACTTCGGTCCAGCCGTGGGAATCGGTGGTTCCATCCGCGGGATACTCTGGCTCCGCCTGGGCCGGGTCGGACCAGTTCTTCAGGTACCGGGCCGCTGGCCGCTCCTGCGTAGCGACCGGGTTGCCGCTTGGATCCTGCCAGAGCACCCGGGCCACCACACTGCGGCGCGGCACCGGCACGTTCCGCACGCGTCTGAACGCCTGGAAGTGATAGTACCGGCCGCC
>CAYNFH010000024.1:0-43742 GCA_964396385.1 uncultured Chthonomonadaceae bacterium | reverse complement strand
CTCACGTCCACTCCCAAAACACGCCTGCAATCTACCCCTCAAGTGCCGGCTTCATGCACACCGTGCACACCTATCTCCCGACGTGCAATTCCTCGCCTGGATTGGCGACTGCCTTCCGATGCGGTTAAGTACGGAATACGGGATAGCAACAACATCGCCCGCCCGCTCATGCGCTTGGCAACACAACGGGCGCCCGCGGATGGCGGGCGCCCGTGCTTGTTAGATACTGTATTCGGGAATAATGACGGGTCAGAATAAGGAATCTACGGCATGAGAGGCCATGCTGATGCGGAGCCCACGGACCGCGTGGCGCAGCAGACTGCGCGCGGTGGCCACCTGGACCTCCAGCAACTCGGCAATGTCTTCAAAGCTGCGGTCTTCGTAGTACCGCCAGATCAGTACCTGCCGCTGCCGCTTGGGCAGACGGGCAATGGCTTGAGGAAGGGCGTGGAGCATCTGCTCCTGCGTGAGCTGGTCATCCCAATCGCGTGACGGGTCCTCTTTAGGACCGAACTCGGTAATGCCTTCGTTGCCCTCCAGGGAGATTTCTCGGCGACTGTTCCTCCAGCCGGCGCGGACGAAAGTGTAGACCGAGGCGGTTAGCTGCCGCACCAGGTACGGGCGCACGGGGATCCCACGCGAGGGGTCATAGGCTTCCAGCAGTGCGCAAAAGCGGCAGTATATCTCGCCCGCCAGGTCCTGCCGCATCTCCGGGCAGTGGCCGTATTGCCGGATCAGGCGTCGGACGAGCGGCTGGAACTCGCCGTAGAGGGCGTCGCGCTCCGCAGGGTCTTCAAACGGTCCGCCGGTGTGGCGGCGGCGCTCAATGGGGTCAGCGCCAGACGGTTGAGCCGGTTTGAGGGAGCTGGGAGTAACCAGGCTGCTTGGGAACATTAACGGTTCCATTCCTCTCATGGGAAGTGCCGGCGTGGGCAGAACTACTGTTCCTATGGAACGCTAGGCCGGTCAGACCCCGGACGACAGAGGCTAGAGGCGCAGCATGAGGCACGCTGGGCCAGGTACGCCGTTATAGCCGGGGTGTCGATGAAGAGCCGCCTTCTGGCACACTCTTCAATTGATCCATTAGCCACGGCGCGTCCTGGCACCGAAACAAACGGGGTACGACGGCGGTCTCCACTGGGCCCAGGAGACGAGCGGCTCCTTGAAGCGGAAACGCGGCGACGCATCTTTCGAGCGATCAGGGCTCTCAGATGGACTTAGAATACCACACAATCCGGCTCAGTCAACAAGTAGGAATTGGATTGTGCGGGCGGATCGCACGTCTGCGGTAGCGTCGTGGAGGTGGGACTGGAAAACCCAATTAACAGGCCACGCGCGGCCGGAGCGCGATACAAGCCGAATCATACCAAGATGGCTCGGCTTTGTCAACCGGTATTTCTGTGAATTGTTGCGCGGCGTGCACAGGTCGTCCAAACTGCGCACTTGAGATGTGGGTCCAAACACCTTCACCCAGACCGATGCGCCGTACACTACCACTCATCCTCACCGTGCTGCTTGCGGGAGCCATCCGCTCCTGCCCCGCCGACACGGGCGGTCTCGACCCGCTCGCGAAGGCGACCACTCTGCTCGGTCCCGGCTTCCTGGTCTCGCTTGCGGTCTTCGTCCAGGGGACACAGGAGCCGGACCTGTCCGGTGAGTTCCTTCTGGACGGGCACGGGGTCCTCTCTCTCTCCGCAGGAAAGCAGCCCGTAGATCGTATTCCCCTGAGGGGATTGACGTGCGAGCAGGCGCGCGACGTAGTCCAGGCCCGCATCAAGAAGTACTTTGTGACCGCGCCGGACGTGCGCGTGGGCATCGCGCGCATCCCCCGCGTCCAGGTGGCGGTCGAAGGCTCCTTCTACCGGATGGGTACCATCGTGCTGGGCCAAGGCGCAAAGCTCAGCGACCTCATGGCTGCGGCGGGCTATCTGCCCTCCGCGGATCTGCACCACGTGGACATTGCCCGCGCGGATCGCGGCAGCCTGATTCGGCTGAACGCGGACTTCGGCGCGCTACTCACTGGGGCAGGACCGCACAACGACGCCAACAATCCGGTGCTCCAGAACGGCGACATCGTGCACCTGAACGACGTGCCGGTCGCAGCCACCGCGCCCGTGGGTAAGGTGGCGGTGCTCGGGGACGTGAAGAGTCCCGGCGTCCTGCCTTACCGGCAGGGGATGACCGTAAAGGAGGCGCTGGAGCAGTCCGGCGGGCTCCTGCCTACCGCCAACCCGGATCGCGTCACCATCCGTCACGCCGGGGATTCTATCGTCTCCATCAGCGCGGCGAGGGCGCTTCAAGGCGTGCCGGTGGATAATATCCGGCTGGCGCCGGATGACACCATCTACGTGGCCACCCGCGATTCCGGCCAGCGCATAGCCGTGGTGGGCGAGGTTGCGGACCAGAAGACCCTGGACGATCGGGGCACATTAACGCTGAGCCAGGCCATCTCGCAGGCGGGGGGATTCAAGCCGGACGCGGATACCGGCAATGTCATCATCCTGCGCGGGATGCTCCAGGACCCGGCGCAGGCACATCCTGAGGCCGTGAATTACGAAAAGATCCACAAGGGGCAACAGCCGGAGGTGATCCTGCAGCCCGGCGACGTAGTGCAGGTCTCGGCGAAGAAAAAGGGGAAGAGCGACATCCTGGGGATAGGTCTCACCCTCCTTAAGCTCCTGCTCTAGCCTGCTACCGCAAATCCCGTATCTAGCCCTTCGCTCCCACGACCGATAATCTGGAGGTCAGGAGCGTACTATGAGGCTAATCTTACAAGCTGCGCTGGTGCTGTTCTGCTGGGCCACCGTTACCGTCTACCTTCCCGGCCGCCCGGCGCACGAGAGCGCCGCACAGGACCAGACCGTCGTGGTCCATGCGAGTAAGTCGGAGCCTGCTCCGGGCTCGTGCCCTCGCTAGCCGCTCTCGCAGCCGCTTCCCGGTAGTAGGCCACCGTCTGTTCCAGTCCCCGCGCCAGTTCGTACTGCGGCCGAAACCCCAGCGCTTTAATCGCGCGCCGGATGTCCGCGCTGGAGTGCTTGATGTCTCCCTGTCTCTCCGGTCCGTGCTCCGGCAGAGTTCCCGTACCCGTCACGCGCGCCAGTTCCTGGGCAAGCTCGCTCAGGGATATGGCCCTCCCGCCGGCGACGTTATACACCCCGCCCGCGGCTCCCTCTACCTGCGCCGCCAGAAGATTGGCTTGCACCACGTCGCCCACATACAGGAAGTCCCGCGTCTGGGTACCATCGCCGAATATGGTAGGTGTCTTACCTTCCAGCAAGCGGGTGATGAACTTGGGGATGACCGCCGCATACTCACTCTCCGGGTTCTGGCCCGGCCCATACACGTTGAAATAGCGGAGCGCGACTGCCTGGAGGCCGTAGTTCAGAGTAAAAATCCGGCAGAGATGCTCCCCGTAGAGCTTCTCCGCGCCGTAGGGTGAGAGAGGACGGGGCAGGACGTCCTCCGGTGTAGGGAGCACCTCCGTGTCTCCGTAGACTGCGCTGGAGGAGGAGAAGACGAACCGCCTGGCGCCGGAATCCCGAGCGGCCAGCAGCAGGTTGAGGGTGCCGGTGATGTTGATGGCGTCCGCCGTGACGGGATCCTTTAGGGAGCCGGGCACGGAGATGAAAGCCGCTAGGTGGAAAACAAAGTTCGCTCCGCCACACGCCTTGCGGCACGCTACGGCATTTCTGATGTCTCCCTCTACGACGTCTACACGGGCCCCCAGACCGGCCAGATTCTCCCGGCGCCCGGAGGAGAAGTTGTCCAGCACCCGCACTCGGGCTCCTGCCTCTACCAACGCCCGCGTAAGGTGCGAGCCGATGAAGCCTGCTCCGCCCGTAACCAGTACCGATTCGTCCTTCACAGCACCCTCCCAACAGCGAGACACCGCCTGACGACTGTGATCAGCCTAATACGATACCCGGTAGGTGTTGGGTACTGGGTATAGGGTGTTAGGACCGACTCCGGAACCCAACAACTAACACCCAATAACCGGCCCTGCTACAATGGGGCATGGGAAGGTGGGTGGTAGAGCCGGAGCATGAGGGCGCCAGGGTAGATACCTACCTCGCGCGGGCGATGGACGTCTCCCGGGCCGCGGCGCAGCGGCTGCTGGAGACCGGGTCGGCCCGCGTGAACGGCGCGGCGGCCAAGCCGAACCTGCGCCTGCGGACGGGAGACCGACTGGAGGCGGAGCAGCCCGCGCCCGCGGCCGCGGACATTACGCCGGAAGAGATACCGCTCAGGGTCCTGTTCGAGGACGGCGACCTGCTGGTGATCGACAAACCGCGGGGCATGGTGGTCCATCCCGCGCCCGGCGCGGCGCACGGGACCCTGGTCCATGCCGTACTCGCCCACGCGGACGACCTCAGCGGCATTGGAGGCGAGGAGCGGCCGGGAATCGTCCACAGGCTGGATAAGAACACCTCTGGCCTTCTGGTAGTAGCGAAGACCGACACGGCGCACCGCTCGCTTCAGGCGCAGATCCAGGCGCATACCGCCGAGCGCCGGTACGAGGCGGTGCTATGGGGCATCCCGAAGGCCGAGCGCATGGAGATAGATGCCCCCATTGGCCGCCATCCCGTGGACCGCAAGAAAATGGCGGTCATTACGGACCCCCGCCGCACCGCTCGTCATGCGGTCACGGAGCTTACGCTGGAGGAGCGTTTGGGGCCGTTCTGCCGCGCGGAAGCCCGGCTGCGCACCGGCCGGACGCACCAGATCCGGGTCCATTGCGCGTATATTGGCCATCCGGTTGTGGGGGATGAGACCTACGGCGGGCTGCGCAAGGTTTCCTCGGAGGAGGTCCGGCCCACGGACCGGCAGCGAGTGGCGGCAGCCATCGAAGCGCTTCACGGGCAGGCGCTCCATGCCCGCTACCTGGCCTTCGACCATCCTCGCACGGGAGCGCGCCTGGAATTCGAGGCTGAGCCGCCTCCCGTCATGCGCGAGCTGGTGGCGGTGCTGAGGGAGGTGTATGGTCGGTGAAAACCAGCCTGCCAAACCGCTCCGGGACGTGGAAGTTGGGTGGAACCTCCAGGGTGGGAGACCAGGCGATGAATTCGGGTGGATCGGCGCGGTCTATGCGGTAGAAGTTGGCGCGCCACTCATCGCCGAATCTGGGCGGTTCCGCCTCCGGAAAGGCGGAGAAGGGGACGGCGATCTCCACGCTCCACCAGCGGTCTTGATCGGAGCGGTCGTCCAGCGTGCCCTCCACCAGAACGGCTGTTCGGATGCCCGGGCAGTCCCAGCCGGTGTCCACCGTCATCGTGGTCCGAACGCGGTCCGGGCTGTGGACGGAGCCATCGAACAGCACGTTGCGGGGACTCACTTCCAGCTCATAATAACGCGTCACGTCGCCTGTTGGGCAGAGGAACGCCTCTACCACCTCTTCGTCGTAGAGTGGATCGTCACGCCGGAGGTAGGTGCCCCAGATGTCCGTGTCCAGGCACTGAAACCCCAGGTAGAGGTTAGCCGCCGTCCAGCACGCCCGGAAGGCGGTAGGTTGGTACTGGAAAGTGGGCGTTGGGCGTTGGGCGTTGGGCATGGCGGCTAATCCGGCGGAAATGAACAAGGCCCCGTCCCCTACCGCCGCCTCACCCTGCCCTGTGGTGGCTACCAGCCAGGAGACCGGCGCGCAGCGCCAGACGGGCTTACCGAGGTCGCCGTCCAGGGCAAAGTCGGCGCCCAATCGCGGACACCGATATGTCGGGAGCTCCAGGCAGATTGAGGGTTGAGGGCTGAGGGTTGTGAGTCCGGAATCCGGGTTCACCTTGTCACCTTGTCACTGTGTCACCCGATCATTCGCCTTCGCCGGGCTTGGGTGAGATGGCCGCCTTCAGGCGGCGCGCGGCGTCGGTGAGCTGCTTGTTCGTCTCCACCTCCGCCAGGTTGGCGTCGTCCTCGTGGCGGGAATCCTGGGTCTGGAGGAAGTCCAGCGCAGCGTCCGACGCCTGCACGGCCAGCACGGCCGCCTGCGCGTAGAGACTCTGCACGCGGAGCAGGGAGGGCGGAGGCGGGAGCGCGTCGAGGTACTCCGCGATGGCTTCCGCGCGCCTTTTTAGATCGGTCGTCTCCTTGAAGGCCTGCTCACGGGTCTTGGAGCCATTGACGAGAGCCTGGCGGATGGCGCGCTGACCGACCAGCACGTCCTTCAGACTGGAGGAGGCGACGCCAAGCAGGTCCCCAAAGTCGCTGAGGGCGGCCCAGTCATCCGCCGTGCCGGCGGGACCGGCGGAGGACATCTCGCGCAGGCTGTCCGCGTACAGCCCCTTGAGGGCGTAGAAGCGGGCGAGCCGCCGGTGCGCCGCCGCGCTGTTCATGTCCGCGCGAACCGCCCCCTCGTACGCCTTCAGCGCTTCATCCGGCCGGCCGGCATTCCAGTAGCCGTCTCCCAGGGCGATGAAGTTGTCGGCGTCCTTAGGTGCCAGGCGAATGGCCTCGTCGTACTGCGCGACGGCCGCGTTCGTATTGCCCGCCGCCGCGTAGCAGTCCCCGAGCAGGCGGTGCAGCGGGGCGGCGTCCGGCGCGATGGAGACCGCACGGGCGGCCTCATCCTGTGCGGAAGGCTGCCATCCGTACTCCAGGTAGGCCCTGGCCAGGTCACGGCGGAGCGCAGGGTCCCTTGGGCGCTCGTCGATCAGGTGGCGCAGGCCGATGATAAGGTTCGGCAGGTCCCCGCGCTTACGGAACTCCTTCACCCGGAAATCGAGCGTGGAGAGCGCAGGACCCGCCGGTTCGGGGCGGCGCGAGGGAGGAGGCGCCTCCGCGTGGCTTGTGGGCGTGGATGTGGGCGCCGTCTTGATCGCAGAGGCCGTGTCCGGCGTCTTGCCCGCGGGCAGAGGAACATTCGCAGCGTCCGTGCCAGGCTCCCCTGACTTGGCATGTTCCGCGGCGTTGCTATCCGTCGTCTTCTGTGAAGCTGTCTTGTCAAAGCGGGAGCGTCTCTTCCGGTTGTCCGGAATCTGGACGGTGACCGTCGGGCCCACCTGGATCCGGCCGGCGGATCCCGTAATCTTCTCCATGATGCTGGAGACCATCACGTTAATGCCCGCCAGGACGCTGGGAGTCTTGCTCCGGCCGTGGACCGGACTGAACTGCTGGAGGAAAATGGGCGCCGCGTCGGCCTGCCCTACGAGCCGCTCCATCTCCGCCGTTCCACCCACGCCGTTGCGCGTGAGCTCCGCGGAGACGCGAAGGACGTACGTGGCTGCCACGGCGCGCGCTATCTTGCGGGAGGCATCCTTACCGATGGGCAGCGAGATGTCCGACTCGGCGAGTGTCTTGGCGGCGAGGGCGTCCCGTATCTGCTGGAGGGACGGTTTGAAGACGAGAGGGGTGTACCTTCCGGAGGTCTGGAGCTCGCGCGCCACGTAGGGGCCGATGTCTACGAAGTCCTTCTGCTCAACGCCTTCGGCGGGTTGGGAGACGATTAGAACGGTCGGCGGCTGCTGCGCGGAGGCGCGGACCGCCGGAGCGCAAACAGCCAGAATTAGCAATGTCAGCACAACCCTCCAGCCCTCCGCGCCCCCAATACTGGGGGAGCTAATCGAGGTGTGCTGAATTGGAGCTACTGGCATACCCGGATACCGTCATCGCAGAACCGGATTCCCCTCTTGGCCGATTCGACGTTCCGGCCGGCGGCGATCTGCTTGTTGTATTCCGCAATAGCGTCCCGGTAGTGCGTGATGGCGCTGTCCCGCTGGTCCAGGCGCTGGTAGCAGAGAGCGATCTGCTGGTGGATGAAGGCGGAGTCGTCCCCGGCGCCGTCCAGAGCTCGGCTGTACTCCTTGATAGCACTCGGGTAGTTGCCCTGCATCTGCGCCTGCTGGGCGATGGCGCGGTGGTTGCGCGAATCCATACTCCCACTCGAATTGCCGTTCGCGGACGCAGTGCTAACTGCTCGTCCGCTGGGAGTATCCTCGGAAACGATGATGGAGATCTTCCCTAGGTTCCTCTGCGCCTGGGACCCAGGAGGCGCCGTGGCAGTCTCCAGCGGCTGCGCTGAGGTAGTACCAGGCTCCGGTGCTCCGCCGGAAGTACCGCCTTCCGGCAGGTGGACGACGCCGTCCGACTCCGGGCGGAGAGTGGGAGGGACGGAGTTGGGTCGCGCCTTCAGGTCTTGTGGCTGGATGAGGATAGGCGCCGGCGGGACCTCGCGGCTGCTCTCCTGCGGCCGTGGGCGCGACTCTGTGACCTGCGGCCGCGCGGCTGCGTTGGCGTAGGCGCGCTCCATGAGGGAGCCCCAGGCCGCGTACGGATCGATGGACGCAGTGGCCTTCGGAGCCGGAGTGGAGGCGGTGGGCTGCGCTGTCTGAGGCGCCTGAGCGATCGAGACGGGCCGTGGCAGTGGCGCTCCCCCGGAAGCGCGCGTGGGCCGGACAGAGTGCCCCAACATGGCCCAAGATCCGGCAAGCAGCACGATGATGAACACTGCCGCCGCGACGGCTACCGGCAGCCACGGCCTGGGCGCCTTGCCGGCAGAGGGCGCGTGGTGGTTGCTGATAATCTTGCGGGGGGTGAGGCTAGTGGTACTGTCCTTGAGTTGCTCCAGCTTCTCTCTATCGGCGATGCTGCCGGGATTGAGCTCCAGGACCCGCTCGAACTGTGCGACTGCTTTTTCGCGCTCGCCCTGCCTTTCATAGAGAATGCCCAGCAGGGAGTGTGCGGAGGTGCTTTCCGGACGGATCGCGATCGCCTCTTCGCAGGCCGCAATGGCCGCCTCCATCTCGCCCGCCTTACGAGCTTTGAAAGCCGCGGCCAGCAGGCGGTCCACTTTCTCTTCCGGCTGCTCCAGCTCCGCCGCCTGCTCGTCAGTTAGCTTCAGCACGGCCGGGCGGTCCAGCCTTCGGCCGCACTGCTTGCAGAAGTTCGCATCCGAACCGTTCTTGGTGCCGCACTGCGTACAGAACATGGTTTGGACACCCTCCTCCGGCACGACCTTCGGCGGCGTGCCGGTCTCCGGGGACGACTCATTCAGGTCACGCATGGATTCCTTGCTCACACTAGAACGACTTTCGAGAGGCCGCAGCGGGGTGGAATTGGCGGAACAGTACATGAGCGCGGCGCGTCAAACGCTATTCTAGCGTGAATTGCTCCCTTTGGCAAGCGCGCTAATCTTCCGGGGCGGGGCCGCCGTGCTGCTCGTGCTGGTGGCGCTGCTCTGCCCGGTACGGCTCGGTGTGGAGCGTAATCTCCGCGTTGGGCAGGGCCTCTCTCATTCGGTCTTCCAGTTTCTCCGTCAGATCGTGCGCGTCCACCAGGCTCAGGTTGTCGTCAAGCAGGACGTGGGCGTCCACGTGGCGTGCGGATCCCGATTTCCGCGTGCGGAGTTTGTGGTAGCCCTTTACCCCAGGCTCGGAATCGAGCACATCGCGCACCGCCTGGACGTCGCGCTCCGGAAGCTGCACGTCCATCAGGTGCTCCAGCGCGCCGCGCGCCAGGCCCCAGGCGGCGAAAAGGATGAGGATGGCGACCCCGAGGGCGACTATGGCGTCGAAGACGGCGATTTGCGTGACCCGCACCAGCACCAGGCCCACCAGGACGCTGAGGGAGGTGAAGACGTCCGTGCGGAGGTGGACGGCATCTGCGCGGAGGGCGGGCGAGTCTGTGGCCCGGGCCACCCGGAGTAGATAGCGCACCAGGAAGGTGTTGATGGCCGCCGAAAGAGCCATGACCCCGATGCCCAGACCGACGCCGGGCGCGAAGTGTGGATGAATGAGCCTGTCGATGCCCTCATAGATGATCCAGAGGGCGGCCAGAATGATGAGAGTCGCCTCCGCCATGGCGGAGAGGCTCTCCACTTTGCCGTGGCCGTACGGATGCTCTTCGTCCGCGGGCTGGTCCGCGAGCCGCACAGAGAAGTAAGCGATGAGGGCGGCGGCGAGGTCCGTGCCGGAGTGGGCGGCCTCCGAGAGCACGCCGACCGAGCCGGTAGCGAGTCCTGCCGCGAGCTTCAGGAGGATGAGGAAGGCATTGGAGCCGACGGAGAGCCGGGCGGCGGCGACCTTGGCACCGCGGTCGTTGGCGAATTTGGCGGATCTTTGCATTGGTCCTTGCGTGCCGGGGCCCTCACCCCCGGACTGTACCTATTGTTACGCCCTACATACAGCCCCTCTCCCAAGAAAAACAGGAGAGGGGAAGTTTCGGACTCACTGCGGAGCCTATCGTAGCACACGCGGCGGGTGGGAGTCAGGCCTTGTGGAGAAGGCCTGCGGCGGCGCCTGCGAAGATGAGCCACGCGGAGTTTATGCGGAGACGGATGAGCAGGAGCGCGGACGCCAGGAAGAGTGCCACGGTACTCAAATCCACGACGGCGGCGCGCCCTAGCTGCAGCGTAATCGCGGCCATGAGCGCCAGCGCCGCGCCGTTCACACCGTTCAGAAACGCCGATGCCATGGGGGCCGGCGCAAGCGCGCGACCACCGGCCCGCTGATGTAGGTGTATACAAACGCCGGGAGGAAGATGCCGACGGTGGCCGTGGCCGCTCCCCAGGGCCCGGCCAGAACGTAGCCGATGAAGGTTGCGGTAGTGAAGACCGGACCCGGGGTGACCTGGCCCACCGCCGTCGCATCCAGAAGCTGGGAGGCGGTGAGCCAATGCCAGCGGCTCACCAGGTCCGTCCGAAGAAAGGCGAGGAGAACGTAGCCGCTCCCGTAAAGCACGGAGCCCACCTTGAGGAAGTAGAGGAAGAGCGGAGTGATGCCCGGACGAAAGGGCACCGCCGATGCCGAGCCGCCGCCCGGGGCGAGCCGGGCCACCAGCGCGGGTCCGAACAGCAGCAGCGTGCCCAAGGCCAACAGGATGAGCAGCGACACGGCGCCGGACCGGCGGTCCTCCCGCGTCCACCGGGCGGCAGCGAGAACCGCGCCACCGACGAACAGGATGGGCAGCGGGCTAACGTTGGCGAGGCCGGCGGCGAGGGAGGCCGCGGCGACGATGGCGAGGATCCGCGTTTTGATCGCCGTGCGGCCGAGTCTCCAGAGCGCCTGCAGTATGATTGCGATGATGACGGGTTTGACGCCGTAGAGGATGCCTGATACCTGCGGCAAGCTGCCGTAACGGACGTAGGCCCAGGCAATCGCCGCAACCATTATGGCGGCCGGCAAGATGAAGGCGAGTCCTGCCGTCACCAGCCCGGCGCGGCCGCGGAGATGGTGGCCGATGAGGATGGCCGTCTCCGTGGAGCTGGGGCCGGGCAGCAGGTTGGCGGTGCCGAACAGGTCGAGGAACTGCTCGTGTGTGAGCCAACGGCGCTTGCGGACGAGCTCCGCCTCCATCATCGCCACGTGGGCCGCGGGGCCGCCGAAGGCGGTGGCGCCCAGACGGAGGAAGACCAGGAGGAGCTTTCCCAGCGAAACGCGCTCCACGGCTTCGGTTATGTCCGTGGAGTGAACTGCCGTATGTCGTAGATGCCCAGCGACTTCTCGATGGCGGCTACCTGAGCCACGCTCTTCTCGAAGCCCTCGTCCCCCAGGACTTTGTGCTCTGCCTCCTCCATGCGGTCGCCCAAGCTCTGCACCTGCTTCGGCGGGAGGATGGTCCGGAGCGTGGGGAAGAGCACGGTGTCTTCCCGCGCCTCGTGCGGGCGGTACATGCGGATGAACGCGTGGACCTCCGTAACGAGCTGGGACCGGTTCTCGGAGTGACGGAAGGTGTCCGGCTGCGAGAGCTGAAGGATGCGGGCGGTGACGGCGCGGCCGGCCTTGTGCTGCGCCTTGAGCGTTTCGACCAGGTCCACCAGCGTGTGGTGCTTTTCAAAGACTGGAAAGATGTAGTTCTCCTCGTTCTTCTCGTGGTACTCCTCCACGAAGTGGCGGATAAGCTGGGCCGTGTGAAGGAAGACTTGGGGAGAGATCTCCTTCCGGTTCTGGATGCGGCGCAGCCCCTCCTCATAGATGAGGAGACAGCGGTTGAGCACGCCGTGCTCCTTCATCAGGTCTTCCGGGGCCGTAACACCCTCGTCCGGGTCCCACTTGCCCTGTTGCGGCTCGGCCGCCACCGGAACGGCGAGTCCTGCCGCCCCCAGGATAACTCCCGCGCCCGCGATGAGCACGTGCCGCCGGTCCAATGCCCCGTCCATGTACAACCGTACTCCCTTCTATAGACGCGCTTTGGGGCGTCCATAAACGGTGTACGGCGCGATGCGCCTCGGGTTCCTGCCCGCCGGGTCAGTACAGGATTACGAATGCGCCGTCCGGGCGGGTGTAGGCGGTCAGGAGGCTCCAGACGGGCAGTCCGTCTGCGTGGCCGGGCGGGCCGATGGGGGCGCCGCCCGCGTCGTAGAGCTGCCAGCCGACGGCGCCCCCTCGCTGCCATCCCGTTCCTTCCGTCCAGGCGAAGAGCAGGTGGCCACGGCCGTCCGCCAGCACCACCGGATGTTTGCTCTTGCCTACGCCGCCGGGCGCGGCGGACGCGGGGCGGGCCGGGCTGCCATCCACTGTAAGCGGCGCCCAGAAGACTTGCTCGCGCGTCTCCCAGGCCGCGACGGGAACTCCCGCGCTGTCCGCCAGGGAGAAGCTGCTCATGGGACACGCATTCAGGGACCAGGGGTCCAGGGTGCGCAGTTGGAAGGACTTGCCCTTATCTGTGGAGGTGAGAAGCATGGTATCGCGCTCCGTGCCGCCCCGGCTGGCGGAGCGGTAGAGCACCCGGAGCGTGCCCACGTGGTCGACCAATGCCCGCATGCCGCAGCAGGCGCAGGCTCCGGTTGGGACCGGGTTGATCATCCGCTCCCGCTCGAAGGTGGCTCCGTTGTCCCGGGAGATCGCCAGGAACACCCCGCGTCCCGCCTCGCCCTGCTTGTTGTCCGGCGGGGCCGTGTGCCAGAGGGCGTAGACGTTGCCCTCCCGATCCGCCGCGATGCTTCCGCCCCCATCCAGGTAGCCGGACCACCGGCACAGGTTCCGCTGCGGCTCGAAGCCGGTGCCCTTATCGTTCATCCGGGCATAGGCCATGTACAAGGGGGCGTACGGCTTGTTGCCTTTGGGTGCGATGCCGTTCCAGACGATGTGGATGCGGTCGTCCTTTCCGATGGCGATCTGCTCGGTTCGAATGGAGCCGATGGCCGTGGCGGTGTGAGGCTCGCTGTTGACCCGGACGGGCCCCATTGCGGCCGCTGGGCCCGCGACGGCCGACCAGTGGCTGTAGTAGAGGTCTCCGGCTTCCGGGGGCCCTTTGAAGAACACCACGTGCACCGTGCCCTTCGAATCGACGGCTGCCTGGGCCTGAATACCGCCCTCCGGCAGCCGCTCCACTACTATAAAGGGAGTAGAAATGGGCGGCAGAGCGGCATCTGCCGCCACAAAGGAGTGCGGCACTAACAGAATGACGAGGGGCACTAGGCTGCGGGCGACTGCTGTGCCCCGGCGACTGAAGTCGCGGGCTACCAACGGCGCAAAGTCCGCCTTCGCGGACTCCGGAAAAGGCAAAGGCCCTGGCAGATGCACCACTGAGGTGCGGGCGATCCTCATACAGACTTCCTCCTTCACGGACCTACGGTGTAGTCGAAACTGCGGGTAGCGGGCTTGCCCTGGGGTGGAGTGACGGTCAGTCGCACGCGCCACGGGCCGGGCATGGAGAACCGTGGGCTTCCCTCGTACCGTCCATCGCCAAGGTCACGGAACAGCGGCCGGCCGGTACCCATGTTCATAGACGTCATGCCCACTTCCGACGTTACCTTCGCGCCGGTCACGGGCTTCCCCGTGCTGTCCATAACGGTCACCACCATCCTGTTGGCCGCGCCGACCCGCGGCGGGTCCGGTGTCATTGCGGCGGATATCCCCAAGCCGGCGGACGCGGTCATGCCGACGGGCGGATTCTCGGACTCTCGCATTGCGGGCCCCATGTCCATGCGGGAGGGGCGGAGGCGCAGGAAGACCTGGAACGAGACGGGCGTGCCGGCGCCGTAGAAGGGGTCCAGTGAGCCCGGCTTCGTGTTCACGGTGAAGGCTGCGCCGACGCCCATATCTACGCGTGGGCCGTGGGTGAGGTCCCGGAGGTAGCCGAACGTGTATTCGCCGAGCTGGAACTTCTGAGTATCGTAAGGCGCGGGGAGCACCAACTCGGCGCCGGACTTGCGGATCTGCTCGATGCGGCCGAAGAGGGTGTCTCGGCCGTGCTGGTAGTCCGCGTCCAGGAGGAAGGAGTCGGTGCTGCCCTCCGTGGGGAGGATGTTCCGGCCCCAGACCAGCGCCGTATCGAAGTTGGCGTCGGTTCCGAGCGGGCGGTTGTAGAGCCAGGAGGCGGTCATCCGGTGCTGCGGGACGCCATCGCCTTCCGGGTTGTTGATGAACCCGTAGGAGACCTGGAATGCGTGGTTGGGACCCGGGTTGTAAGAGAGCCTGCCGCTATAGGAGTCGAACCGGGCGGGATCGAGGTTGTACCGGTTCTCGTCCGGCTCCCGCCCATTGAAGATACTGCCCTCGAGCTTCCAGCGGCTGGCGTAGTTGAGCCCTGCCGTCACCACTCCGAAAGTGATGTGCGTCGAATCCTGCCAGTGGTGGCCGATGGGCGCGTCCGCCAGGTCGTACGCGATGAGCCGGTGCATATAGGTGGGCGGACCGAGTGCGGGCTCGCCGGGATACCCCAGATAGAGGGAGGCGGAGAAGTTCTCCTTCAGCCGGTGCGAGTAGGCGGCCGCGAGCTCGTCCACCAGGTCGTGCGGGTGCTGGCGGTCGTGGAGCGGCTGGTGGTGCCAGGTCTCGCCGGTCTGGAACAGGAGCGGATAGCCCCGGCCGCCCTCCGTCAGCGGATCCAGGCTGAACATGGCGCGCAGCCCGAGCTGATCGTTTGGGCCGAGAGGGTGGCTGTACATGCCCATGAACCAGTTCGGCGCGTCTATACGCCGGTCTCCGCGCTGAGAGCCCACGTCTGTGTAGCGCAGGTGCACATCGCCATGGAGCATGAGCATGTTCGGGCCGAACATGTACATCCAGCCGTACATGGGCGTGCTGGAGGGCAGCCAGGCGGTGCCGCTGGCCTCCTGGGACATGGGGTCCAGCAGATCCGTGCTGGAAGCCATGCCGCCCATCGGTCTGGCGCCGTGCTGGGCCGGCATGTGCATCCCGTGCTGCTTCGGCTGCTGCATAGTTTGAGCTCTCGCGGAATCCTGCGCTCTCGCTCCCACGGGAGCCATAGTGAGCGCGACGGCGACCACAAGCCCCCGCGCGTGACGGGTGAGAATCCTCATGTTTGATTCCTCTCCAAAGGTGAGCGAATCCAGCTCGCGTCCGGGCGGCGTCCGCCGGACCGTGAACACTCAGCCGTGGAGAGGAGGGGCGCGGGTCGGGGCACGTGCAGCCGTATGCCTGCCTGGTGGACTGGCGGAGAGTAACCGTGCGCCATGGAGACCGGCTCTCGGACCGGGAGGCAGCCAATTTGCCGCAATTGCGGCAAATTGTCCGAGGAGCCTGGGCGCCGAAGCGGCCGGCCCGGACTGCGCCGGGGCGCGGTTGGCGCAAGGACAGCTGCCTGCGGCGGCACGTCCTGAAGCTCTGCCCCGGCGAGCAGCGGTGGCGCGGTCCACGGCTCCGCACCGGCAGTGCCCCGGCGTGCAGCAGGGATGCCTGGCCGGAGCTGCCGATTTGACGGCGCACTCCGGGAAAGGCGTCGCACTGAAGCCCCTTGCACAGAGCATAGCGCCGATGCAGAGGAGCCATAACAGGTTCCGTAGGGCTCCGGACCGCCGGACCGAGACAGCTATGAGATGGCAGAGCGACATGTTGTCCAGAGTTCGAGCCGTGTTGCCATTTCCGTGCTTACAGTTTACATCAGGGCGTCTCATTTCGGCCATTCACCTTCCGCCCGGGCTGACACGCGAGCGGCAAGTTGAGAAACTGAGACATTGTCACAAATTCGGGGCTGCTGCGGGCAGATCACGGCACCGTCGTGTCGAAGACGAGGGGGCGAGCGGGCCAATCAGCGGACGGAGAGAGACATTTGTGTATGCTCAGGAAGGCGCTGGATTGGAGGACTGCACCGTGGGGGCCAAGATGTAGTCCTTCGGGAGCATCCAGCTCCAGTCGGCGGGCGGCCTCGTCAGGAGGTTCGGCGGCCTGTTCAGCCGCAGCACCTCCTTGTCCGCGCTTTGCAGCGCCCGCCAGCGCAGGCTCCGCGATGCTCCCTTGGGGGATTGGGGGTCGGGGCCGCCTCGCTATCGACTCATCCCGAGAGCGGAGCAGAGGGGCTTGCTGGAGGTAGGCTCCGCCAGAAGGTCCGCGATGGTGCTTGCACGAAAGGCATCCTCCACCACGGCCATGGCGTCGTCCAGCCGTTTGTGCAGGGGACACAGGTTCACGCCGTGCTCCACCAGGCCCAGCGGGCACTGCCGGATCCGCTTCAGCGGGTCCACGGCGTCCACCACCTGGTACACCGTGAGCTCCTCCGGCGGGCGAGCGAGCGAGAAGCCTCCGTGCAGCCCGCGCTGGGAGCGGATGAGACCCGCCCGGGCCATGGACTGCAGCACCTTGGAGAGGTACGGCATCGGCACCCTCGTCGTCGCGGCTATCTGCCGGTTGGTCTGCGGCTCGTCCGGGTGGTAGGCGAGCTGGACAATCGCCCGCAGCGCATATTCCGCGGTCTGAGAAATCACGTGATTCTCCGGTCGTGCGGCGAGAGTGGAGTGCTGGAGTACCTGGTTCCGGAATCCTGGCCCTCACTCCAATACTCCACCACTCCATTACTCCCCTCTCTAATCTGGACATTGACATCCAATTTATGCGGGAAGTATACTACAGATAATTGGACAATCTTGTCCAATTATACACGATTGTGAGGGACAGACAGATGCCAGCATCCTACCAGGAAGCCACCGTCGGCCAGCTCGTGGCGGAGCGCCCGGGCCGCGCCCGCGTCTTTGAAGCATACGGAATCGACTACTGCTGCGGGGGTAAGACCCGCCTGGAGGAGCTAGAGAAGGACATGCACGCGCACGTCCACAAAGAGAACAACATCCTCTTCCCGCGCGCCATTGCGCTGGAAGAGGAGCGGGTGAACGCAATTCTCTAATTGAGAATCGAAGGCGGGTGCCTTGCGTCATCCCGAGTTCCGCGAGAGATCCACTTTTTCCGGCAGAGTACGCGCAGTGGCCGTAAAGCAGATCCCTCGCGGAGCTCGGGATGACGGAGTCGGTCCGTCACGAGAATCCGATATGGTGCACGCCGAAGACATACGTCCCCAGATCCGGTTCGGCCGGATTCCCATCCCGCACGAGCATGGGGCCTGGGTCATCCTGTACGCGCCCATGCTCATCGCCGTGGCGGCGGCCGGGCGATTTGACCCCGTGCCGGAGCTGCTGCTCCTGCTCGCGGTTACCGGCGCGTTCCTGGCCCGCAACGCGGTGGGGCTCCTGCTGCGCGGGCGCGGCAAAGACGGCGTCGCCGGCTGGCTCGGCGTCTACGTTTTGCTGTTCGCAGCCGGCGCGCTGCCGCTCCTGGCGGCCTATCGCCGGTACGCGCTGCTGGAAGTGGGCGCCGTGGTCGCCGGCCTCTTTCTAGTCCACGCGGCGCTCACCGTCTGGCCCTCGCGCGAGCGGTTGGACCGCTCGCAGTGGGGGGAGCTGCTGGCGGTGGGCGCGCTCGCCATGACAGGCCCCGCGGCGTGGGTGGTGGCCACCGGCCGCTTCCCAGCCGTGGCGTGGGCGCTCTGGGCGGCCTGCGTGCTGTTCTTCAGCAGCAGCATCTTCAACGTCAAGATGCTGCTCTCCGCCGTCAAGGTGAAGGGGGAGCCCAGCCCCTCTGACCGCTGGCGGCTCGGCCGCGACACGCTGATCTATCACGGTCTGCTGACCGTCATCCTGGATGCCGCCGCGGTCCGGCTCGGCGGCCTCGCGGGCGTGCTCGTGGCGTTGGCCTACCTGCCCATCGTCGCGCGCGCCCTGGCAAGCTGGGCCACCCTCTCCAGCAAGCTCCCGCCCCTCAAACGGGTCGGCCTTCTGGAGACCGTCTACTCGCTCTGGTTTGTTGCACTGTTGATTGCCGTGATCCGTGTTGGTTAGAAGGAATTCCCATGCCCATTCAGATCGGCGCAAAGCCGGAAAACGACTTCCATACCCCGCTCGGCCTCCTGAGCGACTGCCATCGCCGCATCGAAAAGTTCCTCTACCAGCTCCTGGCCGTCGCCGAGCAGGCGAAGGGCGATCCGCTCAGCGACGTGCAGCGGCCCGCGCTGGACACGGCGCTGCGCTACTTCCGCGGCGCCGCGCCCCTGCACACGCAGGACGAGGAGGCCTCCCTCTTCCCGCGCATGCGCGCAACCCGCGATCCCCGCGCCGCCGCGGCTCTGAAGGCGCTGGAGCGGCTTGAGGCCGACCACCAGGTGGCGGATGCTGCGCACGCCGAGGTCGATCGCCTGGGCCGCGAGTGGCTGGACGCCGGCCGCCTGGAGCCCCCGGACGCTGAGCGGCTCATCGCCACCCTGCGCGAGCTGCGCGAGCTGTACCGCCGCCATATCGCGGTGGAGGACAACGAGGTGTTCGTCCTCGCCGGATCGTTGCTGCCGCCGGACCAGGTGGAGGCGCTCGGCCGAGAGATGGCCATCCGCCGCGGCCTGGACCCGGACAACCTCCTCTCCGTCTCCCACTATCAGTTGAAGAAGCTAGCGTAACCCCATTGGAGTGCGGCGGGGAGCGGGCATGGACGGCGCCCGGCCCCTACAGCGTTCTCTGATCCGCTTCCGTGAGCCGTGGAGAGAAAGCGGTGCCTTGGCACCGCACTCCAAATTAGGACCAAGTTATCCAGAATCCGCCAATCGGCGGATTTCTCTTGTTGAGGCGCTCGACTACAATCCGAATCGTAATGGAAGTCGGACGGCCGGCCTCCGCGCCGGCCCCCGATTCAGGAGCGTTCAGAGAGTTGGAGAGCGTTTTCATCATTGACCCGGCGCCGTGCATCGGCTGCCAGGCCTGCGTGCAGGCATGCGCGGATTGCGGCACCCATCGCGGCACCTCCATGATCCATCTGGAGTACGTTGACCGGGCCAATACCGTCCAGACCACCCCGCAGGTCTGCATGGCAGCAGACCGCAAATCGACAGGAGGACACCTTCCATTCTCCCGAAACCCCATCTCCCAATCACCGCCGGAAGCCGCCTAGAATCTGCGCCCACCGAATGTTTGAGGTCCGGGCAGCGGGAGACTCGCCGGAGGGGGCTATGCGATAGCGCAGCACCTTCCGATTCTTGGAAAGGTAGAGCCACACGCGCTGGGGCTCCGTGGGGTCCGGCGAGGCGATGGTGACGGTGTAGGCGGCTCCCTTCAGACCTCTCGGGCCGCCGCGTGCGGTACGGATCTCGTACAGAGTGGTAGGAGGGTGCGTGGAGAACCAGTGCTTGCAGGCCGTTAGTACCGCCTGCTGGAGATCGGCAGGCATGGATCCCGCCGCCGCGCGGGGCATGCTGACGCTAATCATCTTACCGTGCGTGTCAAAGCTGATCCCTCCATACCAGTGGATCTGCATGAGGATCTGGCCCAGGTGTGCGCTGCGGTCTCCCATAAGCGTCCATGCGGCGGGCGGGTCGCCCGCGCGGACCATGAAGCCCCCCTCCGGACTGGGCCTCATGTCGATGGCGACGACCTCGCGCAGCAGCTTGCGGCCGGTGAGCGTAGCCAGGGCGGAGCACATGATGGCGACCCGCTGCGACTCGCCCGCGGACCGAGCGGATGCCCCCCGGAGCGGCGGCACGGCCATTGAGCGATACGGCAGCCCGCACCGTAGCGCGAAGAGCGCGACAGGGAATAGGCACGATGACCGGATCAGCCTCATGGTGGTCCCTTCTGCGCACAGGCGCGCTTTCCTCCGCGCCGGGCCGTAAGATAGTGGGATAGTACATGGCCGGCAATGAGCTACGGATGGCACACTCCGACGTTGAGCTGCTGCTGAGGCACCTCGAGAGCCCCCAGGCTGCCGAGCGGGAAGTGGCACGCGAGGCGCTGAAACGAGAGCCGAGACGCTGCGCCAGGGAGCTGATCGCCTGCCTGTCCAGCCCGGGACAGCTTGGATCGTGCCTCTTCTGGCTCGGCCTCGGAGGAGCCTCGCTGGTGGGGCTGGCCATAGCGGCGGTCTTGCTCGTACCGCTTATCCTCATAATGAGCCTCTCGTGGATAATCCCGGCCATTGTCGGGATGTTTGCCGTGGCCATCGCTGGAGCACTGGCGGTTCGGAAACAGACATTCGGCAGCCTCTTCACGGCCAATCCAAGACGGCTGTCCCGGGACCGGGAGCGGGTAGAGCGGGCACTGGAGCAGATCGACGACGTCTCCGTCGTGGGTGACCTGCTGGATGCCCTGCCCACCGCGTTCCAGTTTGGCTCCGGCTGTCCGTACCGGATGCTGACCAGGCTGCTGCCGCGCCTGCGCGAGGAGCACTCTCAGATGCTGACCAGGGGCCAGAAACGCCGCCTTTACGGGCTTCTGAGCATGTTCCCTGGGAGCGCTTCGGACTTCCACGTAGCGGTCCTCCGGGCAACGGCGCGGATCGGCGACGCAGAGGCGCTGCCGCACGTGTGGAGGATCGCTTCCGGAACGCCTACGAGTCCGAGCGAAGAGCGGATCCGCGCAACGGCCCTGGATTGCCTGAACGTGCTCGAAGAGCGGGTCAAGCGTATGCGCCAGGGGAGAGCGCTGCTGCGTCCCTCCGACGAGCCGGCCGCCGACACGCTGCTGAGGGCCGCCGGACAGGCGGAATCCGCGCCGCGACACCTCCTGAGGCCGGCGGACGGTAGCTCGGAGTGAGGCGGTGAGAGTCCGTCAAACGGTGGAGTATGAGATCCGCGCGGGAGGTGGAATAACCTGCCAAGTGATGGACGGCTGGTCCAGCGGAGCGCCGTTGACAGGAAGGACCAGCAGGATGACAACCGAATACGCGCAAGAGATGTACGCCGTGGAAGGCGCCACCGTTTCCGTGCTAGACCGGGACGACCACGAAATCATGCCCCTCGTCGTGCGGGACATTGACCCGGAGGGCCTGGACGCGGACTGTGACGTGGAGTTCTGTGTCAACGAGCACCTGAAGCTTCTGGTAAGGACAGGCGAATGCCGCCGCACGGTAGAGGGAGTGGTGAGCCGCTCCGCCCACATCCTGAGCCCGGACCATCCGTACGCCATTACGGTGCGGTTCGAGCAGCCGGTGAAGGAGGTCCGCAGGCACCTGGCCAGCCGGGCCACATGGAATTCGGGGTGGGAATGAATTCAGGTGTTCAGGTGTTCAGGTGTTCGGGCCGGACGTACAGGCGGGAGGCTCCGTGTCCGCGCAGGCGCATCGCTGAGCAGGGACTCCACGCCTAAGAGGAGGGGGCGCCGCTCCAAGCAGAACCTAGCAACCGAGTCGGCCCGCGCGGGCGCGCGTCCTGCAGTAATGCGGTCCAGCGGCCGACCATGTAGGTGGGCTGGCGCGCGGCCCCGTGCGCGGGCAAGGAGACGTGGATGCGACGTGACTTGAGGAGCGCCCTCCGGCCGCTGATGGCCGGCTTGGGCCTGTTGGCGCTGGCGGCGATGACGCCGAACGCGCGCGCGGAGAGCCCGCAGCCGATGAACCGGCAGGAGATCCTCCTGTATGAGCGGCTGCACTGCACACCGGCCTCCCGGGACGCGAAGATGAACCTGGAGGACAACAAGCGGCTCGCGGACTCCATTCAGAGGCGGGGCGTGGACTTTGCCTACGACCCGCGCGACCCCTTCTATACGGAGCTCCAGAGGGCGGGAGGCACGATAGAGGTGGTGCTGGCCATCCAGCGGAGCTACCATCATTCCGAGCCGGTGCCCGGGATGCGGCCACAGCCGGCCTACACGGGCCCTCCGCCATTCAGCAAAGAGGAGTTGCTGGAGTACGAGCGCAGCAACGTCACCCCGTCCAGCGTGAACTGGTTCCATAACTTCCAGGACAACCATCGCCTCCAAACGATGATTCAGGAGCGCGGCGTGGACTTCCGATACTCCCCCATGGACCCGTTTGTGCGCCAGATGCGTGCGGCAGGGGCCACTGCAGGCGTCCTAATGGCCATCGAGCGCAACTACCGGCAGCCGCCCAGCTATCCGAACGTCGAAGGCGGCCCAACGGAATACCCGGACAAGCAGTTTTTCATCGGCGTGTGGCAGTGCCGCGGGGCCGATGAGCCGATCACGCCCGCGCGCAGCGGCCAGTTTGACGATCGGATGGCGCGGTGGCACGACCACGACATGCTTGACATCCGGTCGGACGGGACCTACACCTGGCGGGATCGGCATGGCAGCTCCCTGAACGGCCGGTGGGTTCCGGTGGAGGAGCACGCGCACAGCCGGGGTGAAGGCGTCCTGCTGACCGGCTTCCTCTACGGCGGGGACTGGATGGTGGTGAGGCAGCCTCCCGCGCCCGGTGCCAACGGAGACTGGATCGCGTTCCAGATGGGCACGCAGAGGTACGTGGGGTTCCGGGTCTTCCACACGTACCGGTAGCTCAGTCCCGCAGATCTTCCCCCGTAAGGCGGCGGAACGCCTCCCGATAACGGGAGGCGGTGCCCCGCACCACGGAATCCGGGAGCTGGGGGGCCGGCGGCTCGCGGTTCCAACCGCTTTCGAGCAGCCAGTCCCGCAGGTACTGCTTGTCGAAGGAGGGCTGCGGCTTGCCCGGCGCGTAGGTCGCCGCGTCCCAGAAGCGGGAGGAGTCCGGCGTGAGCGCCTCGTCCACCAGCACCACGTTCCCGTTGTAGATCCCGAACTCGAACTTGGTGTCCGCGATGATGATCCCCCGCTGGCGCCCTCGCTCCGCCGCCAGGTGGTAGATCTCCAGGCTGGTGCGCCGCAGGCACTCCGCATCCTCCGTACCCACGATGTTCCGCACCTCCGCGTAGCTGATGTTCATGTCGTGGCCCGACTCGGCCTTGGTGGCTGGGGTGAATATGGGCTCCGGCAGCCGGTCCGATTCCTTCAGGCCGGCGGGCAGCGTGTTACCGTGCAGCGTCACCTCGCGCTCCAGTCCCCCCGCGTCCACGTACTCGTTCCAGAGCGAGCCGGCCATGTAGCCCCGCACCACGCACTCCACGGGGAACACTTCCGCCTTGAGGACCATCATGCAACGCCCGGCGAGCTGCCGCGCGAGGTCCGAGGTTGCGCGGACGCCATGCTCGTCCAGCCGGCCCACGATGTAGCCCGTATCGGCGGTGATGTAGTGGTTCGCCACGAACGGGCGCAGTTGGAGGAACCAGAAGCGGGAGAGCTGGGTGAGGATGCGCCCCTTGTCCGGGATGCCGTTGGGCATCACCACGTCGTATGCGGAGATGCGGTCCGTGGTGACGATGAGGAGCGTGCGGCCTAGGTCGTATATGTCCCGCACCTTGCCGCGGACACGCAGCGGCAGGCCGGGGATGTCGGTCGAGAGGATGGTCTTGTCCATTGACGTTCCTGAAGCCCGGGCGTGCCCGAGGTAGTGTATGTCTCACTTCGGCGCGAACGGAGGGAAACCTCCTTAAGAGGGCGTCCAGGCGTTCAGGCGTCCAGGTGATTCCCTAGATCCCCATCGCTCGTAAGTTGCCCCTATCAGCGCTCAATCGGCAACGCCTGAACGCCTGGACGCCGTCTTCCGAGCGGGCAGGCATTTGTGCGGAATCGGGGCGCGGCGGGAGGAAATGGCATAGATCGCGCATAAACCAGGAATCGGACGTTCCGCACAGGCAGCGTATGCTGCCGCACTCTTCGACCCCGGGCGAGGCCGCCCGCACGGTATCGCTTCTCGTGCCCGGACGAGCTTCATCAAAGGAGGGAGTTCGCGGATGAACAAGCAACGGCTCTTTATCACGAGCTGTATCTCGCTCGTGACCACCTCCATGGTCTTCGCCATCCGTGGAGATGTGGAAAAGGCCATGGGCGCCACGTTCCATCTGACTCACGAGCAGATGGGAATGATCTGGAACCCGGCCTTCTGGGCATTTACAGTCGCCATCTTCATCAGCGGCGCGTTGCTGGACGCGGTCGGGATGAAGATTCTGCACGCGCTCTCCAGCATCGGTTATCTTGTCGGTCTGACCGTCGTCCTCTTCCTTGCTCCGCACCCCAACGGACCGGTGGATAACATCTTCACCAACACCGGGACGCTGCTGCTCTACATCGGTTTCTTCATCATGGGGCTCTCGCAAGGTTTGGTCGAGGGAGTCATCAACCCGCTCATTGCGTCCATCTACAACGAGGATAAGACCCGAAAACTGAACCACCTGCACGCGTGGTGGCCGGGCGGGCTGGTGATAGGCGGTCTTCTGGCCGCGGCGCTCGGAGACATGGACTGGCGGATTAAGCTCGGCCTCATCTACATCCCGGCCGTAATCTACCTGATCATGGCGCTGACCATGGACTACCCGAAGACGGAGCGTGTGGTCTCCAACGTCTCCACGGGAGAGATGTGGCGCGAAGCGTTCAAACCGCTGTTCATTCTGCTTTTCCTCTGCATGTGGATGACGGCGGCCACGGAGCTGGGACCGGATCAGTGGTTCCCGTCGCTCATGGGCAGCCTGGTGCCGGCCATGAAGCAGCCCGTGCTCTTCCTGGTCTATACTGCGGGCCTGATGTTCATTCTGCGTTCAACGGCGGGCGGTCTGGCGCATAAGCTCTCTCCAATGGGCATGCTGGCCGGCTGCTCCGTGCTCTCCACCATAGGGCTCTACTGGCTCGGAAGCCTTCAACCAGGAACCGCCACGGTCTTCGTGGCCTTCGCGGCCGCGACTGTTTTCGCGTTGGGCAAGACCTACTACTGGCCGACCATGCTGGGCGTTACGGCGGAGCAGTTCCCGCGCGGCGGCGCGCTGCTCATCAGCATTATGGGCGGCACGGGGATGCTCTCGGTAGCCGTGGCGCTGCCTATCATGGGCCGGTACTTCGACAAGTTGGGTGCCGGTCCGGCGCTCCAGCACGTGGCGTTCTTGCCGCTCATCCTGATCTTTGTTTTCGGGGCGCTGTTCCTCTACTTCAAGTCCAAGGGTGGCTACCAGGCCATCCGGCTCACTACGGACGAGGCAACTACTTTCACCACCGAGGAAGCCGTCCCCGCCGGCGAGATGTAGGATTTCGGGAGCTCGGATTCAACAGGCCACCCGGGGAGGGTGGCCTGTTGCTTGAGTCCGGGATCAGGCTATGCCGTAGAACCGGGTGGCGTTGTCGTGGAAGAGGGCGCGGCGGTCCGGCTCGGGCCAGGACGATACGATGGCCTGGATGGCCCCTATCCACTGTCGGAGGGTGGCGGCGAGGGTACAGACGGGCCAGTCCCCGCCGAACATAATACGGTCCCGGCCGAACACCTCCACCGTGTGGTTCACGATGGGTGACAGGTCTTCCGCGCTCCAGGCGCCCGGCTTGGCGGAGGCCACGATGCCGGAGACCTTGCAGACCATGTTGGGGCAGCGGGCGATCTCCTCTATGTCCCGCTGCCACTGTGACCGGTTCCTCGCCTGGACGTCCGCATTGCCGCAGTGATCCAGGATGAAGCGCGTGTCCGGGCAGAGCCTGGCGAGCTTCGCGCCATCCACGAGCTCCGTTGGGCGGAGACAGAGGTCGAAAGAGAGCCCCAGCTCCCCCAGCAGCCGGATGCCGGCAACGAACGCTTCCTGAAGGCAGTAGCCGGCGGGCGTGGGGCCGTGCAGCACCTGGCGAATGCCCTTGACATACGGGCTGCGGGCGAAGCGGCAGGCGTACTCAGGAAACCGCTCCGAAGCAAGCCTTCCGCCGATGACTGCCGCGGCCATAGGGCTCGCCGGGTCCGCGCAGAGTCCCACCACGTACTCCGCCTCCTGCTCGTGCTGCGCCGGATCCACGTCCACCTCCATGTAGACGGTTTTCACCACCGGCAGCCCTTCCGTCGCCGCCGCGTACTCCTCCGGCAGATAGCTCCTGGCAAGTGGGCCGCCGCCATCCAGCCACGGCAGCCGGAACCGGCTCAGGTCCCAGAGGTGTTGGTGGGTGTCGATGATCGGGATCATGGCTTATCTGTGCCGTCGTAGAAGCGCCAGTGGGCCGTATAGTCGCGGGACAGCTTCTGCCTGGTGAGGTCCGCGCGGATCATCTCGATAGGGATGGCGTTCTCCTTGAGAACGGCGTCGTTGAACTGGCGTACGGTCATCTTGCCGCTGTCCACCAGCTCCCGGTGCAGGGCGCGGAGCTGGAGGCCGCCCAGCATGTAGGCGCACTGGTAAAGCGGCGGATAGTCGCCGTTGAGCGAGCGGCGCACCTCGCCCTCCGCGTTCGCCCGCTCGTGCCCCACGCGGTCCACCAGCAAGTCGATGCACTGTTCCGGCGTCATCTGCCCCAGGTGGAAGCCGAGGGAGAAGATGATCCGGGCGCATCGGTGCATCCGCCAGAACAGCATGCCGATCCGCTCCTCCGGCGTCTGGGGAAAGCCCAGGTCCCAGAACAGCATCTCCCAGTAGAGGGCGTTACCTTCCACCCAGAACGGCGTGTGGAAAGGCCGCCGGTAAGTGCGGTAGCGAGCCTGCATGTACCACTGAAGGTGGTGGCCGGGGATAAGCTCGTGGAAGACCGTTGCGCGGGCGAAGGACCGATTGTTGCCGCGCATGCTCATGAGCTTCTGCTCGTAGGTCATGGAGTCGGTGGGATAGGAGACGATGATGTTCTCGCCGCCCAGAAAGAATGGATTGACGAGCTGCCGCTCAGGCGACATCATCTCCATGTGCCACGACTCCTTGGCCAGCGGCGGGACTGTAACCAGGTCGTGCCGCTCCACGAAGTCGATGGCCTCCAGCGCGAGCTGTTTAATGAGCTCCGGTTGTCTTCCCGGAGGAACGTGATCTTGTTTGACGTGCTCCAGCGCCTTCTTCCAGTCGTCGCCGTAGCCCAGGTCGCGCGAGGCGCGCTTCATCTCCTTCTCACACCAGGCGTACTCCTGGTTGGCGATGCGGATCAGCTCCTCCGGCGTATAGGGGATCATCTCGTAGGCGAGCTCGCTCAGCAACGCCTCGCGCCCGATAGGGTCGCCCACGATGTCGCTCTCATCGCCGGGCTTGACGCCGGCGACGTGCTCCCGTAGGAAGGTGTGGTACCCTTCGAGCTGCTTGTCAACCTCCCTGTACGCCTCGTGGGCCCACCAGGTGAACTGCGGGTCGTACCCGTTGTAGAACCCGTGCCAGTTGCGGAGCGTCGTACGCAGCGCATCCACCGTCTTCGCGGCGCGGAGCGCGAGCGACTTGCTCGGATGACCGATGATGGAGGACGGAGGACGGACAGAGTCCCCGGCAGGAGCGTTCTCCGTCTCCCCTTCTCCCCTTCTCCCCTTCTCCCCCTCTAACCCGTTCCGGGTCGCCTCGATCTCTTTGGCCAGGGCGTGCAGGGTGGCAGCGGCCTTTTCGGAGTCCAGCGGCTCCATGCGGCGGCGGGCGTCCTCCAGGCCGATGATGGTCAGGGCAAACGGCACCAGCGGCCCCTCCTCCTCGCGTCTTCGCGCCTGGATATCCAGCTCCCGCAGCGCGTGCTGGAGGTAGTTGCGGAAGAGGAGGTAGTCGATACGGCCCTCCTGGCTCAGCCTCCCGAAGTCCACCCGCTGCAGCGCTTCAAGAGAGTCTCCGTACAGTTGGCGGAGCCGCTCCGCACGCTCAGGGGAGATCTCGACCGTGAAGGACCGCTCGATGGTGGTCTGGGCGGCCGTGAAGCGCTCGATGGTCCCACGCATCTCGCTCTGTGGAAGCGAGGCTTCCGGGTGCGCGGCGGCGCCGGGTTGGGCGAGACCGGGCGCGGCAACGGTGGTCAGTACGCACGCCGCCGCTAGGGCCGTCACGCCGCGGCGCCTCTCGCGAGATGGACGGAGGACGGAAGACGGAGGACTGATCCGGATTCCGTCCGTCCCCTGTCCACCGTCTTCCGTCATCTCCGGAGACGGGGCATCGATTTCGTTGTTGTTCGGGTTCATTGGCTCACTAGTCCTGCGAGGGCGGCGTTGCGGTCCGGTGGGGTGACGCCCAGGAGATTACGCACGAAGAAGTCTTCCAGCTTGTGGCGGGAATAGGGCAGGCGGAGCACCCCGTGATTGGAGCCGGGCACCACCAGCAGATCGAACTCCTTGCCCGCCTTTATAAGGGCGTTCACCACCTGCATGGTGCTGGCAGGATCCACGTTGGTGTCCAGCTCTCCCACCATGAGGAGTAGTCTGCCGGTGAGGTTATGTGCCATGGTCACGTTAGAGTTGGCGGCGTATTCCGGGCCGATGGGCCAGCCCATCCACTGCTCGTTCCACCAGATCTTATCCATGCGGTTGTCGTGGCAGCCGCAGTCCGCCACGCCAGCCTTGTAGAAGTCGCCGTGCTGAAGGAGTCCCGCCAGTGAGCTCTGTCCGCCGGCCGAGGTGCCGTAGATGCCCACGCGCGTGAGATCCATATAGGGCCTGGTGGCGGCCGCCGCCCGGATCCAGGGGATGCGGTCTGGGAATCCGGCGTCCTCCAGGTTCTTCCAGCAGACTTCCTGAAATGCCTTCGACCGGTTGTTGGTACCCATCCCGTCTATCTGCACGACGACAAAGCCGAGCTCGGCAAGCGACTGCATCCCGATCTGGGGTGAGAAGGCCTTGGGGACGAAGGAGCCCTGCGGTCCGGCATAGATGTTCTCGATGACCGGGTACTTGCGGGAGGGGTCGAAGTTGGTCGGCTTGACGATAATGCCATAGATGTCCGTCTTACCGTCCCTCGCCTTCGCTACAAAGCGCTCCGGATAGGTCCAACCGGTCGCGAGGAGGGCGGAGGCGTCCGCCCTCTCCAGGTCCATCACCTTCGCGCCGTCCTCGGCACGCCGTAGTTCGGAGACCGGCGGCAGGTCCACCCGCGAGTAGGTGTCCACCAGGTATCGGCCGTCCGGCGAGAACTGCGCGGTGTGGGTGCCGTCGCCGGAGGTGAGGATGGTCAGGCCGGAGCCGTCGAAGTTGACGCGGCAGTAGTGGACGTAGTAGGGGTCCTGGCCAGGCCGGATGCCGCCCGCCCGGAACCAGACCTGCCGCTTCTGGTCGTCCACACGGTCCACACCCCGCACTACCCACTCCCCGCGCGTTATCTGGTTCTTAACCGTTCCGCTTCGCGTGTCGTAGAGGTACAGGTGGCACCACCCGTCCCGCTCGGACATCCAGAGCGCCTCGTGGGTACCATCGAGCCGGTGCAGAAAGACCTTGTTGGTCCAGTCGATGAAGGTCTGCGCCTGCTCGTCAATGACGGTGGAGGCCGCGCCGGTCCGCCCATCCACGGCGATGAGGCGCATCACCTGGTGCCCGCGCTGGTTATAGAGGAAGGTGAAACGGGAGGAGTCGGGATCCCAGTGGACCTCCGTGATCTCCCACGGGTTGGGGAAGAAGTCATCAGGGATGGGAATGTCTCGCCGGGCGCCTATTTCGATGAGATGCGGACGGGGATGGGCGATGCGGTCGCCGGGCTTGAGGTAGTCGAAGCTCCGCAGCCTCGGCTGGAGCTGGTCGGTGGGAGAGGACTCCACCTCGTAGACCTTGTGCTCCTGGGCCGGTACGGTCTTCATGACGACTAGCCGGGTGGAGTCCGGAGACCAGTAGACCGGCTCCTCGTAGCTATCCTCCGCTTTGCCGTCTGTGGTCACTGGCGACTCATCGCCGCCCGCGGCGCTCTTGAGGAAGACATTATGGTCGTGGATTGCGGCCACCCACTTGCCGTCCGGGGAAGCCCCGGAGGGCCGGCCGCGGCGGCGCGGTCGCTCCGGCGCCGGATCTCGCGCGCTCGGCCCTGCGGGACGAAGCCGGTTCTCCCCTTCCACGGGCTTGAGTGTGTAGCTTGCGAGATCCAGCTCGTAGGTGTTGCCGCGGACCAGGAGCAGCACCGCCGGCCTCTCCTCCAGGAAGGCGATACGCTCGACCGGCAGGCGGTCCGCCTTCACGGGCTCCGCGAGCGTCTGTGACAGAGCCGCGGCGAGTCGCGCGTGGTCGAAAGCCGGCTCCTTCCTGCCTTTCTCCGGATCCACCAGCACGAACTCGCTCCGGCCGTCCGGCAGGTCGTTGTGGTACCAGAAGCGGTTGGACCGGCCGATCCAGTTCGGCTGGACCGCCCCGCGCACCACCAGTCCGCGAACGCGCTGGGCGAAGGTATCGGCCCTGTGGTAATCCTCGGCGGTACCCTGGGCCAGCGCCGAAAGCGAGACAACAATGAAGAAGGCGGCGAGCAGCAGTGTGATTCTGTTACGCATGTTTTCCGTTCTTGTGGGCCGGGCGCCGCAGCCAGACTCGGCCGCCACGGCCGTTCCCTTAGCTCGGCAGGAGCCTCGCGCTCCCAATCACGTGTCACCGACTCGCTTAGCAGTAGGTGTTTAGCTAAGTAACTGCGGGCGGGTCTGGATGCCGCGGCGGATGATGGCCAGGACGCGCTCGCGCTCCTCGCCCTCTAGTGGGAGGCGGGGGGCGCGGACCCACTCGACGCCGAGGCCGCACTCCTGGATGGCCAGCTTGATGTACTGCACGAACTTGATCTGCGTGTCCAGGTGGAGCAGCGGCATGTACCAGCGGTATATCGCGCGCGCCTCGTCCCACCGGCCGCTCGACATCAGACTCCAGAGGTACTGGTTCTCGCGGGGAAAGGCCAGGCAGAGGCCGCCTATCCAACCCTCTGCCCCGAGCGCCACTCCTTCCAGCGCAAGGTCGTCCAGGCCGATGAAGAGCCGGTAGCGGTCCCCTATGCAGTTCTGGATATCCGTCAGGCGGCGGGTGTCGCCTGACGACTCCTTAATGGCGACAAGGTTCTCCTGGTCGGCAAGCTCCTCGAACATTTCCGGCGTAATGTCCACACCGTAGGCGATGGGGTTGTTGTAGCAGAGGATGGGCAGAGCGGTGGATCGAGCGACGGCGCGGAAATGGGCGATGGTCTCCCGGGCATCCGCCTTATAGACCATGGCCGGAAGCACCATGAGCCCATCCAGCCCCATCCGCTCCATATCCTGCGCGTACCGGAGGGCCAGAGCGGTGCTGCACTCGCAGACGCCGCTGAGCACAGGCACGCGGCCGGCGCTCACCTCTTTGGCCATGCGGACGACCTGGCGCTTCTCGTTCGGCTCCAGGGCGGTGTTCTCACCGAGCGAGCCCAGCATGACCAGCCCGCTTACGCCGGACTGGATGAGGATCTCCAGGTGGCGGGCGGTGGCCTCCAGGTCAAGCGTCTGATCCCGCGTGAACTGCGTGGTGACGGCGGGAAAGACTCCGCGCCAGTTGGTGGTCATAGAAGCTCCTTGTGGAGGGACGGAAGACGGAAGACGGAGGACCGACGGAATCCGTCCGTCACCCGTCCTCCGTTGTCCGTCACTCGGTCGGAATCCATACGGCCATGGGGCCTGGCGTCCGGTTGGCCCAGGCGTAGTAGGGAATGGCGGTCATTCGGGCGGGTTTGCGCGGAGACGGAGGCGCGGTTTCCTCCGGCAGGTAGAGAGCGTGGCTCCAGCCGGATAGGTCCACGGCGCAGGCATCCCCCTCCAGCGTCATCACTCCGCCCAGCAACTCCGGCCGGCGCTTCGCCTCCAGCGCGTTCCCCGCCGGAAGGCGCAGATCCGGCACCGCGGCGTCCGGATTGTCCGCCTGCTCTACGCAGTAGACGAGCGGGCCCCGCATGAGGGCCACTCGGCCGCAGGTGTCGACCACGTACGGGTGGCCGACCAGGCGGCGGATGGGCATGGGAAGGTGGAGGGAGAGCGTATCGCCACGCCGCCATTCGCGGGTTACCCGGGCGTAGCTGCCAGGCTGGAGCGCAAATCCGGAGGGCCTTCCGCAGATCTGAAGTGAGCAATCCTCCGCCCACCCAGGAACGCGCAGGTGGAAAGAGCAGGCGAGGCGAGGCGCGGCCGTAATGGCAACCTCGATCTGTCCGTCCCACGGATAATCCGTCGAGACGGTCCACTCCACGCGCTCGCCGTCCGGCAGGGTGATCGCGGCATCGCCGTCCGCGTAGAGATGTATCCATACACCCTCGTCCGAGACGGAAGCGAAGTATCCGGGCAACGCGGCGAGCAGCCGCGCCAGGTTGGGCGGACAGCACATGCACTCGAACCAGTCCTGCCGGCGGTGCTTGCCGTCGTCCGCGAGGGGATTCTCGTAGAAATAGCGAGTTCCATCCAGCGAAACTCCCGCCAGCAGCCCGTTGTACAGGATCCGCTCCATGAGGTCGGCATGACGGGCATCGGCCGTCGCCAGGAGCATCCTCCAGTTCCACATGAAACAGCCAATAGCGGCGCAGGTCTCCGCGTAGGCGCTGGAGCTGGGAAGGTAGTAGTCGCGGCCAAACGCCTCGCCATCTCCGCAGGCGCCGACGCTGCCGGTGACGTACAGCTTCCGCTCCGTCATGTTGGCCCACTGCCGGTCCAGCGCGGCTTTAAGCGCGGATTCTCCCGTCTCCAGGTAGATGTCCGTTGCGCCGCAGTCCAGGTACATCATGCGTACCGCGTGGCCGGTGACTCGATCCAGCTCTCGGAAGGGGGAGTGGTCTTGGGCGTAGTCCGGATCGAAGTAACGGTAGGGCCGGCCCAAGAGCCCATGGCCCCGCGCGCTGAGGAAGAACTGCGCCTGGGAGAGGTAGCGCGGGTTTCCGATGGCGCGAAAGAGCTCCACAAGGGCCATCTCGACTTCGGCATGGGCATCCAGCCGGGGCTCTTTGCCCTGCTCCGCCGGACCGAACCGGTCGCAGATGTGGTCCGCCAGCCGCCGGGCTATCTCCAACAGGCGCGTGCTGCGGGTCGCGCGGTAGTGCGCCACGGCCGCCTGAAAGAGGTGGCCGGCACAGTACATCTCGTGCAGATCGAAGTTAGTCCACCGGTCTGCCGCCCGGTCTACGCTGAAGTAGGTGTTCAGATAGCCGCTGGCGTCCTGCGCGTCGCCTATGACATCAATGGCGGCTTCGACTGAGCGGTGGAGCTCCTCCAATTCCGGACCGGCCGCGAGCGCCCAGCAGGCGGCCTCCAGCCACTTATAGACGTCCGTATCGTTGAAGTAGTAGACTCCCTGGAACGGAACGTCCTTCTTGCCGGCCGCGCGCCGGAAGTTATCCAGGCGTCCCTTCTCCTCCATCATTCGATACAGGGCGGGCAGCGTGGTCTGCGCGTTGGTGCGAAGGCGCGGCGCCCAGAAGCGGTCGGTGAGGCGGAACGCGGGCGCGGGAATCGGGCGCAGCCGGGCGAACGGGCTGCGTGACGTGTCGACAATGACCGGGGTTGGCGCTTCCGGTGCGCCAGCCAGGTGGTTATATGCGGGAGTTCGGGTTGTATCCAGCATAGTCACGAGTTGTCCGTAGGCGCCGCAAACAGAATCAGGGGACGCTCAGAATGGAACGGGATCTGCTCAGGATCCACGCGGACGTGGGACTCCAGGCGCATAATGGTGGGCTCTTTGTTTCTCGCGGCGAGGGCCGCCATCCGGATCGGAAGCTCGACTCCTACGAACTGATCTTCGTACGCAAGGGCGTTCTCGGTATCCAGGAGGAACAGCGTCGCTTCGAAGTTATTGCCGGCCAGTCGCTTATCCTCTGGGCGGGCCGCCGGCACTGGGGTACGGACCCGTACTCGGCAGACCTGTCCTTCTACTGGCTCCACTTCAGCGTGGGGAACGTGCCCGCGCGGCACGGCAAGGACCTGCTCCAGGTGGCCCAGTACGTGACGGTGAGTCGGCAGGATCACATGACGGAGCTGTTCCGGCGGTTCCTGGACGATCAGGAGTCGGACGTCCTGGATTCTACCTCCGCCACCCTGCTGCTGATGCTCATGCTGTGCGAGGTCGCGCGGTCAAGGCGGCCCGGTGCCGCGCCGGAGGGCGCCTCAGCGCGCCTGGCCGCGCGCGCGGACGCGTATATTCGCAGCCACTTCCATCAGCCGCTCGGTCCCGCGGACGTGGCGGACGTGCTCGGGTGCAATGCGAACTACCTCAGCCGGATCTTCCATCAGGTGTACGAGCAGACGCTGACCGATACCATCCACCAGTGCCGCCTGCGCTATGCCCGGCAACTGCTGCTGGACGATGACCGCAACATCGACGAGATCGCCCGCGCCTGTGGGTTCAACGACACGGGCTATTTCCGCCGTCTGTTCAAGCGGCACGAGGGAATCACGCCGCGCGCTTTCAGGCGCCTCTATTCCCGGATGCATACCAACTCGACGTGATTACCTGGCGCCGGGAGCTCCCGGCATGCCGGGCGGCAGCGGCTGGCCCGGTTTGTAGTTCTTCATGAATTCCTTAGCCGCCTTGGCGTAGGCGGGCATCTTCTCCGGGTGGGCCGTGTCGTCCGGCGGCAGCGGGGGGAAGAAGTGTCTGTACATAAAGCCCAGGAAGGCCACCAGGGCCACCGCAGCCACCACAATCAAAACAGGACTGGCTTTCTGGCTCATTCTCTCCCCTTTTCCTTTCCTGCCTCCTGTACTAACCGTGCGATAGCGTGCCCGTTCCTCCTGCGACGCGATTCGAGCGCCTGGATGATACGTGCCGCTTCCACCATATTCCCGGCCATCCGCTCTGCCTGGGCAAGCTGGTAGTAGGTCATGTCCGCCGGATCCTCCGACGCCGACCGATGCAGCAGCCGGACTGCCTCCCGCCCATTGCCTTTGCGAAGAGCCACGATTCCCTGCCCAAAGAGGACGGTGGGGTGAACGGTGGCGTCTTCCGAGGCCGCGGCAAGGTGCGCCTCCACCTCCGGCAGGACAAGGTCGGAACCGGACTTCTCCAGCAGGATCACCGCCAGCATCGCGTTACCAAGGCCATCCTCCGGCGAGAGCGCCAGCAGGTCCCGCGCGGCCCGCTCCGCCTCCGGCAGCTCATGGCGGTGTACCAGAACGCGGAGCATCGCGCGCCGGTAGTCGGTGTTCTCCGGTTCGAGCTCCACCGCGCGGCGGAGCAGCAGCTTCACCTGATCGACGTTGTGCGACACGCCGGACCGGCTGCGGTCCAGCGCGAGCGCCTGCTGGTACAGCTTCTCCGCTTCGGAGGGGTGCAGGCGCCGCTGGCGGTAGTAGTCCGCGATGGCGCGGCGGTAGAGCGGGAGCCTGGCGGTCCACCATCCCGCGGCCTTCGAGAACTCGGTGGCCGCCTCGTGAGCTCTGCCCATCGCCAGGAGCCCGTTGCCCCAGGCCTCGTAAGCGGCGGGGCTCGCGGAGCTGAATGTGACGGCGCGGCGCGCCAGCGGCACCGCTGATTGGCCATAGCCCGCGGCCGAGAGGGCGTTGGAGGTCTCCACCAGGACCTTCGGGGCGTCCGGAGCGCTGTTCATGGCCCTGGCGAGGTTTCTCGCCACCCCATCTACGTCTCCCCGGCGAGCCAGCAGCCGCGCCATTTTCCTCCTGAGCTCAGGCTGCTGGGGATGGTCCCGAATGGCGTCCGCAAGGCGATGCTCCGCGTCCACCTGCTGCCGCCGGACCAGATAGGCACGCTCCCAACGTTCGGCGTCACCGGTCCTGCCCAGCTTGCGGTAAGCGCGCGCCAGCTCCTGGGCCGGCTGCGGGTCCAGGAACTGATCCGGGGTGTTGGCGGCCAGGGTAGAGCGCGGGGTGCCCGGCGGAAGCAGGGTCGCCGCTGTAGTCAGCGGCCCCAGCGCCACTTCTGTCTTGCCCTCCAGAACGAGTGCCCTCCCGAGGTCATAGTGCGCGCCGGGAGTCTGCGGATCCAGGGCGACCGCGCGGCGGGTGAGCCGCTCCGCCACTGCCAGGTCCGCCGGCTTTGCGTCCGTGAGCAGCACGTGGGCGTATTCCCGCAGGTAGCCCGGATTGTTGGGCGCGAGGTCGGCGGCCTTCGCATATTCACTGCGGGTGCTGGACCGGTTGCCGTCGACGAGCAGCAGCGACGCCAGGAGCATGTGGTCGACCGCGCTATCCGGCCGGAGCATTACGGCCTGCTGCGCGGCCTCTCGGGCCGGCGTGATGGCGCCCATCTGTTGCCGCGCACCCGCCAGGAGGGACCACGCTTCGCCCAGGCGCGGGTTCAGCCGGACCGCCTGCTCCAGCTCCTGGATGGCGCGTACGTAGGAGCTCTGCGCCACGTAGAAGCGTCCCAGCAGCATATGCCCGTCGGCGGAGGACGGATGGGTGCGAGCAAACTCCGTCAACTGCCCAAACGCGCCCGTGATGTAACCGCCCGCCAACTGCGCGGTAGACCATTCGCCACGAATACGGGCGTTGTCCGGTTCGAGTCCCGCCGCGTGCTCCAGGACCGGAAGCGCATCGGTATAGCGCCCTTTGGCGTTGAGCGCCGCTCCATAGCGGTAGAGGAGGATTGCGTTGCCTGGCTGCGCGCTGGCGGCCTCCGCGAGGCGTTCCAGGGGCCACCGGGAGTAGATCCACTCCTGATACCAGGCGGTGTAGGTCACGGAGCGTGCCGCGAGGATAACGGCGACTATGCAGAGCGCCGCCGCGGCTAGAGAGGCGCCGCGTTTAGCCCGCGGCGCCTCTCTGTGCTGAGTAAGGACCTTCGATCCCAGCTCCATGCCGGATGCCAAAGACCGCTACCGTCTCGCGTTGTGCCATACGTCGCCCTGGGCGCCGTACGGTACCTTGAACGAGCCAGACGTGAGCGACTTCGCGTGGCCATCGGCCAGCACGGCGTCCGTATGGTCGTTGTGGATGAAGATGGGCCGGCGCGCGCCGTTGATCTCCCAGTCGCTGCCGCCTCCACCCTGGACCTCATCTCCGGGCACGGACAGGTTGGAATCGCAGCTTCCCCAGCTTCCGCTGTCGGACCCGGTGTTCGGCTTCCAGACGGATGGGTTATATCGATAAGGTCCGCAGGAGACCTGAGTGGGGCTGGCCAAGTTGCATGGCCCATCCCCGTCATGGAAGTATGGGTCGTTTGGCGCCGAGCTGTCTACGGCCGCGGCGTCGGCAAAAGCGACGAGCTCTGCCGGCTGGTTGATGGATGCCATGGACTTGCCGGCGAAGAACGGCGGCGTGTTCCACCCGGTGGTGAACTCGTTCAGGTTGTAGCCGTAGCTGGTCTTCGCGAGGTTCCTGGTGTCAGGGCAGGAGAACAGCGGCACGGTGGGGATGTTCGGATCGTACACGTCATCCGTTGTCTGAGGTACCTTCCCGCCCATCTTCACGTACGGCAGGATGGTGACCCGCCAGATCTGGGTTCCGGTCGCCGCGACGGGAGCACCCCAGTTCCAGCCGCTGAAGTAGCTCTCGTCGTAGTCCTGCGCGTACATCATAGTCCCCAGGCCGATCTGCTTGAGATTGGAGATGCAGCTCGCCTGGCGGGCCTTCTCGCGGGCCTGCGCGAAGACAGGGAAGAGGATAGCTGCAAGAATCGCAATGATGGCGATAACTACTAGCAGCTCGATCAGCGTAAAACCCCGACTCTTGTTGGTACAGCGGTACACGGTAGGTGCCCCCCTTTCGCAATGGGTCCGGAGGCCCACGGGCCTCCGGGAGCTTTGGAGCGTATGCGACGTTGCGCCTAAGGACGCCAGGAAAGCGAGTAACCGATGCAGTGAAGTGTGGG
Source organism: uncultured Chthonomonadaceae bacterium (assembly GCA_964396385.1). GTDB lineage: Bacteria > Armatimonadota > Chthonomonadetes > Chthonomonadales > CAJBBX01 > CAYNFH01. The sequence goes on along the minus strand of CAYNFH010000024.1, from coordinate 6,327 downwards.
TGACGAATCTTAAGCCATATTAACATGGCGGACAGAGGGCTACAAGAGGAGGAATACGCAGAAAAACGGGACGATTTACACCACCCCGGCTGCCCGCGGGACCGGCAAGTCATACTCGTGCCGGGACAATCGTGAACACCTTCGCGTCCAGCTTCGGGTACGCTGCTAGAGAGCTGGCCTAAAGCCCAAGGATTAGTTTGGAGAGGGGAACATGTCTGTGAGAGCATCATACGCCGTTGTCTGGAGCACCCGTTTCCTGACGGCGCTCGCCCTGTTGGCTGCCGGATGCGCGCAGCCGACGATGGGCCAGGAGGCAGCGCGGCTGACCATCCTCGCCGACCGTCCCGGGGCGAGGATCAGTCCGACGCTGTACGGACTCATGACGGAGGAGATCAACTACTCCTACGATGGAGGGCTGTACGGGGAGCTGATCCAGAACCGCATCTTCCGCGACCCGCCAGATACGCGATATCGCCGTTTCCGCCGCTTCGACGCTGGGACGAGCCCGGTCGCGGCGCTGGAGCCCGCACCCATCCCCCACTGGAGCGTCGTCACCTCGGGAACCGGGCGAGCGTCCATGGCGACCGACACGGCCGACCCGGTGAACACGACCGCGCTCACGACCAGCCTCCGCCTGACTATCGACGCGGCCACGCCGGGCGAGCGCGTCGGAGTCGCGAACGATGGCTACTGGGGCATTCCGGTCCGGCCGAATACGACCTACAAGGCCTCGTTCTATGCGCGCGCCTCGAACCGATTTGAAGGCCCGCTGATGGTATCGATCGAGCCGGATGACGGCTCGGCGGCGCTGGCGAGCGCGCAGGTTCCCCACCTCTCTTCCGCGTGGCGAAAGTACGCAGTGGTCCTCCGGACTGGGAGCGTCCCTCCCTCCAAGAGCAACCGCTTCGTGATCTCGGCGACACATCCCGGCACGATCTGGCTCAATCTCGTATCCCTCTTTCCCCCAACCTTTAAGAACCGGCCGAACGGCAACCGCATCGACCTGATGCGCAAGCTCGCGGACATGCACCCGGCGTTCCTGCGCTTCCCCGGCGGCAACTACGTGGAGGGAGGTAGCTGGGCGGACCGGTTCAACTGGAAGGTGACCATCGGTTCGCTGGGGCAGCGGGCGGGACACATGAGCCCGTGGGGTTACCGATCGTCGGACGGAATGGGCCTGCTGGAGTTCCTGGAGTGGTGCGAAGACCTAAGCATGGAGCCGGTCCTGGCAGTGTTCGCGGGGCACATCCTGGGCGGTCGGAACACGACGGTCACCGGTCCCGAGCTGGAGCCATACGTCCAGGAAGCGCTCGACGAGATCGAGTACGTCACGGGGGACGTATCTACCCGTTGGGGCGCCGAGCGCGCCCGGGACGGCCACCCCAAACCGTTTCAGCTCCACTATGTGGAGATTGGCAACGAGGATAACCTGAGCGCCGGCCTCTCCACGTACGAGGAGCGATTCAGCCGCTTTTACGACGCCATCAAGGCGCGATACCCCGGCCTCCAAATTATCTCCACCGTGCCGACCACGCAGCGAGGGTACAACCGGACCAGCCATCCGGACATTATCGACGATCACTACTACATGTCCATTCCGGAGGCACTGGCGCGCTCGCGCATGTACGACGGCTACCCCCGATCGACCAAGATCTTTGTGGGGGAGTGGGCGACGCGAGTGGGAAATCCGACCCCCACCCTGGGAGCGGCGGTGGCCGATGCCGCCTTCCTGACCGGGCTGGAGCGGAACGCGGACCTGATCGTCATGAGCTGCTATGCCCCCTTGTTCGTCAACGTAGATGGCCCCTACCCGCAGTATCCAGGCGGGCCGCCCTACGCGGGCGGCATGCAGTGGGCCACAGACCTCATCGGCTACGACGTCCTGAACAGCTACGGGTCGCCGTCCTACTACGTGCAGCAGATGTTCTACCGGAACCGGGGAGACGTGTCGCTGCCGGTGGAGGTCGTCTCGCCCATGGCGGAGCAGCCGGCCCGCGGCGCGGTCGGTTTGGGCACGTGGCGAACGCAGGCGGAGTTCAAGGATGCGCGCGTCACCCAGAACGGGAGAGTGCTGCTCGCTGCCAGCTTTGCGCAGGGGGCGGAGGGCTGGCGGCCCGTGCACGGCTCGTGGCAGGTGGAGAACGGCGCGTACCGGCAGACAGCCGAGATAGAGGACGCCTTCGCGGTCTCGGGGGATCCGTCCTGGAGCGACTACACCTTCTCCGTGAAGGCCCGCAAGCTGGGCGGAGCGGAGGGTTTCCTGGTCCTGTTCCGGGTCCGGGACGATGACAACTGGTACTGGTGGAACGTCGGCGGCTGGAACAACACGCAACACGCCATCCAGAAGAGTGTGGACGGGTCCACATCCATCCTGGGAAGGGAGGTCCCCGGGCACGTGGATACGGGCCGGTGGTACGACCTGCGCGTGGAGGTACAGGGCTCGCGCATTCGATGCTACCTGGACGGCGACCTGGTGCACGATGTGCAGGATACGGCGCTGCCCACGATCTTTGCCTCCGCCAGCCGGGACGCGTCCAACGGCGATGTCATTGTGAAGGTGGTGAACGCCGGTCCCACAGACCAGCCCGTAACCGTGGAGCTCCAGGGCGTGCGGGCCGTCGCGCCAACGGCGACCGGCGAGATGCTGGTGGGGCAGCCGTCCGATGTCAACAGCCTGTCGGAGCCGCAGCGGGTTGCGCCGAAGCCGCTGGTCCTCCATGACGCGGCGCCGACCTTCACCCACACGTTCCCGGCCGAATCGGTAAGCGTGTTCCGCCTCAAGCCTCGATAACTATAAGGGAGATGGCTTGGCGAGGGAGGGTGAATGGGATCCTGGCACGGCCATCTTCCACATGGACCCGCGAGGGTGCATGTAGAGAGGCGAGCCGGCCCGCCCGCTCAAGCCGGCGGAATTGCTCCGCACTCGGCGACTGGGGAGCGCCGAGGCGCTGCCAGAGGGTGTAGGCATCGGAATGCTCCTGGTCGATGCGGTAGTGGCGCAGCCGCGCGTTGCCGGTCGCCGGGAGTCCTTGAATGGTCAACTCAACCGCCGCACCCGGGCCGGGCAGGTCGTCATCGTGATAGTGCCAGACCAGGACGCTTAACCATCGGCCTTCCAGGCAAGCGAGGGCCGAGACGTCCGGCGCCCCGCGCACACCGTCTCGGAGGATGGCCTCCAGTCCGATGGCCGCGCTGCTCTCCGCTGCCAGCCGGCTGCCGCCCATCCTGGAGAACATGCGGAACAGGTTTACGATGGGCAGATCTATCCCGTTCGTGGCCAGGGCGCGGAAGCCGGCGAAGTAGGGCTGGTCCTCAAACTCGAAGGCCCAGGTGAGGGCGCCCTCCAGGTTGACGCCGTGCCTATCCGCCAGATCGTGGATGCGGGCGAAGCACGCGGCGGTGTACGCCGGATAGAGCGTGCCGTTGCGGTAGGCGAGCTGCGGTCCCTGGCAGGCGGCGCAGCCGTCCGGGTCCGCCTCGCCGATGACGATGGGCTTATCCTTGAGTTCCGGATAGGAGGCGATGAGCGAGAAGCCGCTGTCCACGGTTCGGAGCTCGTTGGCGATGCCCATGCGCACGTGGCCGGCTGCATACTCCGGCGCGCCTTTGGCGTGGAAGGAGACAAAGTCCAGCGGCGTGCCCGGGCGGCCGGTAGCGTAGTTGACGCCGTGGAGGCAGTGGTCTAGGAACTCGCGCATGAACCGCCCGCCGCTTCCGGCGACGTCCGGTCCGCCGACCCTGGCCGTGGGGAGGGCGCGGCGGACGGCGTCTATGGCGAAGTCGTGGAGCATGTGGAACTCCTCAGGAGTGCCGCGCCAGTAGCCGATGTTCGGCTCGTTCCACACTTCCCAATACCAGCGCTCCACCTCCGCCCGGCCGTACTTCTCCACGCAGTGGGTGACCCACCGGAAGACTAGCTCCGCCCAGCGGCCGTAGTCTTTAGGCGGGTAAGCCCATCCGGTAAAGATCTCGTCGTATTTGGCGCGGGGCGTCCAGCGGTGCCGGTACGGCTCCGGGTGAGTGGAGAGGGACTCGGGCATGAACCCGATCTGCGCGTAGGGGCGCAGTCCGCGCTGGAGATACGCATCGAAGATGGAGTCCAGGATGGTCCAGTCATATACGGGGTTGCCCTGCGCGTCCTCCGTGTAGGCGTTGGTGCTGCCCCACTTGAGCGCGGGTGTGCCCTCGCCAGAGGTCAGGAGGTTGTGGGCGCGGAAGTAGACGCCGGAGTGGTTGATGGTTGCCCCAGCCCCTCGGACCAGCGACGGGGCTGGGCACCCCGGTTGAAGGTTGAAGGGCCGGAGTCCGTCTGTCCTCCGTCCTCCGTCCTCCGTCGCCATAAGCGCGCCGAGCTCGGAGAGGAGCTTCTTGCCGTTCGGCAGGGTGGCGTAGTTCGGCTCGTCGCAGCCGAAGAACCGCCAGATGGCGCGAAGCTCCCCCATCGGCTGCAAGGCATTGACGCGAACGGTGACGGGAAACGGTTGCGGCGAAATCTGTGCTTCCATGCCGGATTGAATCGCGCTGAGCAGCGCGCCCGTGCCTGCCATCGCTTTGAGCGCTTCCCTGCGTGTGATACGCGCCATTGCTGTGTCGAGCGCGTTCGTGAGGGCAGGGCAAATGGGGTACTGAATCAGGCGCTTGGCCGCAGCCCCGTTTCCTTCAGCAAGGCGGCGACCCACCACCCGTCTTCGCCCGGATCATACTGGATCATAGATGATTGTGAAACTGCCGTTCATTGGCTACCATAGTCTATTATTCCAGAACCATGAGGCAGCCCATCGCTGGGCTCAGCGGTGTGGACATGACCCCACCTCCATTCCGCCCAAGGCAGCATACGCAGCCGTCGCGGGCGTGTCCCGAGATTCCACTCCAGCCATGACGGTCAGGCCGATGAGACCCATCGCAAGTCACATGCCAGTGTAATGGGTGCTCATGCCGCATCCTCCTCCGCTCGCGTGCCGACGATGGTCTCCACCTCATCCAGCTCCAGCGGGCTCTTCACGGACCGCAGCGCGTCCAGAATCGGGGTCAGGTCCCGGATCTCTGCCGAAGGGCAGCGCTCCCGACGCTGTGACATGAGGCGGTCCTCCCGGGACGGCATGCCATCCCATGGGTCCCCCGCGACAGCGCGGGCGGCGCGGATGAACTCATCGCGGGACCCGCATGGCCCCTCCGCCGGACAATGCGGCGTGTAGATGACGGAAGCGTGGCTAATGCGCGGCCTCCCAGGGTTACTTCGACAAGCTGGACAGGGTGACCCACACGGTCCTACTGGCGAGCGGAACGGCGTACGCTTGTCGGACCAATTCGAGACTACCTGCAGGGGCGTACCGGCCAATGCCGGGAATGGAGGCCGGCTGCTCCACGCGCAGAAGCGCACGCGGCTCGGCGGCGGTAGCGGGCAACAGGCCCACACGCACCTCGGAGGTGTGGGTGTTAACCTCCACCGAGTCGAATCGGCCGGCATCGAGGGTGAGCCAGAGCCCGCGCGGCGCGATGTAGACGCGCCGTCGCAGTGAGTCAAGGGGCCGCACCTTCACCCAGTCTCCCTCCCGCTTCACGTTGCCGCCGAACGCCTGCCAGCCGAACTCCAGGTGGTCGATGATGTAGGTCGCGGTGTTGTAGGCGTGGCCGAAGAAGTTGGGGCCGTAGTCGCCGCTGTATCCGTCCCACCTTAGCGTGGAGGGGTACGAGTGGAATGCGGCGGAGGCGAATCCCTCCTGGTCGATATTGGTGAGCGCCCCCATCAGCCCGCCATAGCCCACGCGCAGCAGGTAGAGGTCGTCCGGGTGCTGCCGGTACTCGGCCAGGACCGGGATGGCGTTGAGGCCAGAGCCGTAGTGGTGGATCTGCCGCTCGATGCGGGGCAGCTTGCCGCCGTAGAGGAAGTCCCAGTACCGGCGCGCGTTGCCGTTATAGCCCCAGTGGGGCACGGTGGGCATGTACCCCAGGACGGAATTGAGCGAGACCTGCGCCTTGTCCTCGTACCCGAAGTACTTGCACCAGGCGTAAACCTCTTCCTGGCCGGTGGAGTCCCACGCCATCTCGCTGCCGAAGGGGTACTCCTCCCGGCTCCAGCGCTCGGCGCGCTCCTTCATCAGCGCCTCGACCTCCGCCGCCTTGTCGGACCAGCCTTCCCGCTTGAGGTCATCCAGGAGGGCCAGGAAGATATCACCCTCCATCAGTCCTAGCTCCACCCAGCCCACACGCCGGTTTCCGGTCGGATCCCGGCTGAAGGCGAACCGCGTGGTCTCATACGCCCGTTTCAGGTACCAATCCCACGTATGGCTCTTGACCATATTGTTGGTGTTGCGGGCGATGCGGTAC
>CAYNFH010000023.1:43050-45777 GCA_964396385.1 uncultured Chthonomonadaceae bacterium | reverse complement strand
GCGCGGCAGGCGCTGGAGCGGATGTACCGCCACTACGACGGCCTTCGCTCGTATCAGGGGACCATCACCACCTGGATCGCGGGGTCGCGAGGAGTGCAGAGGACCGTCATCACCATCCAGGCCGAGTCGGACGCGAGAGGTGCGCTGGCCCGCAGCCGGGTCGAGATCAGCTCGGGTGATCGGGGCGTGGCGCCGAACATGGTCCGCATCGACGACGGGCGCGCCCTCTGGACCTACGTTCCCACGGAGCAGGCCTACTCCCGCAACGTGCGGCGGCCGGATAGGCTCTCCGCCCTATTCCGGCCGCTCCTCTCGTCCATCGAGCGGTTTGCCCCCGACCTTTCGGCGCGCCGCGGCAGCCTGGACGGCATGACGGTCCTCCACCTCTCCGGGAAGGGACGCCTGGGCGGCAGCGTGAATCTCTACCTGGACCCGCGGACGTGCGCTCTCAAGAGCGGGGACGCGAAGAATCCCGGCGGCGGGACGCTAGCGCTGGTGGTGTCCCATGAGCTGGACAATGCGGCCATACCCGCAGGCCGCTTCCATTTCACCATTCCGAAGGGCGCCAAGCCCCTCCCGGACGCGCGCCCGGGCGGGGTGTATGGGCGGTGACCCGACGGGAGACGGAGGACGGGTGACGGACGGATTCCGTCGGTCCTCCGTCTTCCGTCAATCGTCCCCTATAGGAGCTATTAATGCGCTTAGTAGTCCTGCTCGTACTCATTACCCTGACCGGCATTGCGACCGGATCGGAGAGCTCGATGTCAACCACTCCCCCGCGCGATCTGGACACCCACCACCTGTTCACTCCTCCCGCAAGCAAGGAGGCGTGGGAGGCGCGCCGGCAAGAGATCCGCCGCCGCATCCTTGTGAGCGCGGGGCTGTGGCCGATGCCGCCGAAGACTCCACTGCACCCGGTTGTCACCGGAAAGTTCGACGAGCCGGACTACACCATCGAGAACGTGGCGCTGGAGACCCGGCCCGGCTTCTACCTCTGCGGCAACCTGTACCGGCCCAAGGGGAAGCGAGGACCGTTCCCGGCCATCGTCAATCCGCACGGCCACTGGGAGCACGGGCGGCTGGAGATGCAGCCGGACGTGCCGCGCACCGGCCCGCCTCCCGCACCCATGGGGCAGGGGCGCGGCAACCTGGTGGCCATCGGCGTCAACCTGGCGAAGCAGGGGTATGTTGTGTTTGCCTACGACATGGTGGGCTACAACGACACCAATCAGGTGGACCACAAGTTCGCCAACAGCCCACGGGACTGGCTCTGGGGAGTGAGCCTGAACGGGCTCCAACTCTGGAACAGCATCCGTGTGGTGGACTACCTGGAGGGCCTGCCGGACGTGGATCGCAGGCGCATCGGGGTCACCGGCGCTTCCGGCGGCGGGACCCAGACCTTCCTGCTCACCGCGGTAGATGACCGGATCGCCGCCTCCGTGCCGGTCAACATGGTGAGCAGCTACATGCAGGGCGGCTGCCTCTGCGAGAACGGTCCGGGCCTGCGCGTGGGCACGGACAATCCGGAGATCAGCGCCGCCTTCGCCCCCAGGCCGCAGCTTCTGGTCGCAGCGACAGGCGACTGGACGACCCACGTGCCGGAGGAGGAGCGGCCGGCGATTGAGCAGGTGTACAGGCTCTACGGCGCCGGGGACCGCACGGCGGCGAGTCAGTTCAACTATCAGCACAACTATAACGTGGATAGCCGGGAGGCGATGTACGCCTGGTTTGGTCGCTGGCTGCTGAGCGACCCGGATCCATCGCATTTCCGCGAGCAGCCGTTCACGGCGGACGTTCAAGCCATGCGCGTATGGAACGACCGGCACCGGATGCCGGCGGATGCGCTCAAAGAGCCCGCGCTGGTGGAGTCCATGATCCATGCGTCCGAGGCGCAGCTAGACTCCCTCTGGCCGCATGATGCTGCCACCCTCCGCCGCTTCCAGGAGACCTACCGCCCGGCCATGACCACGGTGCTGGATGTGCCAGCGGCCGGCCGTCAGTCGTCAGTCCTCAGTCCTCAGTCCTCAGTCGTCAGTCCTCGGGATTCCGGTCTCACGACTCACGACTCACGACTCACGACTCGTTCCCCATTGGTCGTTATCGCCTTGGTGGAGGGCGACGCGGACGCGGAGCGGCTCCTGCCGGAGTTGAAGAGGGGACCGCACGTGACGCTGCGGCTGGCGCCGGTCACCATGTCCGTACAGGATCTCTGGCAGAAGTTCTACACCACCTACAGCGCGACCCCGTGTGCAGAAAGGGTGGGTGAGATTGTGGAGGCGCTACGAGAGGCGGAGAGGAGTCAACCGGGGCGGCCGGTGAATCTGGTCGGACTCGGCCGCGCCGGCCTCTGGGCGCTGCTGGCCCGCGGGGTCTCCGGAGTCCGCGGGCACACGATAGTGGATACCGCCCACTTCCGCAGTGCGGACGACGCCGCGTACGATGGCTGGGTCTACGCGCCGTGCCTATTGCGCGAGGGCGGCTTCCGCGCCGCCGCGCTGCTCACCGCGCCTGACCCGCTCTGCCTGTTCAATACCGGCGCTGAATTCCAGACGGATCGCATCGAAGCTGGCTTCCACGCGCTTCGTGCTCCATTGCAGTTGGAGCGCGGCACCCTGAGCGGAGATCAGATCGTTAGGCGCCTATCACGACCGTAATGCTGTAGGGGCCGGGGGGCGGGGCGGGGCGCGGGGGGGGGGGCGGTGGCCCCCGGTAAGTGCAGGGGGGGTT
>CAYNFH010000023.1:37463-43040 GCA_964396385.1 uncultured Chthonomonadaceae bacterium | reverse complement strand
CCCGTCTGTGGTTTTTCTCGCTCTTGGGGGGTTCTTTCCTGGCGATTGCGGGGACGGGCCGGGACGGCGCCCGGCCCCTACAGCCTGTACAGTTTGGGCCTCCCAACCGGTAGAGAGAAAGCGGCGTCGGGGCCAAGGGGAGCGCGCAAGCGCAGCTCCCCCACTCCAAATCATCTCCCCTCCGCCACGTTGTACGGCGGTTTGTTGCCGGGAGTGGCGTCGCCCTTGACTTCGCCCAGGGCCCACCGGATTCCGCCCAGCAGGTGCTGCTGGTACGGAGCCGCCTCCCATACGTCCGGCCGGTGTCCCAGGGACGTGTAGAACACGCGTCCGCTGCCATACAGCTTGCACCAGGAGACCAGGTAGTCGCCGGGCTGGTTGGCTTCGGGACTGCCGTCGTTCGGGTGCTTGTCCATCGAGAGCAGCACGTGGACCTTGTCACGGTTGTTCTGCTTGAACAGGTAGATCTCGTCCCGCACGCGGTAGTAGGGCGTCAGGTGCTTCACCGCCGGGTGGTTGTGGTCGTTGACGATCGCGTCCACCTCGCACTGGTTGTGGTGTGTCATGAACTCCGCGCCGAGCATGTCCACGTAGGACGTGTCGCCGCCGATCTGGTTGGGGTGGTACGTATCGGAGGCCGAGTGCGTGCCGATGAAGGCGTGCCCGGCCCGGATCCAGTCCAGGAACTTGTGCAGGTCCGGGATATGCAGGTCCCCGGTGGTGTTGAGGAACATCACGCCGTCGTACTTCCGCAGCCCCTGCGGCGTGATCATCCGGTTCACGTCCTCTTGCGTGCGGCAGTAGTCCACGTCGAAGGCGCCGCTTCGCTTGCCGATGTCCGCGATGATGGCCTGGGCGGGGCCGTCGTGGTCCGGCTGCCCGATGGTGTCCGCGTGCCGGAATCCCGTGGTCCACGTCACTACGAGCAGGTGCTTCTTGCCGCGCGGCGCTTTCGCCGCCCCGGCGTGCGCTATTCCCGCGGCCGTTACCAGGGCCAATGCCCCAACAGGTATGAAACGTATCAACATAAGCTCATCCTCCCTTCAAGATTACACCGTAATGCGCAGCACCTCTTCCGATGCCTCCTGGGCAGCGGTGAGGCTGGCGTTGATCGTGTGGAGCGCCGCCGCTGTCTCCGCGACCGCTGCGGCCTGCTGCGATCCTCCGGTCGCCGTCAAGAGCGCGATGCGAGAGCGCAGGTGCATCAGCGCCTGCGTACACTCCTCCTGAGCCGCCCCCAGCCGGGTCGTCCAGCGCTCCATGTCCTCCATGGCCCGCTGCCGGCCCTGCATGGCGTCGAGCTGCCGCTCGAGCGAACTGCGCGTGACCGCGTCCTCCTCCTTCGCCAACCGCAGCGCCAAGCTCTGCCGCATCTGCGCGAGGTCCTCGGAGCGCGCGGAGCCCGCGGCGCTGCGGATACGCTCCAGGCGCGACTGGAGGTCAGACCAGACGGAGGCCGTGCGCTCCAGCTCCGCCCTGACCTCTTTGAGCCGCCTGCGCTCCGCCCGCGGCAGGCTGCCGAGCTGCCGGCGGATGTCGCCTACCAGCACCAGGTGCGCGCATTCGGGGTCCACCTGCCGCTGGTACTGCCGCCAGTTGTTCCGGAGCTGACTCCGGAGCCGTACATAGGGCGGGATCAGGAACGGAAGGTAGAGCCACGGAAAGAAGCAGAAGATCCCGCTAATGATACAGATCCAAAGGTTCTGGTTGAATTCACTCCTCAGCTCATCCAGCGTCGGCTGCGATGTGCTGAGTTCCCGGAACGTGTCGGCGTTGAGCTCCTTGGCCGCCTGGAGGATCAGCCGCCGCTGCGTGTCCGGGTCCAGGCGAAGGATCTCATCCATGCGGCCGGACCTCGCTCCGCACCCGTGCTACTGCTCGCTTCCATCCGGCATAGAGCGATTCGCGCTCATCTTCCCGAATCCACGGCTCGAACGTACGGTCGACGCGCCACCGGGCCGCGATGTCCTCCGGACCGCTCCACACGCCCGCCTGGAGTCCCGCCAGGTAGGCTGCCCCCAACGCCGTCGTCTCCGTTACTACGGGCCGGTGGACCGGAATTCCGAGCAGGTCCGCCTGCATCTGGAGCAGCAGGTCGTTGGCCGTCATGCCGCCGTCCACCCGCAGCTCCGTGACCGGCGCGCCGCAGTCGGCGCCCATCGCCTCCAGCACGTCGCGGCTCTGGAAGCAGACCGCCTCCAGCGCCGCCCGCGCGATGTGGGCCCGCCCCGCCCCACGCGTGAGCCCCAGCAGCGCGCCGCGTGCCTCGCTGTCCCAGTAGGGCGCGCCCAGGCCGGTGAAGGCGGGTACAAAGTAGACTCCAGCCGAGTGCGGCACCGATGCCGCCAGCGTCTCCGTCTCCGCGGCCTCCCGAATAACCCCGAGCTCGTCACGCAGCCACTGCACCGCCGCGCCCGCCACGAACACGCTGCCTTCCAGCGCGTAGGCCGTACGGCCAGCGAAGGTCCAGCCCACCGTGGTCAGCAGTCGATGGCACGAAGGGCGCGGGTCCTCGCCGGTGTTCATTAGGAGGAAGGAGCCGGTGCCGTACGTATTCTTGGCCATGCCGCGCCGGAAGCAGGCCTGCCCGAAGGTCGCGGCCTGCTGGTCGCCCGCCACGCCACAGATGGGGACCGGCGCGCCCAGCAGCTCCGGCTCCGTTTCTCCGATGCAGGCGGCTGAGGGCAGCACGTCCGGCAGCACTTCGGCAGGTATGTCAAGGATTTCGAGCAGATCCTGATCCCACTGCAGTGTATGGAGATTGAACAGCAGGGTGCGCGAGGCGTTGGTGGTGTCTGTCGCGTGTCTGCGCCCGCCCGTGAGCATCCACAGCAGCCAACTATCCACCGTGCCGAAGGCCAGCTCGCCGCGTCGCGCCCTCCGCCGTGCGTCCGGAACGTTGTCCAGCAGCCAGCGCAGCTTGGTCCCGGAGAAGTATGGATCCAGCGTCAGCCCGGTGCGCTCCCGGAACTGCAGCTCCAGGCCGTCCGCCCGAAGCTGCTCGCACAGCGGGGCGGTCCGGCGGTCCTGCCAGACGATGGCGTTGTACACCGGCTCGCCGGTCGCGCGTTCCCACAGGAGCGTGGTCTCCCGCTGGTTCGCGATCCCGATGGCGGCAACGTGGGCGGCCGCCACTCGACTCCGCTCGAGCGACTCTCTCGCCGTCCAGAGCTGCGACGCCCAGAGCGCGACGGGATCGTGCTCGACCCACCCCGGACGCGGATAGATCGGTGGTACCTCTTGCTGCGCCTGGGCCACTACTTGCGCATCGGCGTCGAACAGGATTGCCCGGGAGCTGGTGGTACCCTGGTCGAGGGCAAGGACGAAGCGATTTTCAATTTTCAATTTACTATTTTCGATTTCAGGTCACCAGAACGCCTGACTGCTCGAATACCTACCTCGCGCAGCGGAAGCCCACCGGCACGAGAAAGGTGAGTGCGACGGGATCAGAGGGTGGGGCCTGGCTCGGATGCCGTCCTATCTCCGTATGCCCGTGAGCCGGCATCCCGGTCCAGACCGAGTAGCCCATGATGCGGAAGGAAGCGCCCTGCGCGCCGGACGCCGCCGTCCTCTGTACGGATTCTGTTACGCTCGGGTTTACCGCCGCCTGCGTGAAGTACTCGGAGCCCATGCCGATCTGCCAGCCGCTCAGCGGGCGGATCATCGCGATGGCTTCCTGTAGGTTATCCGCCATGTCCAGGATGGCGTCCATGAACTGCCCGGCGCGAGACGACGGGTCGAAGTTCCGGCTGAAGAGGCGCGAGGCCGGCTGGAACCAGGGAGTCGTGGAGAGCAGGTCCAGAGCGGAGTAGACCTTCCAGGGGTCGCCAGGCGGCTGCGGGAGGTCCAGCCAGAAGCTCTCCATATAGCGCGGCGCACCCCGGGCCGGACCCAGCGGAGAGGATACGACCAGCTCCGCCGCGTTTAGCAGCACGTCCTTAGCGCCGGTTGGCCCCGTGTCGAAGGGGCGGGAGCCGCGCGGCAGCACAATGAGCGGGTCCACCCATCGCTGGTCGAGCGCCTCCACCTCCTGCAAGACGATGGCTTTGGACGCCTCGGAGACTTGCCGGCCCTCGTACCTGCCCACAATCCATGGGATCTGGGTGGGACTATCGGACGGACGGGGTGGCGGGGCGGCGGACCAGATATCCTGCTGGAATTCGTCCGGATGCGCTTGATAGTACTGGATGTGCTTGTCCCGCGCCCGGAGCCAGGCCGTCAGCCGCGCCTGGAGGTAGCTCTGCACCCAGGCGGGAGGGGTGATGCCTCCCTCCGGCCCGAGCGACGCCAGGAGCCACTCGTAGGGGGTAGGGAGCCGCTTCCCCCGAAAGTGAGCGTAGGCCGCCGCGCCCTCCGGGTTTACACCCAGCACAGGAACGTCCGCGATGCTATCCGGGTAGGGCGGGTCCGTGGCCGCCCAGCCGAGCGGGTAGAGCGGATTGCGGTTCGTGCGGTCGGTCCGCTGCGCTTCCGGGAGCGAATCCCAGAACTCCCGGTACTCTCGATTGGTCACCTCGTAGCGGTCAATCTTAAACGGGGCAACGCAGGCGGAAGTCTCACTCTCCATGTCCCGCTGCTCGGCCTGCACCGTCTTCGGCAGCCGCACCGTGCCGCCAGGTACCGCGAGCATGGTAGCGGAATCCGGACCGCCCTCGCCGGCGTTCGCGGCGAGGAAGGCGGCGTCCGTGGTGGGGACCGGCGCGACGCAGTTGGTGACTCGGTTGAGGCGGGCGAAGGTGGATACCCGGTCCCCGCTGGCCGCGAGCAAGCCCAACCCCAGCCCCTCCGGCCCCGCCGCTACCGCCCCTTCCGGGGCGCCCGTGACAGGAGCCGCGAGGCGGAACTCGCCGGGATCGCCGTGCGGCGCCTCCTTCAACTCTGCCGGCGATGACTGCGGCGCGGTAAACCGATGCGCCACTTCATCCCACCGGGAGTAGCTGAGCTCCAGGTGCGTGTCGGTGACACCGCCGGGTAGGAGCGTTCGGAGCGCGGGCGCGCGAAATCCGGCAAGCTTGACTACCGCGTACGGCACGTCGTCCCGGATCAGGGGAGGGCGGGGCGCCGTCCAGCGCCTCTCGCCCGGGGATCCCGGATTGGCGATGATGGAGATGGTCTGCGGGTCCGGCTCGTCCGGCTTGCCGGTGAAGGACTGGGCGAGCAGGGCCGTGGGCACGGCGATAAAGCCGTCGCACCGGAGCACCACGCCGTTCCCGTGCCGCACCTGCGCGGGACCGCTGTGCGGCGTATCGGTCACCTCCACGCCTACCAGCGCCTCCCGCGCCGTGCCAAGATACTTTTCCTGGCCGCCTGCAGGCAGGCTTGTGGCCAGAAGTATCAGCACGGCAATTCGCCGCAAAAGGCTTTGAGCGCGGCGCTGCCTGTCATCCCGAACGCAGTGAGGGATCTGCTTTTCCGTTCCAGGCTGCGCGCAGCGACTGAAAAGCAGATCCCTCGATTCCTCGGGATGACAGGTTGCTAGGCTTGAAGACTTAGCCATACACAGTAGAGCTCACGCCGATTGATCATACCCAACAGGAACAAGCCGTCCACGCATGCTATACCGTGGTGTAGCCGCCC
>CAYNFH010000023.1:30326-37453 GCA_964396385.1 uncultured Chthonomonadaceae bacterium | reverse complement strand
AGGCGCCCCTCGGAAGTGCCACACAAACGCCGGCCCCTCCAGCCGCCAGATGTCCCAGACGCCGTCTAGCCCCAGGTTCGGCTGCTTGTAGAACGCCAGGCTCATGACCTCCAGCCCGCCGTTCTCCTTCACGTCCCGCAGCACCTCTTCCACGTCAGACCGGCGGTAGGGGGCGAGGATGTCATGCATCACCAGGTGGACGTGCTCCTTCTGGTCCGCGGAAAGCTCGCGGATGGGCACTCCTGGCGGCGCCTCACCGCTCTTGGGGAACGCGACGGCGCTCTCGTCCGGGGCGAGGGCGATCAGGGCCTGCCGGCGCTGCTTGCCGTCCAGCATCTGGTAGACCTCGTTGGCGCGCTTCGCCTGGAACCAGAAGACGTTGCCGGGATGGCCGGGATCCTCGTTGAACTTGGGCGCGTGCCCGTAGAAGATAGGCCCGCCGAAGGCCATGTTCTCCGCCGGGTCGCCGCCCGCCCGGATGGTCGCGTGGCGGCCCGTAAGCACCCATTCGGACCTGCCGCTGTTCGGATCGCCGAAGATCGCGACGTGGTAGTTCTCCAGCCCGTCGCCGTCGGTCTTCATCTGTGCCAGGATGCGCGGGTACCACTCCTCGTTGGTTACGCCCTTGAGGATGGCGCGGACCATCTCCTGCTGGTCCGCGTTGAAGACCCTGCCGATGCTGGGCTTCACGATCTCCCAGTTCGCTCCGACCATGTTCCGCCTGGGGGAATCCCAGGGGAGGGCTACCTGCGCCTTCTGGTCCGGGGTGAGGGAGTTGTAGAGCGTCTTTACCGTCGACTCGGGCACATCTGCCCGTTCCGGTGCGGCGACGATGGGCGCCAGCGGCGGCATTGCGTGCGCGGGCGCCGCTGCCAGCGCCGCCGAGAGCGCGACGGCGCCTCCGGCCGCTTTGATGAATTCCCGGCGGGTCATGTTGTCATCGCACTCAGGGCAGACAGACGATCGATCGTTCATAGTGAGGTTCTCCCGCAAGCAGTGACTATCTCCTCGCGCGGCTCGGGACGACAGATTGGTGCGGACTGCATTCTGAAGTTACCGCGTATTGAACGGAACCGTAAAGCAGATCCCTCGCGGAGCTCGGGATGACGACTTCTTACGGCCGATGCTATGAAGTTACAGAGTACGTGCAACCAAAGAATCAGCTCGGCTGAGCTATCCCCGGCTTCGCCGCACCGCAATTCTTCTCCTCCAACAGGGATGCCGCCGGATGCCGACGAACTCAATTCGGTCTGAGTCCATACCACTCGAACACCTGAACACCTGAACACCTGAACACCCGAACACCAGCCCCATGGACACCATATCATCCCAGATACTGATCGTCGGGGCCGGCCTTGGGGGAGTGGCGGCGGCTATCCGCGCGGCCAGCCTCGGGGCCGACGTGGTCCTCCTTGAAGCGACGTACTGGGTGGGGGGCCAGCTCACCGCCCAGGGCGTCTGTACGCCCGACGAAAACGAGTGGGTGGAGCTGGGTGGCGCCACATCCTCCTACCGTCAGCTCCGCCGCGAGCTCCGCGAGTACTACCGGCCTATGCTCAGGCCGCAACCGGCGGCTGAGCCGCACTTCAATCTGGGCGGCTGCTGGGTGAGTGGGTTGGCGACTGAGCCGAAAGTCGGGCACCAGGTCCTCCTCCGGATGCTGGAATCGCAGCCGAGTATCCGCCTCTTCCCGGGCATGAGCGCTGTCGCAGTCGAGCGCACGGGCGATACCGTGGACGCCGTGATCGCCCAGGACCGGATGGGCGCCCAAACACGCTTCTCGGCCTCCTTCATCCTGGACGCCACGGACACGGGCGAGCTGCTGCCTCTGGCGGGGATGGAGTACGCGCAGGGCGCGGAGTCGGCCGCCGAGACTGGCGAAGGCTTTGCCCCCGCCGAGCCGCACCCGGAGTGGATCCAGCCCTTTACCTTTCCCTTCGCGCTGGAGCGCCGGCCGGCGGGGGAGGACCACACCATTCCCAAGCCGGCCCACTACGAAGAGCTGAACACGCCATTTGGCCAGGACTATAGGGTGGCGGACGGAGCCATTACGGGGGTCTTCACCGGATCGTATCCCTGGTGGACCTATCGCCGCTTCATGGCCGGCGCGCTCTTCCAGGATGGCCGCAACGACGTGGCGATGATCAACACCGGCTCCAACGACTACAAGGGGGGCATCTACCCGACCGGCGATCCGGAAGCCGACACGGTAACACTGAAGCTGGGCCGGCTGGCATCGCTCGGCTACGTCTACTGGATCCAGACGGAGTGCCCGCGCGACGACGGCTCCGGCCACAAAGGTTACCCCGAGCTGATGCTGCGTTACGACGTGTTCGGAACGGCGGACGGCCTCTCGCCGCTGCCTTACATTCGCGAATCACGGCGCATCAAGGCGGTGAAGACCGTGCTGGCGGACGAGCTGCTCAGGTGCTCTCAGCCCGGACCACGAGCCGCGCACTTCCCGGACTCCTGCGGCATCGGCCACTATCACATGGACCTGCACCTCGGCAATACATCGGAGCGGACGCCGCGCGGGTGGCCGGAGATGTGGCCCAATACCTGGCCGTTCCAGATTCCCCTCGGCGCTCTCGTCCCGGTCACGGTGACGAATTTGCTGCCCGCGTGCAAGAACCTGGGGGTGACGCACCTCACCAACGGCTCGTATCGCCTGCACCCGATCGAATGGAACGTGGGCGAGTCCGCGGGCGCGCTGGCGGCGTTCTGCCTCCGGAATAGGCTGGCTCCCCGGCAGGTTCGGGACGACCTCGCGCTGCTAGAGGCGTATCAGAGAACCCTCATCGCGTCCGGTATTCCGATCTTCTGGTGGGGTGACGTTCCGGCGGAGCATCCGGCCTTCGAGGCCGCGCAGTGGCTCGGCATGTGGGGGATACTGCCAGGAACTGGGGGCGTGGAGCTCCAGCCCGATGAGCCCTTCACCTCCGCGGACCGCCACAGGGTCGAGCAGCGCGCGGAGCGTACCTTCACCTGGCCCGCCGGCCGCCTCACCCGCGCGCAGGCAGCGCTGGTCATCTACGAGCAGCTAGCCGCGGGGAAGCAGAGCATTGGCCGCGAATGAATAGAGATGGGGAGACCGGACCCGCTCAAAGATTACATGAGCGTCTGTCCCCGTGTATCCGCGGCTGAGATTACGCGGCCTGGAGGGTTACGCCCCAGGCGGCGTAGAGGAGAGCGCGGACGACCGAATCGTCGGCGCCGCGCGGCAGAAGGCCGCTGAGCGGCGACTCCGCGAACTCCGTCACGGACCAGGCGCTCACGGGCCAGGTGCGGCCGGGCGGCGGCGCGTTCGGAATCTCCAGACGGCGGGAGAGATCGCCAGTGGGATCCAGGTCCTGGAGCAGCTCCAGCGCCTGGTTAACGTGGGCCAGGTGGATACCGGCGTCCTCCGTCTCTCCCCGCGAGAGCGCATCCCGCATCTGCTGGAGTCCGGACGTGAGCCGGCCGGAGAGGGAGAGGAGCGCGGCCCGGAGCCGCGTATCGTGGGGAGGAGCCCCCCCCGCCCCCAATACTG
This sequence comes from uncultured Chthonomonadaceae bacterium, assembly GCA_964396385.1. GTDB lineage: Bacteria > Armatimonadota > Chthonomonadetes > Chthonomonadales > CAJBBX01 > CAYNFH01. The sequence goes on along the minus strand of CAYNFH010000023.1, from coordinate 33,924 downwards.
GGGGAGCTGCCCCTGCCTGCCCCGGAGCCCTCACCCCCCTTCCCCCTCTCCCAAGAACAGGAGAGGGGGAGTCGGCCGGACCACCGGCCCCAGATTCCGGGGGAGGAGCCGCCCCCGCCCCCAATACTGGGGGAGCCAGTGGTTCGGGCGCGGGCTCCGGCATCAGGCCCATGAGGGCCGGCAGAGGCTCGGGCGCAGCGATTGCGGTTTCCGGGGAGGCGCCCGCCGCTTCCACCTGGACGGAGATGGCCTCGGCGACGATCGGTTCCGGTTGGGTTGCTTCCGCGGTGACGAGAACCGGCTCGGGCGCCGCGGGCTCCTGAACAGGCGTTTCCACGCCGGGGGCGGATTCGAGGGCCTCGGCCGTGGGCGCGGCCTCTGCCAGTACCGGAGTTGCGGTGACCTGTTCCTCAGCCACCGGGGCCTGGGCGGTGGCCGCGGGAGCGGCATCCTCCGGAGCCGGGGACTCGGGGGCAGCCGGTTGGGCGGTTTCCTCGGGATTATCGAGGGTAGAGACGCCCTCTATCAGGGCGTCGAAGTCGAAGTTATTGGCGCCCTGGCGCAGACGCTGCTTGAAGGCCGACAGCTTATCGTTCCGCACGGAGTAGCCTCCTTACGCCGGGACTCGGGCCGCAGCCGGTGCGGACGCCGTAACGACGGCCTCCGCGGACGGCTGCGTGGGAGCCCTCTGGAGCACCTCCTCCGCCAGCGCCTCGTAGTTTTGCGCGCCCATGGCGCGCTTGTCGAACTTGATGATCGGCTTGCCCTCCACTTCGGACTCGGAGAGCCGCACGTTCTTGTAGATCATCGTCTGGAAGACCTTGTCGCCGAACCGCTCGCGGATCTCAGCGGCAATGGTCTGGTGCAAGCGGGTGTTGCGCTCCACCATGGTGAGCAGCACGCCCAGGAGCTCCACCCGGAACCGCAGCCCTTTCGTGAGGCCCACGATCATCTTGTTCAGGGTGTCCATCCCGGCGAAGGCGTAGTACTTGGGCTCCGTGGGGATAAGCAGGTGGCTGCTGGCGACGATGGCGTTCTGCGTGAGCGTACCGAGCGAGGGCGGGCAGTCGATGAGCACCCAGTCGAATGGCTGCTCCTGGGCAAGCGCCTCCAGGGCGTTCCGCAGGCGATAGGCGCGGTCCGCCGCCGGCATCAGCATCACCTCGCAGTCGGCGAGGTTGAGGTGGCCGGGCGCCAGGTAGAGCGGCAGGTCCAGCACGGGCTTCAGGACACTGGCGATGGGCGTCTCTTCCGGGTCCAGCAGCACGTTGTGCACGGCGCAGGGCAGGTCCCACCACTCTACGCCCAGACCCAGGGTGAGGTTGGCCTGCGGGTCCAGGTCTATGAGCAGCGTGCGCATGCCCCGGGCGGCGAGGCTCGCCCCCAGGTTGGCGGTGGTCGTGGTCTTGGCCACGCCGCCCTTCTGATTCACCACCGATACAATTCTCATCGTGCTCCTACTTTCTCCACTTCCGCGGGCGCCGTCTCGCCGAGCACGATGCGCCGGGCCTCAACCGTCAGCGTCCCCAGGGGATTGAACACGGTGCGCGGTCTGAGCGAGACCAGGTCCGGCGCCTTTTCAGGGCGGCCGGACACCACAAAGATGCCGTTGCGAAGGTCGTCTAGGAATGCCATGTACTCGTCCGCGTTCTCCTGATCGTCATGCGTTCGCAGGCGGGTCAGGTCCACGATGGCCTGCCAGAGCGCGGAGGAGGGATCCACCGGCCGCTCCCGGTGGCGGAAGTGGACGATGTCCCCGGCGCAGAACGGGTTGTTCCAGATGTCCCCCAGCGGACGCCACTCCGACGCATGGCAGTCCTTCACGGTGGGCATACCCAAAGTGATGTGGCCCTGCGACCGGCGGATAGGATAGGTTACCACGCGTCCCGCACCGTCCCGGGCGACCAGGCAGATGGCCAAGAAGTCGTCGCCGAGGGGGGAGAGCGGATCATCCGGGAGGTGCCAGGTGACGTGGCCCTGTCCGCGCGAGATGTGCCCGATGACGCCGTAGGCGGCGGGCGCCAGGTCGCGCACGTAGCGGCGCGCCTCTTCCAGCGCGTGTGTCGCGCCGTCCGGCTCCTCCCAGTCCAGGGTGACGGCCTCCACGGCCGCGTCGGCGGCAAAGGCGAGCACGGTGGGGCGGATGGCGCCGGTGCGGAGGAGGCTGCTGGTCGCCCCAATGTCTAGGAGCGAGAACTCGGCTTCGAAGTTGAACTCTTGGTCCGCCACGCGATCCTTCCTGTTGTCGGACATCGGCAGCAGGGCGCCGTCTGGCGGCCCACCGGAAGCGGTTAGGTTAGAGGAACGGCAGAGGCTGAGCGAGCCGGGAAGACGCCCTCATTGTATCCATCGCTGACACCTTCTGTCAAGGCTTTTCCGGTATTGCTACCGGCTGGCAGGACGTGGACGGCGGTGGGTATGCACCCAGTAATCTTAGCGTGAGATCGTTGTCACAAATATGGCGCGGTGGCGCCACATTGCGGGCGGAGTATAGAGTCTACAGTCGAGAGCGGATTCCGGAGAGGGGGAAGTGAGATCGTTGTCTCAAATTAGGTGATTCAGGCGATCCGAGGGCTCTGCCCTCGTGCTCCCGCAGGGGGGGCTTCATTCGCCCCCTCAGCCCCCCTCATAACGAGCCACTGCGCGGGCTTCGCAGGCAGCGCCGGAACCGCGACCGTCCCTGCGGGACAGTTCCCGCGGGCCGGCTGCTGCCCCGCGTGTGGCGCGGCCAGGGCGCGCCACCTACAACGGGTCCGGCACAACCTACGACCAGGAGAACCGGGTTACCAGCATCGGCTCGGCCCCTTGAGCTGACCGTTCGGGCCGGAAAGAGAGAAGCCCCTCGGCAACTGCCGAGGGGCTTCAACATAGTGGGGCAGCGGGGATTCCGGGTTCATCCCCCGGGGTCTGGCCCGCGCCGGTGTCCGCTATCGCGGCCAAGGCGCGGCTCCCCCATCCCTCAGGCTTCAGCCCTTGCTGTTACGCCATGTGCGTCGCGAGGGCGAGGCCGGCGGTGGAGCATGGGCCTGCTTCCACGTAGCGCTTCAGCATCTTACGGCCGCGGTGGATGCGGGAGCGGACCGTGCCGATGCTGGTGCCCATCACCTTCGCGATCTCCTCGTAGCTCAAGCCGTCCACGTCGCACAGGAGCACGGCGCGGCGGAACTCCCTGGGCAGCTTGCGCAGGGCGCACTCCAGCCGCTCGTCCACGACGTCCTTCAGCATGCTGACCTCCGGGTCGCTCTCGGTGTCCGCGATCTCCAGGAGGTAGTCCGCCTCCGCGCCGTCTCCCAGCGGCTGGTCCAGTGAGAGGGGCGCCTGCCTGGGCCGGCGCCGTAGTCCGTCCACAACAAGGTTGGACAGGATTCTGAAAAACCAGTTCTCAAAGGGCAGCGCCCGATTGTATTTGTCAAAGGACCTGTAGGCGCGCAGGTAGGCCTCCTGCGTCAGGTCCTCCGCATCGTCCCGGTTGCCGGTCATCCGGTACGCGATGTTGTATGCTTGTCGCTTGGTGCGCGCAATCAGCGCCTCGAATTCGGAGTGGTTGCGCTCTGCCCCAGCGGTTTGGTTCTCCATCGTTGTCATGGCTTCGCCTCCA
>CAYNFH010000023.1:0-30316 GCA_964396385.1 uncultured Chthonomonadaceae bacterium | reverse complement strand
GGTGTCCTCCGGTATATTCTTTGGACGTACTGGTACGTCCTATTGGACGGCGCCACAGCGCCGATAGTTTCATCTTTTGGGCCCCTCGCCGGAGGCTTTTTCTAGCCGACCGGCTGTAGGAGCAGGACCAGCAGATCCAGCCCACGGACGTAGGGCCCGCGGGTTTTCTGGCACTTGAGGAGCAGGAATGCGCCCTGCACCGTCTGCACTACCAGCGCTCCCGCCGTGTGCGGATCCACGTCGTTCCGGAACTGACCCGCGCGCTGGCCGTCGGCCACCGTGCGGGCGACTACGTCGGCGAAGTCGGAGAACATCCGGCTCAGCTCGTGGCGAAACCGCTCGCTGTGGTCGGACATCTCGGCTATCAGGTTGCCGAAGGGGCATCCGGAGCTTGCGTGCGCCTCCCGCGACTCGGAGAGCCGCTTGAGGAAGGCGGACAGCCTCTCCAGCGGGCTCAGCGCGTCGTTGCACAGCGTGGATGCCAGCGCCGCCTCGAACTCCGCGCGGCGGTGGTCCAGCACCGCTATGCCCAGGTCCTCCTTGCTCTTGAAGTGATAGTAGAAGTTGCTCTTACTAACCTTCGCTTCGGCCAGTATGTCGTCCACACTGGTCGCAAGGTATCCCCGTCGATAGAAAAGATCCCGCGAAACCTCCAGGATCTTGTGCTTGCTGCCTGTTGCCATCGACGCAACCCAGCCTTCACTTTCGGTAGTACCGTTCCGTTCTAGTCTATGATAACACATGGGAGTAGCATTTTCAATTTCCGATTTTCAGTTTTCAATTTGGTGAGCCACGAATTGGAAATTGAAAATCGGAAATTGGAAATTCATCCGCCCGGCTTGTACTCGGGGACGGTGCGCTCCAGGTGGCCGGCGCGGAGTTCCGCCAGCATCTGGCGGAAGTCCGTGCGGTCGGGGTGGTCATGCAGATAGCCTTCCACCGTGGCAATGGCGGCGGGGAAGTCGCCCAGGTGGGCCTGCGCGTTCGCCAGGTCTTTATATCCCAGCCCCAACCAGCTCTGGCTCCGAACGAAGAGTGCGAACTGGTCCCGTGCGTCTTTCCAGTGGCCCTCGGCGGCCAAGACCTTTCCCAGGCTGCCGTGGAGATCGGAGCGATCCGGCGCCAGCGCCAGCGCGCGGCCGTAATACCGCTCGGCTTCGGCAAGCCGCCCCTTGTCCTCCGCGCATTCCGCCAGCGCTACCCAGGCGTCGCCGTTATTCTGGTCCAGGGTAGCGGCGATGGCGAAGGACTCCCAGGCGCCTCGGTCGGCGAGCTGCCGGCGCGCTACGCCCAGCAGCACGAACAGGGAGGAAACCATCTCCTCCGGACGGATCCGGCTCCCCTGGTTCTCCACGGTCCGGAGCCGGACGCCGGAGTCTGTCCGTACGGCCACGATGGCCGTTCCAGAGTCGTGCCATCTGGCGGACCCGTAGAGCTCGTCCAGGGCGGCCACGAGCTGCCCTTCCGCCCCTCGGCCGTCGCGCGCGGACAGAAGGGTGGACGCCAGGTACATGCGGCAGATCACGCTGTGGGGATCGTGGTGCACGACCGTGGTGAACAGCGTGCGCTCATCCCGCCACTGGGCCGCGCCCCAGAGGGTGAGGGCGGACCACCAGAGCGCGATGGCGGTGGCGGGGGCGCGGCGGATGAGGGGATGAGGGGATGAGGGGGTGACGGGGTGAGGGGGTGACTCCGGAGTCGAGAGTCGAGAGTCGAGAGTCGAGAGAGCGGAATCCTGGCGCCTGCCGCCTGTGGCACGCGGACGGCCGATCAGGGCCCAGGCCAGGAGGGCGGCGACGGCGAGGCCGGCGGTCCCGGCACGATACGGGGCTACGAGCAGAGACGGGAGCGGGATGAAGTTGCTGACGGGCGCCAGCATCAGGATGGCGAATATGGCTAGCCAGGCGGCTTCCGGATGCCGCCTCGCCGCCCAACCGATGAACGCAATCGCGGCGATCAGGATGGCGTAACCGGCCGCGATCGGCCACCAGCCCGCATGCTGGAGATTGCCGAGGCAGAACATGTGCATGTTAGTGGGCGAGGGGGCCAGGAGCAGCATCGCGTAGTGCGAAATGGTGCGCCCGCCCTGCGCGAGCACCAGCCCCGACGGCTCTGGCAGAACGGGCAGCCGCGGCGGGCCGAGCGCCACCCACATGGCGGCGAAGAGCGCGGTAACCGCGAGGAAGGGAGCAGTCAGGACGAGAGCCAGAGTCGTGAGTCGTGAGTCGTGAGTCGTGAGAGCGGAAGCCGGGGTCGAGCGTCCAGAGTCGAGAGTCGAGCCAGAAGCCGGGGGCGTGAGGGGCGGTCTGCGGCTCAGCCACAGGAAGGCGAGTGGGACGAGGGGGAGGGCGGCGATGGCCTGCTCCTTGGTGAACAACGCCGCAGCGTAGGCCGCCACGGCGGCCAGCAGGGGCAGCCTCCTCCCGGGACCGGCCGCCCGCGCCGCGACGGTCAGGGCCCATGTAAAGAGAGCGAGCCAGAGCGCGCACAAGGAATCGGTGCGCCCGCCTATCCAGGCCACGGCGCTGACCTGCGCCGGCTGCACGGCGAAGAGCAGCCCGCCGAGCAGGGCCACGGAATCCCGGCGGAACAGCGCCCGCAGGAAGCCGAGGACAGCGGCCGTCGCCAGGACGTGGAGCAGGATGTTGGTCTGGTGGTAGCCGAACGGGGTCTGCCCCCAGATCAGCCGGTCCATGTAGAAGCTTGCGGAGGTTAGCGGGCGGTAGTAGTGGGCCAGGAAGGCGGTCCGGAAGCAGTCCAGCAGCGACCTAGCGCCGCCGATACCGGATCCGCCCAGCAGCGCGTGGTCGTCCCAGACGGCGAGGCCCTGCAGGCTGCCGGCATAGACCAAGCCGGCGACCAGGAGGATCGCCGCGGACAGTATCGACCACAGACGACAGACGACGAACGACGGAGGACAGATTCTGGAGTCGTCTGCGGTCTGTGGTCCGTCCTCTGGGGTCTGGGGTTTGTGGTCGCCGCCGCTCACGGCTTGACGCCGACCGCGATCAGGCTCATGCCGCCCCACGGCCAGGCACCGTCCAGATGGCGAATGGCGGGCATCATCACCTCCAGCGCCTTGAGCTGCATCCGCGAAAAGCGCGTCTTCTTGAGGATGCGCCCGTTCAGGAACCAGGAGGGGACGGAGGTGCGGTTGAAGTCCCGCATGCTCTGCACCTGGAATCCGGCGGCCTCAAGATCCCCGCGCAGCTTCTCCGGCGTGTACCGCTCCCTGTGCTCCAGCACCTCATCCAGAGAGCCGTACAGCGCTGGGTGCTGCGGCACCAGGATGACCGCCTTGCCGCCGGGCATGAGGGCCGAGTAGAGGTTGCGGAGCGCAATGACCGGGTCCGGAACGTGCTCCAGGACATTTACCATGAGGGCGGTATCGAACTGCCCTTCCAGAGAGGCGAAGTCCTCCGGCACGTTCGCGTCCACGTGCAGCACGCGCAGGTACGGCTTCCCGACCGCATAGGAGCGCAGGTAGTCCAGGTAGTTGAGGTTGATGTCGGACGCCACGTACAGGTCGCGGGGGATGAACTGGCCGGTGAGCGTGCCGATGCCCGCGCCAATCTCCAGGACCCGGTCGCCCAGATAGGGTCGAAGCGTATCGCCCATCCACTTGTTGAAGCGACGCGCGTTGGTCAGGTCGGTGAGAATATTGGAGCCGTATTGGTCCTGGCGGTAGATATCGTCCACCAGGGCAAAGCGGACCAGCGCCTGGATGGCCTTGAGGCCGTCCCTGGGCCGGATCTTCTTGCCCTCCTCCTGCGTGCGGGGCAGGTAACGGATGGGGGCTTCGAAGACGCGGGCGCGCCGCTTGGCCAGCTTGATGGTCAGCTCCACTTCAAAGCGGAAGTCGTCGTACCGGAGTGGGATGGACTGGAGCAGCTTGCGGTTGACCGCCTTGTAGCAGGTCTCTACGTCCGTGAGATCGAGGTCCGTGAACCAGTTGGAGAGGCCGGTCAGCACGCGGTTGACGGTGGAGTGGCGGTGGCCCAGCGCACGGCGGTACGGGGCGGCCATGTAGCGGGAGCCGTAGACCGCGTCCGCGCCCTCCTCCAGGAAGGGGCGCAGCAGGACCGGGATGTCCGCCGGGTTGTACTCCAGGTCCGCGTCATGGACGATGCAGACATCCCCCGTGGCCTCCGCGATGGCGGAGCGGATGGCGGCGCCCTTACCCCGGTTGCGCTCGTGCCGGAACAGCCGGATCCTGTGATCGGTCTCCGCGATGCGCTCCAGGATCTCCCAGCTTCCGTCCGTGCTGCGGTCGTCCACCACAATCACCTCCAGCGCGGAGATGGTGGGGCTGGAGAGGGCCAGCACGCGGGCCAGGCTCCCAGCGACCAGGTGCCGCTCGTTGTAGACGGGCACCAGCACGCTCACGGAGACGGCGGACTTTGGCAGTGCCTCGTGGTCCGGCAGGGTGTCCAGGAGCCTTGGCGCGTCCGGCAGGATGTCACTGATACGTAGGGCCATAGACCTCTCGCGTTATCGGGGTTGTGCGGGATTCGAATGGACACCCGCGATCTGTTTTTCCACATCCCCATGTGGAGCGCGGCGGAATTCCGCCAGGATGAAGCCGCACCGGCTCTCCTGCCGTACCGGCCGGTAGGGCCGGGGCTCGCGGGCCGCGGCCCAGGAGAGGATGGACAGGTCGGTATCATCGCCGAGAAAGGAGAAGCTATCCGCGCCCATCCGGTCCAGCGCGGAGAAGAAGAGCCTGCGGCTCCGCTCATCCGCGTCCACCCAGAACCGGGGGCGCGCCTCCGGCGTGATGGTCGTCTCCGGTCCCACCCACCAGGTCCCGAAACCGAGCGCCGATCCGCGCGCCGCCGCTACCGCCAGGTTGATCTGGCGGCTGTACATCAAGTCGTCCTTGATCGCCGTCAGGCCCTTCTGCTGGGAGTAGAGGCTGGCGGCCAGCAGACACGCCGCCGCGCCCGCCGTCAGTCCCCGCTGCCAGCCTGCGGAGACGGACCAGTCCCGCTCCAGCGCCTTCGCGCCCATAAGAATCAGAAACGGCAGGAGCATCAGCAGGAACCGGCTGCCCCAATCCAGATCGGTGCGACCCGGCGACAGGATCACGAGCACGTAGAACGCCAGGCAGGTGCGGCCCATCCAGAGGTAGAGCCGTGCGTCCGGGTCCTGGTCTAATTCCGGTTTCGGCAGGTAGAGCCCGGCTGCCAGCAGGAAAAGGGGCGTTGCCTCGAACAGTCCGTGCGCCAGGCCCGCGTTGCGGACCAGCACGAAGGAGCCGAGGGCGGCGAGGATTGCCAGCGCGTGCTTGAGCCAGCTCCACCGGGCCGGCAGCCGGCTGGCCGCGGCGAACGCCGCCACAACCAGGATGAAGCGCGAGAGAATGGCCGGCGGGCCGCTGTTGCCGAACACCTGGAGCTTGGTCCGCATCCAGAACCGTCCGGCTGAGACCACTGCTTTGATGCCCGAGCCGTACCCCTCGTTAACGGTAGCCGCGCCGTGCGCGCCGCCCAGCGTGCCGTACAGCAGGAGGTTCTGGCACGCCCAGCCCAGAGCCAGCGGCACAAAGCCGGCGAGCATCCAGCCGAATAGCCTCCGCTCCCGGCCCGGCAGCCAGGTCCACGGGCACGCTATCAGGGCCGCCACGAGCAGGACCAGGAACAGGCCGTGGAACCAGAGCCCGACCCCCAGCACCGCCCCGGATGCGACCGCCCAGCGCGTGGAGGAGGACTGAATGGCCCGGATAGCGGTATAGACGAAGAGGGCCGAGAGGGCCATGAAGACGGCGTGGTCCCAGAACACCACGGAGTAGAGCGGCAGGGGCGTGGCCAGCCCGACGACGGGCACGAGCGCGAGCCGCGTGCGCAGCTTGAGCCGAGACGCCGCGGCGTAGTCGGCGAGCGCGGCGCCAACGCCGGACAGGATGGGCCAGAACGCCAGTCCCGCCAGCCCCCAGAGCCGGTACGGCAGCACGGAAAGGAGCGGGAAGATGGGCGGGTAGATGGCCGCTAGTCCCTTGCGGGTGGGCACCACGTGCATCTTGCCGAGCGGGTTGATGCGTGCCTGCGGATCCAGGTCCGCCCAGATATACGGCAGGTGGAGGGCGTCTCCCCGCTCCAGCCAGCTCCGCACCATGGCGTACCGCACGCCGGAATCGGTGCTCCAGAAGGAGCGGTAGTGGGCGAAGTGGACCGCTACGGCGGTGTAGAAGACGCCGAGCAGCAGCAGAGCGATGATGACGATGACGTTGTTGCGGCGTTCCGTTGGGTTCAAGCTGTTCAGTCCGGGAGATGGCACGGGCGCAAGGCGCCCTGGAATTGGCAGGAGTCATTGTCGGTAAGAATGCGGGCACGGCACAGGGATAGGATGCGGGAGCCGGGAGTGTGGCAATCCGGGCTGTGCGCCGATAATGAACCGGGCGGTTGAGCTTGCGCCAGGAGCCTTGTGTTCCATTAGCTCGGCAGGAGCCTCGCGCTCCCAACAGGCCCTGGAGAGCGCTTCTGACGCTCATCCCGAATGGAGTGAGGGACCTGCTTTTTGGATTCTGGTGAATCTGAAAACTCAAGAAGTGTGCACGCATTGTGGTCCAGGCAGTGGCCGCTCATGGTGGCGGCCCTGCTGTTCCTGGCGGTGACCGGCGTCATGGCCTGGTCCGCCTACCTAGTGAACGACCGGCACTTCGTCTACGCCCTGGATGACCCTTACATCCATCTCTCCATGGCGCGCAGCTTTGCGCGGGCCGGGGTGTGGGGTGTCACGCCGCACGCGTTTACGTCCTCCACCTCGTCGCCGCTCTGGACTCTGATTCTGGCGACGGCCTTCTTCGTGCTGGGCAGCCGCGACCTGATTCCCTTCGCGCTCAATCTAGTGATTGGCGTGGTGGTCCTGGCCGCAGCGCACCGGGTGCTGCTCCGCCGGAGCGTGGAGGCAGGATGGAGGCTGGCGGCGCTGGTGGGGCTGTGGGCCGGGGCCGCGCTGCCCTTCCTGGTGATGACCGGGATGGAGCACGTGCTGCAGATCCTGTTCGTGGTGCTGTTCCTGGGACTGGCGCTGGATGCGCTATCCGGCGACGCGGAGGCGGGCAGACGAGCACGCCCGGCAATGGCGGCGGTGGCTTCGCTGATGTGCGTGACGCGGTACGAGGGCTTATTCCTCGTGGCGGCATTTGTCCTGCTGTGCGCGCTCCGGCGGCGGTGGCGGGACGCCTTGGTGGTCGCCGCGGCCTCCGTCACGCTGGTCGCCGCTTACGGCGCGTGGTCCGTGTCGCACGGCTGGTACTGGCTGCCCACCTCGGTGCTGGTCAAGAGCGAGGTGGACATAAGCCATGTCCGGTTCGACGCAGTCTCGCGCCTGATGCGCGCGGTTGCCCGCCTGACGCAGAACGAGCACGTGCTGGCCATGGTTGCCGTCTCCACGGCGGCGCTCGCCTTGCGGGTCTACCGGCGGCGCTGGGACCCGGCGACGGCGCTACACGCGATGTTCCTGGTTACGGCGGCGCTCCACCTCACGCTGGTGCAGCTCTTCTGGCAGTTCCCGCACGACCGCTACCAGGCGTACCTGGCTGCCATGTTCGTTCTGGCGCTCGCCGCCACGTCCATACAGACAGAGGAGCAGCGACAGGAGGCGATGGACCCGCTCCTGCGCGTGGGTTTCGTGGGACTGGGGGTCGTGTGCGTGCTGCTGCTGACGCTGGAGGGGCGGTCGTGCGCCTTTATGTTCTTCCCCGGCCGCTTCCTCCGTTACCTGGTCATGGCGGCGACTCCGGTGCTGCTGCTCCTGCTCCTGGCGCTCCGGCGCCCCAAGGGACTCACGCCTTCCGTAAGGTTGGCGGCGCTAAGAGTGGGGGCGCTGGGCGCGGTGCTGGTGGCGCTCTGTCCGCTTTACGTGTGGTCGCTGCTCGGGTTGAAGATGATCCCCTCCACGTGCGGCAACATCTACCAGCAGCAGTACCAGATGGCACGGTTCGTCCGTGAGCGATATCCGGCGGCGGTAGTGGCGGCCAACGACATTGGGGCCATCACCTACCTGGGCAGGGCGCGCTGCGTGGACGTCATCGGCCTGGCGGACCTGGAGGTGGCGCGGAAGCGGTGCCGGCACGAGCTGAGCATGGAGTACTTCCGCCGGCTGGCGCGCGAGCGGGGAGTGAAGATCGCCATCCTGTACGACGGCTGGTTCCAGCGGCAGATTCCGCCGGAGTGGAAGCGGGTAGCGGTATGGCATATAGACGATAACATCGTCTGCGCCTTCCCGAACGTGTCGTTCTATGCCGTAGCGCCGGGGGAGCGAGAGCGGCTGGCTGGCGCCATCCGGGCTTTCTCGCGGGAGCTACCGTCCGAAGTCGCAGTGGAGGGCGAGTACCAGCAGGTCGCAAGCTCACACTAGAATGGAGTTACAGCCAGTAATGACATCGGACCGGAAGTTCTTCACCCCGTATCGCCTCGCCTGCACCGGCATCCTGCTGCTCGCGGCCGTCATCTACTTCCCCTGCATGTGCGGCACGTTCATCTGGGACGACAAGAACATCATGTCCGGGGCGGCGATCGGGGGAGGGAAGAGCCTGCTGTCCTGCTTCACCAGCGTCTTTCTGGAGAGCTACTACCGGCCGCTGATGTCCGCCTCCTTTGTGCTGGAGAAGCCGCTCTCGCGGCACACGCCGTTTTTCTACCACCAGACCAACATCCTGCTGCACGTACTTACTACTGGCTTCCTGATCGGGCTGCTGCGCGCCGCGTTCCGGCGGCGGAGCGTGGCGCTGCTGGGGGGGCTGCTGTTCGCGGTGCAGCCGGTGCAGGTGAGCGCTGTGGCCTGGATAGGCGGCCGGACGGACGCGCTCTGCGCCCTCTTCATGGTGCTCTTCGGCTGGCTGCTCGTGCTGGCGGCGCAGTCCGCCGGAAGCCGCTCGTATCGCTTCCTGTCGGGCGCGGTGCTCGCCTACCTGCTGGCCATCCTGACCAAGGAGCAGGCGATCCCGGCCATCCTGCTGGCGCCGCTCGCGTTCCGGTGCTGGTCGCCGGATGGGGTGAAGCGGTCATGGCGCGCCATCTGGCTCTCGGCGGCGCCGGTGTTCGCAGCGCTGGTGCTGTTCTTGACGCTGTACGTCGCCTTCGGGCCGCCTCCTCCGGAACCGGTCCGGGACCGCTCCGGGGCCATCCTGGAGCAGGTGCTGCGGACCGCCTGCTACTACGCGCTACTGCTCTTCGCGCCCACGGCCAAGTGGATGCACAGTATGAGTCTGGGCGCGTTCGTCCACGCGGGAATCTGGCCGCTGCTGGGCGGGGCCATCTTACTCGTCGTGCTGCCGGTCCTGTTCCTGCGGTGGCTCCGCACGGAGCCAGCCGCCGCCTGGTTCCTGGCGCTTTCCGTGCTGACGCTGGCGATGGTGAGCAACATCTTCCCCGTGCCCTCCATGCTGATCTGCCCTTACCGGGCCGGAGTGGCGGGCCTGGGCGCGGCGGCGCTGCTGGCGTGGGTGCTCGCGGGAGTCAGAAGGGGAGAAGGGGAGCAGGGGAGAAGGGGAGCAAGCGAGCCAGATGCGGCGATGCGGCGACCCTGCGACGCGGCGAATGCAGAGCCGGGCCTCCCGAATCACGAATTGGTACGCACCACCGAGAATCACCCCTTCTCCCCTTCTCCCCTTCTCCCCCTCTTTGTGCGGTACGCGGCCGCGGCGCTGCTCATAATTTGGTGCGCGGGGCTCTGCTGGTGGGGAGCGGGGCGGTACACGGATGAGGAGAACATCGCCTCCACGATCGTGCGGTACGACCCGGACAGCGTGTGGGCGCGGTACAACCTCACCAGCACGCTGGCCAACCAGGGGAAGCGGCGCCAGGCCATTCCGCAGCTTGAAGCGCTGCTGGACAACCTTTTCGGCTCCTCCGCCTGGAGGAGCGCCGACACGGTGGAGCAGGTCATCCGGTCGAACCCCACCATGCTGGCCCGTATCCACGAGGAGCAGGGGACTACGATCAAGCCGAAAGAGTGGCTGTGCGACGTGTACGTGCGCCTGGGCTACCTGCGGCTGGACACCGGCGACATCCCCGGCGCGATGACGGCCTTCCGCATCGGTGAGAAGATGAACCCCAAGGACGGGGAGACGGCGGCGGGGCAGGGCGAGTGCTACTTCGTGATGCACGACTATCCGGCCGCGGCGCGCGAGCTGGAGTACGCCATCCGGATCGAGCCGGGACTGGTCCGGGCGATGGCGAAGCTGACCAAGACCTACCTGGTGCTGGGCCGATGGCGCGAAGCAGCGGACACGTGCCGCCGCGTGCTCCGGATCATCCCCTGGTCGCCGGGGGCGTACAAGGACCTGGCCGAGGCGCAGCTCAAGATGGGCGATGTGGACGGAGCGGTGACCACGCTGGAGACCTCGCTGCGTAAGGGGCCGGTGCGGGATGACGTGCGGCAGATGCTGGCCCAGCTCCAGCGCCAGCGCGCGCACAGGACCACCCCAACCTCTCCGGCAGTGTGACTCCCGTCCGCCGGGCACCCCACCCGGCAGCGCATCGGTTCCAGCCAAGAACGCGCACCGGCCGTATGCTAGAATCCTGGCACTCATGCGCCTCCCACGGTCATGGCTCCGGGTGTGGGGCCTGCCGCTCGTCCTCGCGGTCTCCGCCCTCGTCTACGTCTACTCCATCTCCGGCGGGCTGGTGTGGGATGACTTCAACCTGGTGGGCCAGTTCGCTACCGGGCACGGACCCAGGCTGCAGGACTGCTTCACCCGGCCGCTGCTGGGCTACTTCCGGCCGCTGGTCGCGCTCTCGTTCTACCTGGACCACCTCCTCTGGAAGCAGGACCCTTCCGGCTATCATCTGACCAACATCCTGCTCCACCTCTTCGCGGTCTGGACGGTCTATCTCTTGGGCGCGGCGCTGTTCCGCCGCCGGAGCCCGGCCCTTTTGGGAGCGACGCTATTCGCAGTCCACCCGGCCGAGGTGGGCGCCGTGGCCTGGATAGGGGGCCGGACCGACGCGCTGTGCGCCTGCTTCACGGCGCTGTTCCTCCTCTACCTGGCGCGGGCGGCGCGGACCACCGGCTCCGACCGGCGCTTCCATCTCGCGCTCTCAACCGCCGCCTACCTGGCCGCCATCTTCACCAAGGAGCAGGCCATCCCGCTGCTTCTCCTGGTTCCGCCGGCATTCACCTGGCTGCCGCGAGGGGGTGTTCCGGTGTTCGGGTGTTCAGGTGTTCAGGACCGGAACACTTGGGCTGCTACGCTACCGTTTGGCCTTGCGGCGCTGTTGTATCTGTCGCTGGCGCCATTGGTGGTGACCGCCAGGCCGTCCGTTATCCACCATTCGGCGCTGGATCAGGCGGCGCTGCTGGGGAAAACGGCGGCCTACTACGCCCTGCTGTTGGCGGTCCCTATTCCGCGCTGGATGCAGACGCTGAGCCTCGCCGGCCTGGCGGGCCCGCTGTGGGCGATCGGTGGGTGGGCCGCGCTGGCCGGCGCGTTCGCCTTGCTCTGGAGGCTGCACCGAACGAATCCGACTGTCGCCTGGGGGCTGGCGGAGTGTGTACTGGGGCTGTTGGCCGTAATCAACCTGGTGCCGCTCCCATACCTGCAGGTGGCGCCATATCGCGCCACGCTCTCCACCCTGGGTCTCTCGCTGGCGCTGGCAGGGACTCTCACGCGCCGTAGGCGCGGATTCATCCCTCATCCCTCATCCCTCATCCTTCTCCTCTGGTGGGGTGGTCTCACCCTCTGGGGCGTGCCGCAGTGGCACACGAACGAGCGATTCCTTAGAAGCGTGGAGGGGTACGACCCGGGCAGCTTGCTGGCGCACTACAACCTGGCCAGCAGCGAGATGGCGGAGCGGCGATACCGGGAGGCGGCATCGGAGCTGGAGGCGACGCTGCGGATCGTCTACCGCTCAGACGCCTGGCGCACGCCCGAGGGAGCGGCGCAGGCGCTCAGGCAAGACCCGGCCATTGAGGACCGCGTGCGCCAGAACCAGGACTTCCAGCTTCCGCCGCGCGAGCGCCTGGCGCAGTTCCTGGGCTACTTAGGGGACTGCCGGTGGGGGATGGGCGACCTCCAAGAGGCGGAAACCGCCTATCGTGCCGCCCTCGCCGTGTACCCGAATTACGCGCCGATAGTGGAGCGGCTGCGCAATCTCCGAAGTAGCCAGTAGCCTGTAGAAAGACCCGGCCAGGTTCCGGCCTACTGACTACTGACTACCGAATACTGAATACTGAAATGGGAACTGTCACAAACACCTGCCGTCTTCGTATAGAGTGAGTTGCATCACCACGAAGTACTCCTGGCGACGCTACCTCGCGAGGGGATGTGAGATGCGGGGAGATATACGCTATGCGAGTTACCTACACCCGCGGCGGCCCCGGGCGTCTCCACCAAGCCGGACGCTGGCTGCTGCCATCCCTCATTCTTACCTTCGGTCTGACGACGGCCGCCCACGCCGGCCGGGGCGGCCCGGTGCGAATGGCCCGGTTTGCCGTGGTCTCCGGCGCCGTGGACTGGCGGCCGGCCCCCACCGTCGGGTGGTCGGCAGCAACCATCAACCTGCCGGTGCGCCAGGGCTGCGAGGTGCTGGTGCCGGATGGATGCCGCGCCGAGCTCCAGTTTGACGACGGCAGCCGGTGCCAGCTAGGCAGCGGCGCGCTGCTCACCCTCCAGACCCTGTACAGCGACCCGCGCGGCGAGTTCACGGAGCTCAGCCTCCGGCAGGGGGAGTGCGGACTGCGGACCCTGAACCGTTTCGACACATACCAGGTCGATACGCCAGTGGTCTCGTGCAAGGTCGAGGGGCCGGAGGAGTGTACCGTGGACGCGGCGGATCCGACGCAGGTGGCGTGCTGGCAGGGAGCCGCAGTCCTCGAGGGGCCGCAGGGCCGGTGCGATCTTCATACGGGCGAGTGCCTGGACGTTCGGGATCCGAACGCCCCCTACCTGGTGACGGGGCTGCCCGCTCCAGACTCCTTTGACCAGTGGTGCCTGGCCCGGGACCGAAACCTGGATCACTATCTTGTGGGGCATGCCCACCACATCCTCCCGCCTGAAGTCGGCCTGGTTGCGGATGATCTGGACGTGTACGGCCGCTGGCACCGCGACCGGCGCTACGGACCTGTCTGGGTTCCCGTTGGGGAGACCCCCTACTGGCGGCCGTACTCGCACGGCCGCTGGGACTGGGAGGACCCGTTCGGATGGACCTGGGTGGCGGACGAGCCGTGGGGCTGGGCACCCTACCACTACGGCACGTGGCTGCATGAGCCGTACGGGTGGGCCTGGTGCCCCGGACCTCGGCGGCAGTATTGGTGCCCGGCAACGGTGGCGTACACCGAGTACGGTGATGACGTGGGCTGGTGCCCGCTCGCGCCGGAAGAGGTCGACTATCCCAGCGACATCTCCTGCGGCTTCAGCGGCGGCGACTGGTCGCTCTACTTCTCCATCGGAGAGGCCGCCTGCTACTATCCGTACCACCGGCATGTCTGGGAGCCCTGCGCCTGGTCATCGGATTACGTTAACCAGTGTGCGTACGGGTATCCGAGCTACCATGAGTTCGTCGTGAACCACGATCCGCTCTGGAACGCTCCACGCTTTGCGCCGGCGGACGTGTGGGCCGGCGGCGCGGTGTTCGCCAGCCGGGCCGCGTTTGGCGGCCGAGGGGCATACCGCTTCGTGGATGGACCTCAGGCAAACCGGGAATTCATGTGGGGGCGTGCGGTAGCGGCTCCGCGCGGCGGATTTGCGCCGGTGGCCGGACCCCGGTTCGTCCGGCCTAACGCGCTGGCGATGACCCCGTTCCGCGGCTTCCGCAACAACGTGGGCATCTCCCCGGCCGTATTCAACCGGCCCATCTATCGGTCGTACATCGATCCGCGGATCGCCCGCAACAGCGCCACGTATGGGAGGTGGTTCCCAACCAATCCCAGGCCCCGCGCCGTGGTGCGCGGCGGTGGGTTCCGGGGTGGCGGAAGCCAGATGGCGTTCCACGGACCGGGAGCCGCCCAACTCGGCCGCCCCGGCATGGGCGGCGGGTTCCATGGTCCGACCGGAGGCGGGCAGCGCTTCGCCGGCGGGCGTATGGCGATGGCCGCCGCGCCCTTGGCGATGATGGCGGGCCGCAACCGGATGGCCGGCGGGTTCAACCGCGGACCACAGGCGATGGGCCGCATGACCGGAGCGCCCGGCATGAACCGCATTGCCTTCAGCCAGGGCGGCGGCCGGTTCGCGGCAGGAGCCGGCAGAATGAACGTTGCCGGCCGTCCGGGTGGATTCGGAGGCCGGGCTGCCTTCGGCGGGCAGCCACGCAACTGGTTTGCAAATCAGCAGAACCGCGCCCGGTTCGCGGGTCCGGCCGGACGTCCCGGCGCCGCGTTCAGCCGTCCGAATAGCGGGCGATTAAATATGGCAGCCGGACCCGGAATGCGACGAATGAACGCTGCAGGCCGGCCCGGCGCTTTCGCGGGGCGTACGCCGTTCGGCGGGCAGCCTCGCAATTCGTTCGCCGGCCCGCAGAACCGCGGCCGCTTTGCGGCGGTCGGCGCGGGTCGCCAGCCTTTCGGTGGCGCGATGCGGCAGCAGGGCAGGGCCTTCGCGGGCCGGACACCATCCGCGTCCTTCGGCAGGATGGCCGGGCGGAATGCGGGCAGGCAGTTCGCGAGCCCCGCAAACAGCGGCCGGTGGCAGCGGTCGGCGGGCGTTGGCCGGGTCGGGCCCGGCCGGATGCGGTCCGCCGCTGGCGGCTGGCAGGGTGGGCACAGCTTCGCTTACCGGCGACCCTCTGGGAGTGGTTCGCAGAGGTTCGCATCCACCAGAGCGGGCGGATGGCAGTCTGCGAGGAGATCCGGCGGCTGGTCGGGCGGCGGGTGGCAATCGGCGCGCCGGTCTTCCGGCTGGTCCGGTGGTGGACGCCAGTCCCAGCGTAGCGCTTCCGCGTGGTCTGGAAGTGGATGGCAGCCCCGGCAGCGCTCCTCATGGGGAGGTGGCGGATGGCAGTCCGCGCGGCGCAGTGGCGGAGGCTGGAGCGGAGGAGGCGGCCACGCCTGGAATGGCGTCGCTGCACGTGCCTGGGGCGGAGGAGGTAGTCACTCCTGGGGTGGCGACGCCCGGGCCTGGGCACCCTCCGGCGGCGGTCACTCCTGGGGCGGAGGCGCGGCTCGCGCTTGGACGCCTTCTGGGGGTGGTCACTCCTGGGGTGGTGGAGCTGCTCGTGCGTGGGCTCCCTCCGGCGGCGGAGGCTGGGGTGGCGGGGGCCATCACGGCGGATGGGGCGGCGCCGCTCCCGCTGCGCCCCGCTGGAGTCCGGGAGGCGGTGGCGGCTGGTCCGGCGGAGGCCATTCCTGGGGCGGCGGAGGTGGCGGTCACGCCTGGGCTCCGTCAGGTGGCGGAGGCCATTCCTGGGGCGGTGGAGGCCAGCCTGCTCCTCATTGGGGAGGAGGAGGCGGAGGCGGACATGCCTGGGGTGGAGGCGGCGGACAGCCCGCTCCGCGCTGGAGTCCTGGCGGCGGTGGTGGGGGCGGCGGTCCCCACGGTGGCGGTGGCGGCGGCGGTTGGCGCCACGGCCGGTAGCCAATGCCAACGGCGATTCACCACAGAGGGCACAGAGGACGCAGAGATTCTGATGAGGCGATGAGGCGTGGCCGGAATCCGATCCCCTTATCCCATCAGCCGCCTGTCTCTGTGCTCTCTGCGTCCTCTGTGGTGAACAAGCTCTCACTCCCACCGGAATGTGCGTGAGGCGACGAAGAGCGCCCCGAGCATCCAGCCTCCCAGGACCAGCAGGTCTACCGGGAGGCTGTATCTTGAGGGAGCCGCGATGGCCACGTGGCGTAGCGCGTCCGCCAGGTAGGTTGCCGGCAGCAGATAGCTGATCTGCTTCACCGTGGGACCCATCAGGTCCACGGGGAAGAAGATGCCGGAAAGGAACATCATGGGCAGGTTCACGAACTGCACCACCGAAACCCCCGTCTCCTGCGTTTTGCCAATGGCCGAGATTACCGCGCCCAGGCAGATAAAGGTCAACACCCCCAGCACCACCAGCCCGATCAGGACCGCCCACGAGCCGGCGACCCGGAACTGGTAGAGCATCGCGCCCAGCGTCAGCAGGATGGCCGCCTGCAGGAAGGCGATGCAGAGCCGCTGCGTTATCTGACTCGCTACCAGAGTGGAGCGCGGCAGGGGAGTAGCCCGCAGCCGCCGCATGATGCCCTTCTCGCGCATGTTGATGATGGGGATGGCCGTGAACAGCCCGAGCTGCATGATGGTCATCGCCAGGATGCCGGGGATGAGGAAGTCGATCTGGCGGACGTGGTGTCCTCCCGCGGTGCTGGCGGAGACCGCTTCCTCCCGGGTCTCGATGAGCTTCGGGCGCTGCGA
The DNA here is from genome assembly GCA_964396385.1 of uncultured Chthonomonadaceae bacterium. Lineage (GTDB taxonomy): Bacteria > Armatimonadota > Chthonomonadetes > Chthonomonadales > CAJBBX01 > CAYNFH01. The sequence goes on along the minus strand of CAYNFH010000023.1, from coordinate 13,995 downwards.
TACGCGCTTCTCCATCTCCTCCAGGATGGCCCGGATGACCGTGCGCGCTATCTGGGAGGTCTGCTGCTGCGTGGGGTCGTAGAGGACCTGCGCTGCCGCCTGCTCGCCGGTACCCAGCCGCTCCTGGAAGTCCTCCGGCAGCACCAGCACCGCATGGATCTTGCCCTCCAGTAGCTCTTTGCGCTCCTCCGCCAGCGTGCCGTGGTGCACCCGGAACGCGTGGCCGAAGGCCGTATCCAGCCAGGGCAGGGAGGGGCTTACCAGCCCGAGGTCCAGCTTGATGTCCTGCTTCTTGTCGTCCGCGGCGCTGAAGAGCGAGCCAAAGATTATGATGAAGAAGACCGGAAAGAAGAAGCTCCAGAAGAAGCCGGTACGGTCCCGGAGGAACGCCCGCAGGCCGGATCGGGTCAGGTTCAGGTAGGCGGTCACTCGCGGATCCTCCGGCCGGTCAGCTTGAGAAACACGTCCTCTAAGGTGGCGCGGCGGATATGGATGTCGCCCAGCTCGTAGCCCATGGTGCGGGCGTGGTCCAGCAGCGCTCCCAGCGTGGTCTGAACGTCCTCCGAGTAGAGCACCACCTCGCCGTCTTCCGTGGCCGCGCGCAGTACGCCGCAGAGATCAGCGAATGACTCCGGCGTGGCGCCCGGAGGCGCCTCGAACTGGATGGCCCGCTCCGCAAATTGGGACCGCACCAGGCTATCCGGGGTGTCCAGCGCCAGGATGGAGCCCTGGTCCATGATGGCCACGCGGTCGCAGAGCTGCTCCGCCTCCTCCATGTAGTGAGTGGTCAGCAGGACGGTCTTGCCGCTCTGCCGCATCCGCTCGATGACCTCCCACATGCCGCGGCGGGCCTGCGGGTCCAGGCCGGTGGTGGGCTCGTCCAGGAATACCATGTGCGGGTCGCCGACCAGCGCCAGCGCTACCGAAAGCCGCTGCTGCTGCCCGCCGGAGAGGGTCTGCACGCGGGCGTTCCGCTTGTCCGAGAGTCCGAACGTCTCCAGCAGGTCGACCGGGCTCAGGGAGCGCGGGTAAAAGCTGCCGAAGAGCGTCAGCAGCTCCAGGGGAGTGAGGTTGGGCATGAGGGTCGCGGTCTGCAGCGCGACGCCTATCTGCTCCTTCACGCGGGCGGCGTCTCGTCGCACGTCCATCCCCAGCACCCGGGCCTCCCCGGCGTCCGCGGAGCGGAGTCCCTCCAGGATCTCTACCGTGGTCGTCTTGCCCGCGCCGTTCGGCCCGAGCATCCCGAATATCTCTCCCTCCTCCACCTGGAAGCAGATGCCGCGCACCGCTTCCAGGGAACCGTACCGCTTTACCAACCCCTCAACGCATATCGCTCCCATGTTGCTCCTTCGGAGTAGGTATTCAGGTATTCGGGTGTTCAGGTGTTTCGGATTCCGGACCTGAACACCTGAGCACTGGACCACCCTCACTACTCCGTGCCCGCCGGCTCGGTTTCATTGCGCGCTCCGGCCGTCAATTCCCTGCCCGTCTGTAAGCGCCGGCCGAACACCGCGCCCGCAAGCGGCGTCTCTTAGGTGCGAGGAACCGCGGCAAAGAGGCCGCGCGTAGACCTGTTTGAGGAGAGACCGATTATGACGAGTCAGGACACGGCCAGCAACAGGGCGCCCCGGATGGGCGGCGGCTGGTCGCTTAACATAGGCGTGGTAGCGGGCATCCCCATCCGCCTGCACTTCACCTTCTTCCTGCTCCTGCTCTGGATCGCGTTCATGGAGCCGGGGCCGGGCAGGTGGACCGGGGTTGCCTTCGTGGTCGCGCTGTTCGTGTGTGTGGTGCTCCACGAGCTGGGGCACAGCCTGGTGGCGCAGCGGTACGGCATCGAGGTGCTGGAGATTGTGCTCTATCCTATCGGCGGAGTGGCGATGTTGGAGCGCCTGCCGCGTGCGCGCCAGGAGCTCTGGATCGCGCTGGCGGGACCGGCCGTCAACCTGGTCATCGCGGCGCTGCTGTTCGCTGGGCTCCATATCGCGGGGGCTGCCGCCGGTATGGGCGTGGCTACGTCAACCGGCGTGGCGTTCTGGCAGAACCTGCTGTTGGCAAACCTCGCGCTGTGCGTTTTCAACCTGATTCCCGCCTTTCCCATGGACGGCGGGCGTGTACTGCGGGCGCTGCTCGCGCTAAAGTACGGCGAAGTGAAGGCCACGGACGTCGCGGCCGGCGTGGGCCAGTTCCTGGCCATCGTGCTGGGCTTCCTGGGGCTAATGTACGGGAACTGGGTGCTCCTCTTCATCGCCTTCTTCGTCTACCTGGGCGCCGGACAGGAAAACAGCATGCAGAAGAGCCGCGCCCTGGTGGAGGGGCTGCCGGTGCGCGCGGCGATGATCACGGACTTCCGCACCCTGCCGGTGGGGGCCTCCCTGCGCGACGCGGCGGACCTCCTGGTGCAGACGTCGCAGCAGGACTTCCCGGTGGTGAACGGGCAGGAGGTGGTGGGCGTGCTGCACCGCGGCGGCCTGCTGCGCGGGCTGGCGGAGCACGGGCCCTCCGCATACGTGGCGGGCGCCATGGCACGCGACTTCCTCATCGTTCCGCCGGAGGGCGACCTGGAGGAGGTGGCGGGCGAGATGCAGACCGGCGAGCATCCGTGCGTGCTGGTGATGGCGGGCGAGGTGCTAATGGGCATGGTGACGCTGGAGAACCTGGCGGAGCTCCTGCTCATCCGGCAGCTTACGAACCAGCCCACCCAGCTTCCCCGGGCTGCGTGACGCCGCCTGGGAGGTGTGACGAAAACTCTGTCGAATCCTGAGACGTGTCCCGTCCGCCTGGTGCAAAGGAGGTAGCCTTAGGGCTCGACCCGTACTACAAGGTGCTCGCGGCGCAGACCGGCTCACTGAATTACCGTGAGTGGGAACGAAGCGGGCTTATCAACCAGCCAGCGAGCAGGCGTTTCGGCAGGAAGTTTCACCAGGCAGCGCGCCGCGCGGCACGAATTCACTTTGCGCTCGATGGAATAGAAGACCTTCAGGAGGCCATCCGGCGCGGGCGCCGGGGCTTCCTGCCCAGAAACATAACCAACGCAGAGCTTCACTTCGTGGTGTCCGTTCCGACAATCTTCGTGAAGACTGCCTTCTACATTCGTGGAGCTAGAGTGCGGTTTCCGCTCGTCATAGCTGGTGGCTTAGTTGGAGGGACTTCATGAAATCTCCGGATTACGGGACACTTGAAACCATTGGACGTCCGGTTCGCGATTGGGCAACCGCAGTCCACTTCTACGAGCAGCTAGTCGACGAGCTAGGCCTGGGACAGCAGCCAATGCTGGACCTGGTTCAGAGGATTGCTACTCGGGAGGACATGAGATCGCTACATCCGAGTACTTCGCATGACTCCTTGAGCCTGGCAACCGCACCGTCCTACGAGGCTCAGTATCGTACTCCGACGGTCTTCATTGAGTATTCGGAGCGAGATTGTAACTTCTCCATCAAGTACATGAGACCCAACGGAGGAGGAGCAGCCGAGACCGAATTCACTAAGTCACCGGACAGCCGCGAGGTGGTCGACCGCATGCTACATTGGCTAAGGACGGGCGAACTCAGTAAGGTTGACCAACCTTAGTTTCCCCTCTGACCGCTATCGAAGGTAGCAATCACTCCCCAAAACCGGGCGGTCTCCTCCCCAAGACCAAGAGATTGGCCGCCTCCCATTGGTGCCCAGTTCCTCCTCGACACAGCCATGGAAGACACTTCGTTAGCGTCGCGCCCGCCTCTGCTCGGCCGGGCGGCATAGGCACCTAGGGCAGAAGCACCACGGCCGCGGATACGACCAGTGCGGGCAACCAGATTAGGTCCGGGTTCAGCCAGGCCTGGCGCAGGATTCCGAGGCCTCGCCTCCACGCTGTTCCGCGAATTCATATCACTTGAAGGCCTGAACGCCTGAATGCCTGAATGCCCACGGCAAGGTATGATTCTGCCAGCAATCAGGAGGAGGGGAGCCGTGAAGATCCACGAGTACCAGGCGAAGGAGCTGCTGGCGCGCTACGGAGTGGCCGTGCCGCGTAACGCGGGGGTCGCTACCACGCCGCAGGAGGCGCGGAGCGGGGCGGAGCAGCTCGGGGGCCGCGCCGTGCTCAAGGCGCAGGTCCACGTCGGCGGCCGAGGCAAGGCCGGAGGAATCCGAATCGCCAACAGCCCGGAGGAGGCGGAGCGGCTGGCGGGCGAGATGCTGGGAATGCTCCTGAAGACCCACCAGGCGCCCCAGGGCGTGCGCGTGGAGAAGCTCCTGCTGGAAGAGCCCATCCAGATCGCGAAGGAGTTCTACATCGGGGTGGTGCCGGACCGCGCCAGCCAGCGGAATGTGCTCATCGTCAGCGCCATGGGCGGCATGGACATCGAGGCGGTAGCGGAGGAGCACCCTGAGGCCATCGCGAAGGCGCCCGTAGACCCCGCCATGGGGTTGCGCGATTTCCAGCTCAAGCAGGTTTGCTACGAGGCGAAGCTGCCCAACGAAGTGATCGACCAGGCCACCCCCTTCCTCCGCAACCTCTACCGCGCGTACGTGGAGTCGGACGGCTCGCTGGCGGAGATCAACCCCCTGGCGGTGACGGCCGACGGCCGGCTTCTGGCTGCGGACGCCAAGTTCCAGATAGATGACAACGCCGTCTACCGGCATCCGGAGTTCAACGCCTACAAGGAGGAGAGCGAGGAGGACGAGATCGAGGCGGAGGCGCACCGCCGCGGAATCCAGTACGTGCGGCTCGGCGGCAGCATCGGCATCATCGGGAACGGCGCGGGGCTGGTGATGACCACCTTGGACGAGGTGGCCCGCGCGGGCGGCAAGCCGGCCGACTTCCTGGACATCGGCGGCGGCGCCAAGGCGGACTTGGTCCGCAACTCGCTGGAGATCGTCCTCTCCGACCCGAACGTGAAGGGCGTCCTGTTCAACATCTTCGGCGGGATCACACGCGGCGATGAAGTGGCCAAGGGCATCATCGAGGCGACGCGCACCATGGACATCCGGGTGCCCATGGTGGTCCGGCTGGCCGGCACCCGCTCCGCGGAGGGGCGCGAGCTGCTCAAGCAGACCAACCTCATCCCCGCCGAGACGATGCAAGAAGCCGCCCGCAAGATCGTAGAGCTGGCTCGGTAGGCGTTACAGCACGGGGCCGAGGGCCCAGGGCGCGAATTCGTGGTCGCCCAGGCCCTGGGCTTCGCTCTTCGTCTTCTTTCCCGAGGCGACCTGGATCAGCTCCTCGAAGACGGCCAGCCCCACGTCCTCCACCGGCACCCCCTCCAGGATGACCCCCGCGTTCACGTCCATGTCCTCCTCCATCCGCTGGTAGAGAGGCGTGTTGGTGGCGATCTTGAGCACCGGCGTGGGCTTGAACCCGAGGCAGGAGCCGCGGCCCGTGGTGAAGGCGATGAGGTTACAGCCGCCGGCCACCAGGCCGGTGATGGAGACCGGGTCATGGCCCGGCGTGTCCATGAAGCTGAACCCGGGCTGTGTGATGCGCTCGGCGTAGTCATACACCGCCATCAGCGGGCTGGTCCCGCTCTTGGTCACCGCGCCCAGGGACTTCTCGTAAATGGTGGTCAGTCCGCCGTCCTTGTTGCCCGGCGCAGGGTTGTTGTCGATCTCCGCCCCGTGCATCGCCGTGTACTGCTCCCACCAGCGCATCAGCGCGATCAGCTTCTCGCCGACCTCGCGGCTCACGGCGCGGCGCGTCAGCAGGTGCTCCGCACCATACGTCTCGCTCGTCTCCGCGATAAGCCACGCGGCGCCATGCCGGACCATCTCGTCGCCGGTCACGCCCAGAGCCGGGTTGGCCGTGATGCCGGAGTTGCCGTCCGACCCCCCGCAGTTGGTGCCCACGATCAGCTCCGAGATGGGCAACGTGGTTCGCCTGCGCTCGTTGGCCTGCCGCAGCAGCTTGAGCGCCTCCGCGAACCCCGCCTCCACCGTCTTACGCACGCCGCCGGTCTGCTGGATGGTCAGGATGGGGGGAGGGGAGGGCCGGCCGAACCCTATGCTCTGCGGCGCGATCAGCTTCTGGTCCTGCACCAGAGTCACCGCCTGGTTGGTCTCGCACCCCAGGCCGATGAGCAGCGCTCCCGCCACGTTGGGATGGTCCGCCATGCCGGCCAGGCAGCGCTGGAGCACGCGGTGCTCCGGTCCGTGGATCTGCATCGCGCAGCCGCTCTTGTGCGTCACCGCCACCACGCCGTCCACGTTGGGAAAGTCCGGCAGCGCTTCGTGCCGCAGCTTCTCCGCAACCAGGTGGACCGTATCCGCCGAGCAGTTGACTGTGGAGACCAGCGAGACATAGTTGCGCGTGCCGGCGCGGCCCTGCGGCCTCGCGAACCCCTGGAACGTCCGCGCCTCCTGCGGCTTGAGCGGCCGGGGCGCCCGGACATCCGTGCCGAACTCGTAGTGAAGCCCCAGTGCGCCCACGTGCAGGTTGTGGGTGTGCACCCAGTCGCCCGGCTGGATGGATGCCGTCGCATATCCGATGACCTGGCCGTACTTGTGCACCGGGCGGCCCTCCCCGACGGAGCGCAGCGCGACCTTGTGGCCGGCGGGGATGTCCTCGGTGAGCCGGATGTCGCCGTCCGGTCCCGACAGCTCGGTTCCGGCGAGGAGGGGTGTCTTGAGGACCGCGACATCATCGCCATCGCGCAGCATAATAGCCTTATCGGAGAGCGCAAACAGAGGCACGGGGCTTCCTTCCTATAGGAGCAATGGTAACTCTGTTGTACCACCTGTTACTTACCGGACTCCTCCAGCCTGCGCAGGCAGGCTTCGCATTGGGTAGGCGCGAGTTCACTCGCCGGCCCCAACCAGCTTAACCACAATTAATCCGCCTTTAAGCAACCTTTAATATCCGCTCGCTAGACTGGTCCCACTCTGCCGCCGCTCGGCCGGCGCACGGGAACGGTACAGAATGAATGTCCCCAGACGCCTGCCCCTGCTTCTCGTACTCCTGGTTGCGCCCGCACCGGGTCGTGGCCAGGTCATCACGGCCGGCCAGCCCGGCCTCAGTTATGACCTTCAATGGCGTCCCAGATGGGAGGCGAGAGATGCTTCGGACTTTAGCCAACTAAACCGCAACGATCCGCGAGACGAGTTGAGCCGGCTTCGGTTGGGATTACGGTGGATAGACCGAGGAGGCTGGACTGTGTACCTCCAGCCGCAATACTCTTGGCAGCACGAGACTGGGGGAGCTGCCGGTAGGCTCAATCTAGTTGACTTCGACATCCACCAAGGCTTCTTGGAGGCCAGGAAGGGCGCCTATAGGTGGTGCCTCGGCCGGCAAGAGCTCGCGTACGGCGACGGGCGGCTAGTGGGCAATAGCGACTGGAACAACATCGCTCGCTCCTTCGACGCAGCGAAGGTGTCCGTCGCAGATAAGCGGGCAAGTTCGGACTTCTTTATCGCAAAGCTGGGCCTCGCGGCCAACAAGGCTACCGATCCGATACTAACAGGCATTTACACGACCATCAAGGTGAGTACGTCGACCATGGAGGACATCTACCTGCTCTACAAGACGGTGAGACTGTCTCCCTCCACGCGCCAGGATGTCTTTACCTTTGGAACTCGGCCATCCGCGCGGTTCGCGCGGTACGCCGATGCCACCCTGGAGGGGGCGTTCCAGATCGGGCAGTCCGCCTCCCGCGCGCTCCAGGCGGCGGCCTTCGCGGGCGTCGTGGGGTACACGGCACCGATCCGGTGGTCGCCCAGGATCGGTGTCGAGTTCGATTACGCGACCGGTGGGGACCCCTCCGGCACGGGGACCAGCCGCACCTTTGACCAGCTCTATCCCAGTAATCATCCTTTCTACGGTCTAATGGATTACGTAGGATGGCGCAATATGCGCGATTGGCGGATCTCGTTCCGGGCCAACCCTGCAAAGCGGCTGACTTGCACGCTGGATGAACACAGCTTCTCGCTAGTGGATGGAAGGGACTTCTGGTACAATGCCGCCGGACAGCCCAACGTCGGCATTAGCGGCCACCCACTCCGGGATCCAAGCGGGGCCTCCGGAACGGACCTCGGCACGGAGCTGGACGTCTCTGCAGCCTATCAGGCTACGCCCACCATCAACGTGAGCACAGGCTACGGGCGCTTCCGACCAGGCAGGTTTCAGCGTCTTACAAACGCCGGGCACGCAGATCCGGCAGACTGGTTCTACGCCCAGACACGGTTTAGTTTCTAGCCAATCTCCGCCGCACGCCAATGCTGTCACCTTTTCGTCCCGGGTCCCCGGTCATTCCTCGCATTGACACGCGCAGGAGCCATATTCTATACTCTGCCTGCATCGAATGGCCGGCGAGCGGGCATTGGAACAACGCGGGCGCTCCCCGGCGTCTCTTATCAGAGCGAATCAGACCGCCCGGCGCATTCCGGCCCGAGATCGCCCGTAAGGCCTCGGGCTCTCCTTGTGCGCGGGCGTTAAGCGAGTATATACACCATGGCTACGGTGGCAGGACCCGGCGCACGTACCACCACTGGTAAGCGCCGAAGCCTCCATGATGTGAGCTGGCTCCGGAAGGTCCTCTTCGGACGCCCGACTCCATCGGAACGGCACGAGCACACCCTGCTGCCGAAGATTCTCGCTCTGCCGGTCTTCGCCTCAGACGCCATATCGTCCTCGGTCTACGCCACCCAGGAGATCCTCTTTGCGCTCGCGGCAGCGGGGATGGGCGCGCTCGCCTTCACGCTCCACATCTCCCTGGCCATCTCCATTCTCTTGATTATCGTCGCTATCTCCTACACCCAAACCGTCTTCGCATATCCCAGTGGGGGCGGGTCCTACATCGTCGCCAAGGACAATATCGGAGTCAAGTTTGGTCTGGTGGCCGCCTCAGCGCTGCTCATCGACTACATTCTGACCGTCGCCACGAGCATCGCTTCCGGCGTACAGAACCTGGTGGCCGTTCCGTTCATGCAGAGGTTCCACGGCCATGAGGTACTGATATGCGTGCTGTTCGTGCTGATATTGACGCTGGCGAATCTCCGCGGGCTTAAGGAATCGGGGACACTCTTCGCGGTGCCGACGTACGGCTTCGTCTTCTGCTGCTACGCCCTCATCTTTTGCGGATTGGCGGCTAACTACGGCCTGTTCCCATGGCACCTGCATCCAGCGCCGCCGGCGCCCCATCCCCTGGAGGCAGGAAAGAGCCTGGGGCTTGCGCTCATCCTTGCCGCGTTCGCCCGTGGATGTGCCGCCATGACCGGAACGGAGGCTATCTCCAATGGAGTTCCGGCCTTCCGCCCTCCCGCATCGCGTAATGCGGCTATCACACTGGGCTGGATGGCCTTCATCCTCGGCACGCTCTTCGTGGGAATCTCCCTTCTGGCTGTTCACCTTCATATCGTGTACGTCAACGGAAGCGAGCCGGTTATCGATCAGTTGAACGGCATCGTCTTTGGCAAGGGGAGCTGGTTCTACTACGTGCTCCAGGCAGCCACGGTGGCTATCCTGGTGCTGGCCGCGAACACCAGCTTCGCGGACTTTCCCCGGCTCTCATCTATCCTGGCCCGCGACGGATTCATGCCGAGGCAGCTTGCCAACCTGGGAGACAAGCTGACCTTCAGCAACGGCATCGTGCTTCTGGGCATCTTTTCCGCGATCCTCATCGCGCTTTTTGGGGGCGACACCGATCGGCTGATCCCGCTCTATGCCATCGGCGTCTTCATCGCGTTTACTCTCTCACAGGCGGGGATGGTCATGCATTGGGCCAGGGAGCGCGGGCGCGGCTGGACCGTGAAAGCGGTCGTGAACGGGCTGGGCGCCATCGCGACCTTCATCGTACTGTGCACCATCGGCTGGGAAAAGGTGGTACTGGACTTCTACTCCCTGGTCGTACACCATCACTCCGAGTTTGGCTGGGTCATTGTCGTCCTGATCGCGCTGCTGTATGTGATGTTCCGGGGCATCGAGCGGTACTATGCGCACTTAAGAGCAGCCCTGGCCCCCGAGGGCTATCGATCGCAAGCCGACTGTCCCAACACCATTCTGGTGCTTGTGCCGCGCATCCACCGCGGCACACTTTACGCCCTGGAGTACGCGCGCGGGCTCAGCGCCGACGTGCGCGCGGTTCACATTAATATCAACGAGGCCGATACGGAGACCCTGAAGCGAGATTGGGACCGCTGGGGCAGGGACTTGCCTCTGGTGGTGCTGCCATCGCCGTATCGGTCCGTCATCGCGCCCCTCCTTGCCTACCTGGACGAGGTGGAGCGGGAGAGACCGCAGGTGAACCTGACTGTGGTAGTTCCCGAGGCAGCCACCGGACACTGGTGGGAGTTTCTCCTGCACGCGAACTATGGGGCATGGATCAAGCTCTACCTGCTGAACCGTAAGAATGTTATTGTCACCAACGTTCGCTACTTTGTGGACGATCCGGGGCCGCCGGCGGACCCGTGCTCTCCGGACACGCCTGCCGCCGTGCCTCCGGCTGAAGAGGAGCCTGTGCCCGCCGCGCACTGACGCGGGCGCGGAAGACTGCCCATGATTGTTGCAAGCAAGGATGACGTCGTCAGTCTCTCCGGGTCGCTCCACAAGAACCAGTGGCTCACAATTAAAGCCGCCGCCAACCTGCTGCTCCGCGATAGGCCGGAAGGGATCATCATCGACTGCAGTGAGCTCACCGAGGTCTCGGAGGACGGCGCCAAGACGTTCCTGGATGCCATGAAGGACATCCAGGCAGCGGGAGCGCGGATCATGGTGTCTAACCTGCCTCCCAATGTTCTCCAGGTCATCCGCACCGTCCCGGGGGTACGCTCCCAGCTTCCCATCGCAACATCCGTGGAAGAAGCTCGCCGCTCCCTGCGCGCGGGCGGCGTACGGCAGGAAACCGATGCGGATCGCGCCCTCACCGAGGGCGGCATCGTGCTTCCACTGTTGCCCGGTTTGGATGTGGAGTACGCCCTGACGATTGCTTCGCGACTTTCGCGTGAGACCGGTTCCTCGATCCATCTTGTCTACCTCCTCATCGTGCCGAGGCATCTGCCGCCCGGGGCGCCGCTAGGCGACGCGGAGACCGCGGCACACGAGCTGCTCGCGCGCGCCGACCAGGTCGCGAAGCGGCTGAGCATCCGCAGCGTCGCCCACATAGAGCGCGTCCGCGACGAAGAGGAAGGGCTCCTGCAACTCCTGCGGACCTACAAGGCGAAGCACGTGGTGCTCGGAGCGTTCGCGGACCGGTTGGACGACGAGTTGTTCCACAATATGGTGGACGTGCTGCTCCATCGCGCGCCCTGCGGAGTGCTCATCGGCAGGAAGGCGCTGCCACCGGACGAGACCACCCCCGATACCGGGCGCAACGGGGTCGCGCCCTTCGATCTGTAGAGGTTGAGAACATGAACGTCATTATCGTGGGGTGTGGGCGGGTGGGCTCCACTCTGGCGCGCCTCATGTACCGCGACGGCCACAACGTCACCATCGTCGACACAACCAGCGAGTCCTTCCGCCGGCTCGGGGCGAAGTTCAAGGGTCAGCGGGTCATCGGCAATGGCATCGACGAGGACGTGCTGCGTCGAGCCGGCATAGAGAACTGCGACGTATTCGTCGCCGTCACTCAGGGAGACAACCGTAACATCCTCTCCTCGCAGATCGCCAAGACCATCTATAATGTGAACAAGGTGATCACTCGGATCAACGATCCGGTGCGCGCGGACCTCTACCGCTCCGTGGGGCTCATCACCATCTGCGGGACCACCATCTTTTCGGGCCTGATGCGGGACTACGTTAACACGGACGAGTGGATGCTCGCCAAGGACTATAACTCCGAGTACCTCGCCCAGAATGTGTAGCTAAGCCATGTATGTGATCATCGTCGGGGGAGGGGGCGTCGGTTACTACCTGGCGCGCACGCTCGTCCGCGCCAACCACGAGGTCCTGCTGCTGGAGCGCGACCGCGCCGCGCACAAGCTCCTCGCCGAGGAGCTGGGCGAGGTCGTCATGCAGGGCGATGGCTGCGAGGTCCGCATCATGGAGGAGGCCGGCGGCGCCCGCGCAGACGCGGTCGTGGCGGTGACCGGAGACGACGAGGACAACCTGGTCATCTGCCAGATGGCCAAGATGCAGTTCAGCGTCCCACGCACTATTGCGCGCGTGAACAATCCCCGCAACGAGGCCCTGTTCAACCGCCTGGGCATCGACGCCACGGTGAGCTCCACACGGATCATCTACAACCTGATCGAGCAGGAGATCGAAACGGGCGAGGTGATCCCGCTGGCCGCGCTCAAGCGCGGGAACATTGAGATCGTCCAGATCGAGATCGGCCCTAAGTCACTGGTGCTCGGGAGGCCCATCCAGCAGATCCAGCTTCCCAAGGACGCGCTCATTATCAGCATCATTCGCGAGAACCACGGCATGATTCCCACGGCGGAGACCCGGTTCGAGATAGGGGACAGCGTCATCGCCCTCGTTAACGCCAGTCTGGAGCACGAACTCCGCGATGTCTTCGCCGAAGCCGCAGGTTAATCGGAGAGTAGATGGGTAAATGGGTAAATGGGTGTACGCCGGATTCCGGAAGGTATGCCCATTTACTCATTTACCCAATTACTTCTTTACTACCATGCCCGTAACCATCGTCTCCCACCCACTCGCGCAGCACTATCTGACCCATCTGCGGGACGAGACCACTAAGCCCCCGCTGTTCCGCACCCTCACGCGCAAGATCGCGGCGCTTCTGGCGGTGGAAGCCTCCCGAGGGCTCCGCACGGCCCCACGGCGCATCCGCACGCCGCTGGAGGAGATCGACGCGCCCGAGCTGGACGAGGACCTGGTGGTGGTGCCCATCCTGCGCGCGGGGCTCGGTATGCTGGACGCCATTGTGGAGCTGTTTCCGGAGGTGGATGTGGGCTATATCGGGCTGGAGCGCGACGAGAACACGGCCGTCGCGAGCTCCTACTACCGGAAGTTGCCCGCCATCACGGGACGCACCGTCATGCTCGTGGACCCGATGCTCGCGACCGGCGGCTCCGCGCATCGGGCGCTTACGGACATTTACGCGCTGCAGCCCGGGCGCGTCATGCTGGTCTGCATAGTCGCCGCTCCGGAGGGCGTCACGCACCTGGAATCCAGCTTCCCTGAGCTGGAGATCTTCACGACGGCCGTGGACCGGGAGCTCAACGCGCGCAAGTACATCCTCCCCGGCCTCGGTGACTTCGGCGACCGCCTCTACGGGACATTCTAAATCCGAACATGAAGCTACATATGACACGATGGCCCTGGATCCTCGCAACCGGCGCGCTGCTGGCCGCCGGCGCCTGGGCGCAGGAGAAGAAGCAGGCCCAGGACGTTGAGGGGCAGATCAAGGCCGCCTGCCTCCGCTACTATGCCGGCACCCTGTTCGGCAGTGCGCCAGAGTTCTTCGCCGTCACCCGCACTCCGCTCATTGTGGTCCGCGACGGCGTCCTCAAGCAACGCACGGAGTCGGAGAGCAAGGAGCTGCTGGCTTCTATTGCGGAGCAGATCAAATCCCGCAACCTCGGCGAGGAAGACCGCAAGCTCATCACCGGGAACATCATCGCCATGCTGGACGACGCTCCCGTCCAGTATGTTGGCGCAAACACGGCCGAAATCACCATCCTCCTCCACAAAGGGAAGAAGCCGGACGAAGGCGACAACCTTGGCACTCTCGTGCTCTACCGTTCGGGCGGTCAGTGGAAGGTGATCGAAGAGGTCACGGACACTGCCCCGGTCCCACCGGCGTATCTGGTGGAAGAGCCAAAGAAGTAGATGGGTGTACCTTCCGGAATCCGGCGTACACCCATTTACTCGTACACTCACTTACTCTCCCTTTCCCACAGCCGCGCGTCTGGGGATTCTTGACAAACCCCGTTTGGCCGCCTTATACTTCACATTGGTGGAGTGTGTCTCATGGACGACCATACAACCCTGGGTAGTCGCAAGAATCGCATCCTGGAAGCTGTTGTCCGGGACTATGTGGAGACCGCCGATCCCATCGGGTCGGAATGGCTCGTCGCGCGGCACGACTTCGGATGTAAGTCCGCCACGCTGCGCAACGAGATGGC
>CAYNFH010000022.1:0-46684 GCA_964396385.1 uncultured Chthonomonadaceae bacterium | reverse complement strand
AATCTGCCTTTTGCGGCAGAGTACGCACAGTTGCCGTAAAGCAGATCCCTCGCTTAGCTCGGGATGACGAGTCACGGTAGGCCGCGACCGTTACAGGTTCCGCACTCTCAGTTTACGGGCCTGCCGCATCAACCATCGTCCGATAGGCGCTTTGTCTCCTCGGTTGTCCGCTTCACCAGCTCTTTCCGCCTGCGCGGGGTGATGCGCCGCGCAAGCCCCTCTGCAAGCTCGCGCGCGTTGGCGTATGCGTCCCGGTAGAAGCGGGTGATCTGGGCGCGGGTGGGCCGGCTTCCGGTGGAGTACTGCCACTGAAGGCCGCGCCCGATGGCAATGGTGCCAGCGTATGCGATGGAGCCGCGGGCGACCAGGCCGACTCCGCCCGGGACCGCGCCCAGCAGCTCCCGCGCCACGGCTCTCCAGCCCACCGCGTTACCGAGGAGAGGAGCCAGGTCACGAGAGCGGGAGGCTGCGTCCAGCGGCAGCTCATAGAGCGCCGCCAGCCGGAACAGCATCATCGCCTGGTTCTTGGTGAGAATCAGAATGTCCCAGATAGCGCCGGCCGGCAGGAGCGGCGCGATGACGGGCACCACACCCGGCAGCGCGCTCAGCATCGCCAGCTCCGCGTTCACTGCCGCCGTCCGGCGGATGATGCGGTCTGCTACGGCCGGCCGGAGGCCCGGAAACCGGCGTCCCATGCTGAGGGCGAGGTCCGCCCGCTCCTCCAGCAGCCGGTCTACCAGCACGGTTAAGCCGCCGAGCTCCTCTACACTAAAGATGCGCGCCCCGGGCGGAGCATCCACGCGGCCGCCGCCGGCATCGATGATGATGTCGAATGAGCCGGACGCCACGGGGAAGCCGGCTTCCGGAGAGGTGGAGTCGAACTGCCGGATGAGGGAACGGTCCGGCAGTACGTCGCCCTCCATGGCGCGGGGGAAGAGGGCGTCCAGGATCTCCTCGCGGTCATCCGGGCGGCCTACGACGGCCAGCGCGAACGGGCGCGACGCCTCCTGCGCGATCTCTTTGACGGAGACCGCGCGCACGGTTTTCCAGAACGACTTCGCCATTTCAACACGGGCCAAGCTGGGGAACCTCCTCAGATGATCTCCGTCTTATTACTACGCGTCCGGCCCCTCCGCCGCTTCGGCGAACGAATCTCGACCACATCTCATCCGGACCGAATCACGCAGAATTGCCGTCTCGCACTGGCACATGGCCTGCTGCACATCGGTTGTCTGGCCGGCACGATCAAGACGGAGGAGAAATATGAGCCTGGATACACGTTCGAAGACAATTACCTGTGACAGCGCCGACTGCGGCGAGAAACTGTCCGTGCCGTTGTCGATGCAGTCCGTCCCCTCTAGCCGGGCTTCGCAAGGATCCTCTCCCTCGGCGGGATGGGTGTTCGTCTCCGGCGTATATGAGGACCGGCACTACTGCCCGCAGTGCGCCGACAAGCTGATCGGAACGCGCGCGGCGTAAGTGCGGAGTAAATGGGTAAAAGGGTGTACGCCCAGAAGCCCCTCCCAGGCGCTCGGACCGGTGGCGCGCCTGGGCACCCCCCGCCAATTCTGGGGGAGTCTGAGGAAAGTACACAGATTTTCCCATTTACCCATTTACGCTTCCCCATTCTCCCGCCACACGGCGAATGTGATGTCAAGGAGGAGCTGCTCTGCGCGGACGAAGTCCGGCCGCTCGGGCAGCGGTGAGAGGTCGACCGCGCTGCGAGCGCGCGAGAATCCCTCTTCCGCTTCCTGCTGTATCCTCTCCAGCGACCATTCACCACGCTTGATAGCCCGGATCTCTTCCGCGTCTTCCACACGGTACACCTGAAGCTCTCCCGAGTCCAGGAACTCCACTGCCATCCGGAGCAGCCGGATGGCGTGGGCGGCCATCTTGGCATCGTATCCGTGCTTCTCCACCAGCGCTTTGCGCTTGGCGCCCATGTATCCCTTGAATGCTCCGCTCTCTATCTTCTGCACCTGCGCGCTGGCGTACCCCGCAAAGGCGTGGTACGCGGCCCGGCTGCTGAACACGTCTCGCTCCTCGCGCAGCACGGCGAAGGCGGGATGGAGGTAGATGTAGTGCTCCGGGCGCAGCCAGAGGAGGCCGACCACGTTGGGGTTTCCCTTCAACAGCAGGCCGACAAACTTGTGGAGTGAGTAGACGACCACATCGAGCTCCTCCTCCTGGAGCGTCCAGTGTTCCCATTGCTTCAGGCCGATGCTGAAACGTGGAGGCGGCACCGCGACGCACATAATGTCCGTATCGTCGATGCTCTTGGGGTCGTCCTTGGGGACGTAGGTGTTGTGCGAGTGGCTGCCCATGTAGGCCGCGCACACGGTGTGTGCAGCCAGGTCGAAGCCATCGTCAAACGCGGCTGTGATACGGGGATCGAGTGGCGCCATAGCTGAATGAGCGCGGACTCCTGACTGCGCTCATTCATTATGACTCACTGGAGCAGGTTACCAGCTCTCCTGGCCGTCTGTCCAGGGGAACCACTGCTGGTACTGAGCCGTGGGAGCGGTGGTCGCGGCGGCAGGCAGCGTGTTCCACTTGCCGGAGGGGATGCCTCCTGGGGCAGTGGGGTCAAAATGGCGCGGTGGCGCCAAGTTGAGGCAGAGTCGAGAGTCGAGAGTCGAGAGAGCGGATTCCGGAGAGGGGGAAGTGAGATCGTTGTCTCAAATTGTAAAGTGGAGCGGCGGTGCCCGATTTACCGATGTGGTTGGCCATCGGGGTGTTGTGCGGTAATGGGCAGAGGCTGCGAAAAAAGTGAAGAAAGCGTAATAAGGGTGCGGCTTCCGAGGGCGCTGCCCTCGTGCACCTGATTCCCGGTCCGGTTCCGAGGGCTCTGCCCTCGGGCTCCCGCTGATGGGGCTACATTCGCCCCCTCAGGCTCCACTCATAACGAGCCGCTTCGCGGGCTTCGCAGGGCATTGCCGGAACCGCGACCGTCCCTTCGGGACAGTTCCCGCGGGCCGGCTGCTGCCCCGCGTGCGGCGCTACAGACTACATTGACAGGAGGAGAGGCAGAGTGCTCCAGGCGGCTGCTGCCACGCGTACAGCGTTGCTGCCGGCATGCAGATTGACAGGCTCTTAGAAGACTCATGTGGGCGGGCTGCTGGCCGGCTATGGCGGGACTAACCTGCGCTCCGGGGCGTCTAGCCGCCCGCGGCGGCCTGGATTCACCCCCCGCGCGTGGTAGATGTTGATTAGGACTGAGAGTGCCAATTTGAGATCGCGATCACAGATTGAAGATTGGCGAAATCAGGCGATGTTGGAGGAGCGGTGGCGCGGGATTCGGACCTGCCTCTCCAACTGGTCGGCGGGGCGTATGCGCGGTAATGGGTAGAGGTTGCGTAAAAAGCGAAGAAAGCGTAATAAGGGGGCCGCAGCCCCCGTTCCAGTCTCAGCCGGGCAGGACTCCGGTCTTGCGCGGTAAGCGCGGTAAAGGGTCCGCAGCCTCCGTTCCAAACTCAACAGGGGCAGGATTCTCGTTTTGCGCGGTAAGCGCAATAAGCGCAGTAAGGGTGTAGAGTTGGCCGATGCCGAGGGTGACGGGCAGGTCACCCTGGGGCAACAAGCCTCTCACCTAAGGTGCCACCTCACCGTCGAAGCGGGCAGCGACGTCCGGCGGGAAGGAGCGGGGGCGGTTCTGGGAGTCCACCAGCATCTGGAGCGTCTCGCCTTCCGCCAGCAGGTCCTCGCCGCGGGTGACCCGGTACTGGATGCGCAGGGTACGTTTGGTCCGCTCTGTCACCTCCGCGCGGATGGTCACGAGATCGTCGTACCGGGCGGGCTGGCGGTAGCGGAGTCGGGCCTCCACGATGGGCATGAAGAGCCCCTCGGCCTCCATGGCGGAGTAGTCGATGCCGTACTTGCGGCAGAACTCCGTGCGGGCGTACTCGAACCAGACCAGATAGTTGGCGTGGTGTACTACCCGCATCTGGATCGTCTGCTCACTTGACAACACGGGCAGGCTGAGGTTGGCTATACGTAAGCCCGAATAGTCCGCTGCGGGACGCATTCTCAAGTCCAGGCGTGACACTGAGCCCGAAGGCAAATCGGGGGCCCTGTCTACCGATCGGAGGGCCTGCACGCGTTGCAAAAGGGGCAAATGCCCCACTGGCATCCCTCCAATATCCCGCAGGTTGCGCCGGGTCTATCCCTGTCGTAGCACGTATCGCAATATCGCCTGTCGATATACCCTTTGCACCTGTGGCAGTGGTTGACGTGCCACCAATTCCCACAGGATCGGCACTCTACGCGGTATTCCGAGGAACTCGGCTGCTCGGTAAGAATCCATGTGCCCCGCGTGAGGCATCGGTCACAAACGTCGGCTGCAACTCCTTGTTGAGGTGTCACCACACTTTCCCTTTCAGGGGCAGCAGTGTGCGCCCCAAGTGCTCGCGGAACACCAAATTCTTGGGTGTGCCGGAGGCATGTACCCCGCGGGATGGCTCCGCAACGTCTGGCAGGGGACGTTATGGTGTGCTCATAATGTCGGCTACAGCCTTCGCGTAACCGCCGAAGCTCAACAGCATCGCCCTGATCTGGTTCACATCCGGATTGTGCGGCGTTTCGCGGGGGTGCCCGACCTCGTTCCGCTTGTACCGATACAGCGTGAACAGGGTCTCCAGCTTGTCGGCAACATCTGTAAACGCGTCCTTGTGGGTCGGGTACTTCCTCCGAAGGGCCGGGAGATGTCCGACGATCCACTCCTTCAGTTGGCGCACCTTTGTTATCTGGGCCAGCTTCGCGCTCTCCGCCGGGTCGCCAAGGAGGTGCTCGATGTGGTCGCCGAGCACATGCAGTAGCCGTTCTGAAGCTGCACCCAGCATAAACACGCTCGAAAGCCAGAGATTATGCTCCGCCGCCCTCTATGCTTCCTCCACATAGCTGCGGACTACGGGATCGAGGGTGCCCGCGTCTTCCTCGATTGCGCCCACGAAGCCCGACGCATCTGTGACTCCTATGATCGGCTGCTTGGTGTCGGCTGCTCGGCCCCTCGTGGTGAGAACACAGTACTCGTCCGACCTCTGGGTGGGGTCGGGGACGATGAACCCCTCAGAGTAAAGCTTCTGCTTCGCTTCTGCGAATTTGAGGTGGAACCCCTCTTCCGGCGGCGCAAGCCGCGATCCCCCACAGAACTCATACCACTCAATGTTGCCGAGTGCACCTTCGCCATACGGGAGGAACTGCCCCTTGGCCTTCGCGGCCCGGTTGTACTGCAACACCTTTAGGATGAGCCGAGCCAGATCGTCTACTGATATTTCGCCCCGCTGCTCCGGGCTCATGACAAAGTCGCTCATATCGAGTGGTCTCCTCCTTAACCCTTTGGTTGAGGGCCAACCTTTCCATTCAGCCCAGACTCCGGCTCGGGCGGTGATTCGGTCTCCGTGCCTGGGTCCTCCTCCGTTCCGGTGCGACCAAGGATACGAACAGGGTAGTCGCCCCATACGGGCTCAAAGATGGTCTCAACGTTTCGCTCATCTATGGGCCGACCACCGAGAATCTCGGGATCGATGTTGCCTGTCTTGTTCAGGGCTTCGCTGAACAATCTCATCTTCTCCGCACTCTTATCGCTGGGGGGCCAGAACATATTCCCGAACCGCGTGAACACGTCGATCCGCGGCAGCAGCACCCGTCCCGTGATCATGCGCAGCCCTTGAATGGCTTGGAAGTGTCTCTGTAGTTCGTCCTCAGTCGCGACCTGGGTTGTGGTGATTGGTAGGCCCGGTATGTCGAATCGGGCATCGACCCTCCACTTCTCGACTGTTTGGGAAGAGGGATGAAGGAGGGAATGCTCCACGTACTGCCCCTGGTAGGTGAGTACCAGGGCGACGACCCGCACTTTGGCAGAGAGCGATGTGACAGCCCGATAGGCGCCATCGACTTCATGGCCCCATCCGTTCTTTAGCTCCAGGTCCACTTCATGTTCGCCTAGCTCGGTCGGGAGCAGGCCGGAAGTCCAGGCTACCCAAATCGGGTCGAAGCAGGTGCCGGTTACCTGGCCCTCACTGTTGGTAAAGGCAGGCACGAGGGGCGTTTCCAGGGGCGGCGAGTAGTGCAGCTTAACGTCGCCGACCTGGAGGAAGAGGTAGATGATCGATTGGAACGCCTCCTATACTGCGACCGCCAGGCGGTCAGACGTGAGCCCGGTCAATGTGAAAAGCCTGATACCGGCTTCGTCGGCTCGCTCCTGTGCACCCTTCGTGAACCCCCGTGAAGCAACGAAGATTCCATGCTGGACAGGGACGCCGATATACTTCAGTTTGCCAACGAAGGCATCGATGGCTGGTGCCTCGATTCGCTTGTCCTCGTTCTTGCACTCCACGGCGATCCGCACTTCGTATCCGGCAACCTCCGAGGTCAAGAGAATGTCAATCTCCCTTGGCCTCCCACCCGGACTTCGAGCCGGAGCAAGTTTGACTCGCGTTTGGACCCTCACCCCTGGTGCCTCGTGCAGCTTCGCGACCACCTGTTCCACCAATAGCCCCTTCTTGGAAGTTGATGACATTTTGCTTTCCCACGCCCTTCGAGCATTCCGCGGCCTGCAGGATTCTACCCGCCGGGCGTCCACCATTACGTGCATTCGCGGAAGAGATAGGTGGTAGAATATGCATCCCCGGCTGGATCAAGGGGAGTGCTGGGCAAGGGACATTGTGAAAGAACTTCGACACAAACGAATAGACCCGACCCGTCTCCGGCTCCCGAAGCCAGTCCAAGTGCGGAGCCACCGCTACGGCAGGATACGCTTAGATCGGCTCTGGTTCGGAGAGCTTGAAGGGCTCGCTGCGTGGTTGGCAGAGGCATGCTCGGACCGCGATTTTGCCGTACGAGTCATTCATGCCCACCTGGCACGCCCCATACAGTCAGAGGAGGAGGTCTGTTCATGGCCCGACAGTCTACTCATCCGCGTTTGCCAGGCTTGGTCTGCGAACCTGAATGTCGAGCCCATTCAGGAACACACCTCGATTACGGGATTTGCTGCGTTCCGGGCCGTTCTGGATGCATACGTAGAGAAGTACCACCGGCGGTTCCAGAGGGAGGTTGAGCCCTTCTTCGAGATTTCCCGGCTCGTAAGGGAGTGGACCGCCATACCGCGGCTGGTCAGCCGGATGACCGCACTGTCGCAACTGTCGATCCTTCAGGATAACACCTTCTCACGGGCTGCTGCTCTTGCGTCCCAGCATTCCATCCTCTCATACAGCAGCCGTATGCTCTTGCGTCCATCGCCCGTCATGGTGTTCAGTGAAGCCGTCGCTCGAATGTCGGCGTGGGACGAAAGCGTCGCCAAACTTCATCGCGTTGGGAGCCTCGCGTTAGCGGCTGGAAGGGCTGCCTTGCCCGGATTGCCAACGTTCTTCTCCGCGCCAGCAATCGAACATGCGGTGCGGCTGTCCACGTTCCTGGAGATGGTTGGAAGAGGCAGTGATGCCCTGGAGGACGCTGGCTTTCGATTCTTGCTCAGCTTCGTCTCTCCGGAATGGTTGTTGTCCCTTCTGAACAAGCCGGAACAGACAAGAAGCGCGCTGCTCACGAGGAAGCTGCACTGGCTGACCTCGTTGCCAGCGTTTGAAGCGGAGATGGCGACCGTCTTTCTATCGTTTCCCTCGCTACGGCGGCGATGGCCCGCGGTCCAGGCTGCGCTTAGAGCGCACCGCGATAAGGACTTCTATCTGTCGGTACCGGCACTCCTGTCACAGGTCGAAGGGGTCCTCACAGAAGCTCTGTACATCCGGCGGGAAGCAGTGCTGTATCGGGGCAAACCCCATTTCAGAGATACTACGGGCAAACTCCGGCCCTTCCAGGGCCTCGTCGCGAAGCTCAATCACCACGTTCCAACGGACGACTCCATGCTGCTCCATCTGAAGGATGGCTTTCTCATCAGTCTGGCGCGAGACAGGAATCCAATCCTGCATGGGAGTCGAGCAGATTACCGGAGCCCCAAGCTGTCCACGCAGCTTGTCTGGGCTTTGTACGTCTTGGGCCTCCGGTGTGTCGCTCAGTCCGCGATGCTATCCGGAAGGGCGGCTCCGACCGACTTGAGGCCGATCCATCTCCACGAGTTCTAGCTTGAGGTGATAGCCGGGAGCAGCCTGCGAAGAGTAGCCATACTCGCGGACCCGGAAATCAAACTCGCCACCTGTTCCCGCAGTAGTTGCACATCCGATGTATCTCGACCCTCGGGCGGCTTCCCACAAAAGGGGCTACCAGGAGCAAGGGCCAGAACAGGCAGCAACCAACGCAGCAAGCAGTCTCCTGAAGACCTGACACTCCACCTCCAGCATTCACGGTCTGCTCTGAAATGTTCCGCGAGCCGCATTGCGGGCACCATCCCTTCCGCGTGTCGCGCTCGAACAGGGCCCGCTGCTTTGCCTGCTCCTGGGCAGCCCGTTCCGCCTGCTCACGCTCCCATTGCGCCTGCTGTTCCTCTACTTGCCGCGCCCGGCGCGCTTCCTCCTCCCGGCGCTCCTGTTCAGCCGCCAGAGCACAGGGCGTACAGTAGCCCTCGGCGTTTAACTCACGGCGCGGAAATGGACGGCGGCAACGGCGACAGTAAAGAGGGACGAAGTCGTCCCGCGGATCGCGGCTCATTGAGAAGACCGGCCCTGTCGCCCGCGAGTCACTGCATGACCTGCGTCCCTGCGCGGATGATCGAGGGCGACGCTGGTCGGCCGGGTCTCCCGGCCGACCATAGCCGAACTCTGATGGTGGGCCAGGTAGACCCTCGCGGCCCACACTAAGAACATACGCTGACGGGGGCGGTACGGTTCTCGGGGGCGCTCGGACGAGCAGCGCCAGTCTGACGACTCACGGACCTGGCGTCTGAAACTCCGGAGCCTCGCCCGCGATAGCTTCCTCTAGCCTCTGCACGAGCAGGACAAGAGGCACGCCCATTGCGAGGCAGACGCGCCGAAGTTCGATGATGTTCAGGCGGTGTTCGCCGCGTTCCCACTTCGAGACCGAAGACTGGGTTTCCCCGAGCCGCTCGGCAAGCTGGCCCTGAGTGAGGCCCCTTTTCCTCCGCACCTCCCGCAACATTCTCGGGCGTGTCTCGTACTGCTGGCTGGCGACCTACAACCCGGGGCCATAGTTAGGATGAACGAATCACCCTCCAGCATTAGGCTCCATTTTTGTCTTTGCTCGCTCGCTGCGGCCAGACCTTCGCCGTGGCTCCGCCCGATGCGCCGCACAGATCTTGCACAAGCACGCTGCTCTGGTGAAGTGCCTCACCCCGACTGCTGTCGGCCCTATACGATCTGCTCGAGCGAAAACTAGGTCGAACAGATCCTCTTCGCCATTCTCCAGGTACCGTCTCAGGGCGTAGCCGCACAAGTCAGCGACCTGAACCATTCCCGTTAGCTCACTGCTCACGAACAATGGTGTTTCGACCACGTGCTCCAGGTTTCTCCATTGCGTGCCGCGGTCGTGGAATTTCTTCATCAGCTCAGTATGCTTCTTTGCAACGGTCTCATTGTTGTCGTGGACAAGCAAGCCGACGTGCTTGGGCGTGACCCTGGTGCTTGTGGCGTGCAGGTAACTCTCGAATCGGGTCACGATCTGCTCGAACGCCTGGTCCTCGATCGGTGAACCGGCCCGCGCGGGATCGAAGTGGACCTTGTCAACACATTCTGCAAAGAGCCGGGCGAACGTCCAGCCGGACAATCGCTTGGCTACGTCGGTAATAAACTGCTGCCTCTCCGCGAACGTCAGATGGGTGTACGGTTCAGTCTTCTGGTAGTTCTTCTTGGTCTGTTTGTATTGGTTAGTATTGCGAACCCGTTGGAGCCGTAGCAACTCCGCAGTCCTGTGGCGTTGTGCCTCACTCCTGCGTTGGGACCGGCTCATGCCTTCGAAACCTGGAATCTGTGATTGTTCAAGGTATCTGCGTAGGATCCAGGCGACGTGGATCTCCTGGTCAGTGAGGTCGTATCGGCGCTTGATACTCTGGATCTCTGCGTCGCAGTCCTTCCAGTTCTCCGCAGGAATTGAAACGCCCACCAAGACGTAGTGTGAGGTGTTTCCGGGAACGTCAGGTGTGCCGGACTCATCCATATAGCAGAGGTGCAATGGTGGCCTCCATTACCACGGGGCGCAAAGAAAAGCGACTGGGGTTTAGGGCTAAAAGCCCTATCACGAGACGCTTGGCGACTCATCCCAGACGCTGAGCCTATATTACCATATCTGTGACAGAAGTGTCACAACATCTTACCTTTGTTGGAGCGGGCCTCGCCTAGAATCGCTCGAACGTCCCATCAAACCTCTGAGCCACGTCCGGCGGGAAGGAGCGGGGGCGGCTCTGGGAGTCCACCAGCATCTGGAGGGTCTCGCCCTCCGCCAGCAGGTCCTCGCCGCGGGTGACGCGGTACTGGATGCGGAGGGTGCGTCGGGTCCGCTCTGTCACCTCCGCGCGGATGGTTACCAGATCATCATACCGGGCGGGCTGGCGGTAGCGGAGTCGGGCCTCCACTATCGGCATGAAGAGCCCCTCGGCCTCCATGGCGGAGTAGTCGATGCCGTACTTGCGGCAGAACTCCGTGCGCGCGTACTCGAACCAGACCAGG
This sequence comes from uncultured Chthonomonadaceae bacterium, assembly GCA_964396385.1. GTDB lineage: Bacteria > Armatimonadota > Chthonomonadetes > Chthonomonadales > CAJBBX01 > CAYNFH01. The sequence goes on along the minus strand of CAYNFH010000022.1, from coordinate 36,116 downwards.
TAGTTGGCATGGTGCACCACGCGCATCTGGTCCGTCTCCGCGTAACGCACGCGGAAGGAGGTCTCCACAAACGGCCGAAATGGCTCACTGGTGTTCAGGCTGATCTCCTAGCAACGGAAGCGGATTCACCACAGAGGACACAGAGGACGCGGAGCCCGAAGGAGGAATAGCAATAATACGTGATGACTGGTGATAGCTCAGTCTCCCGGTCCTTAGCTTCTGAATTCAGCCTCTGTGATCTCTGCGTCCTCTGTGGTTAGCAAGTATGTCCGTCTGGCGGGACAACTGGAAGCATCTGCGGGCGCCGTATCAGCTCACGCTCTCACCCATCTTTCTATGGGGCTGCTTCCTCGCGCGGCCGCTCCCGGCCTGGCGCGTGGCGCCGGCATTCGTGGCATTCCACCTCTTCCTGTATACCGGCATTACCGCCTACAACTCCTACTACGACCGAGATGAAGGCGCGGTAGGAGGTTTGGAGCGGCCGCCAACCGTACACGGTTCTCTCCTGCCGTTCGCGCTGGCGCTCCAGACCGCGGGCCTCCTGCTGGGGCTGACGGCCGGAACCGCGTTCGCGCAAATCTACCTGGCCTTCATTGTCCTGGGCATTCTATACTCCCACCCGCGCACGCGCTGGAAGGCGAACCCGCTGCTCAGCGTGCTTGTGGTTGGCGGCGGGCAGGGAGTGCTGGGATTCCTGGCCGGATGGGCGGCCGCGAGCGGGGCCCTGGCAGGCGCAGCCGGTGCGCGCGGCGTATTGGGCACGTTGTCCGCGGCATTCACCACGCTGGGGCTCTACCCGCTGACCCAGCTCTTCCAGATCGGCGAAGACGGCAAAAGGGGCGACCGGACCCTCTGCGTTCTGCTCGGCGCGAAAAGCGCCATCCGGCTCTCCCAGTGTCTCCTCGTGATGGGCGGAATGGCTGCGGCCGTCCTGGCATGGCTTCAGCTTAGCCCCGCGGACGCGCTTGTGCTGGCGTGCGGTTACAGCGCCCTCCTGACCTGTGTGCGTTCACTGCGCGGCGGTCGAGCCGCGTTTCGGCCGGTGCTCCGGCTAAGCTATTTCTCCGCCGCGGGCTTCGCGGCGTTCATTCTTACCCGCCTCGCCCGGTGGTAAGCGGAGAGTAAACGAGTAAGTTGGTAAATGGGTGTACCTTGCGGAATCCGGCGTACACTCATTTACCCGTCAACCCATTTGCCAGTCAGATTCCGAAGCCGAAGGCGTCCAAGATGCGAGCTTTGGTCTGCTCGATCTCCTCCACGCCGAAGGCGAGGTTCCAGCGGAGCTCGTCCGCGTCCAACTCCGCGAGCGAGATGATGCAGCCCGTGCGGTAGGGGCCCGCACCGGTCTTGAGACGGTAGACGTGGTAGATCCGCTTCTCCCGGCCAACCCACCAGCCCAAGGCCAGGAAGAGCGCCCCGATGGAGTCTCCTTCCGTTTCGCGCCGGGCATACTCCGCCGCGACGGCCATGCGGCTATCCCCTTGTGCCGGCTCCTCACGCGCCGCCTCGGTTGCCATCCCGCGCAGCCGGTCCAGGAAGGCGGTCCGGCCGTCCGTGTCACGGAAGAAGCAGCAGAAGACCAGCTCCTCCGGGTCCTCTACGTTGAGCGGCGAGCGCCCTCTGGGCGAGGTTAGGATGGCAATTCCATCGGATGCTCCGGTCACTACATATCTCTTTCTAGCGCTGTCCGGCCAGCCGCCAGACGGACAGGGCGATTCTGTGGCGAACATTTGCCGCAATCGCGGTATATATACTCAGACGGACGGAGGACCGAGGACGGGGGACGGACGGAAAAGGCGGTCCGAAGTCCGGAGTCCGAATCCGTCATTGGTCACCCGTCTTCCGTCATAGCAGTATACGCCCTGGGAGTAGAGCCGTGCGGCCCCTAGGTGATCCTGGCGTGGGCATTCTGGCCTTTGGCCCTTCGGCGGCCCGAAGAGGTCTGCCTGCCCTCGTCTGCGCCTCCGGAGTTCTCCTTGTCGCAGTGATCCTTTTGAATCCCAGCTTGCAATCTCGCATTCGGGGTCTGGCGCTTCCCGGCGCGGCGGTCCTGATCCTAGCGGGGGCGGTGTGCGCCGTGCGGCAAGAGTACGTGACCATCGATCTGGATGCCCGCACAGTCGGGCAGAGGCGCGGGCTTGGCCGAGTGGCCCGTGAACACCGCTCCTCCGTGGACGAGTATTCGCGGCTGCTTCTGCTTCAGACGCCCCGAGGCAATCTCCTGGGGGACGTGGAGTGGCGGACGACGCTTGAGCTGGAGGGGCAGGGGAGGCGCGTCATGCTGTTCCGTAATCTGGACGCCCCGGCCGGAGCAGAGCTCGCCCGTGCTATCTCCAGGCGCATCTACCTGCCGGTGGAGACCGATGGAGCACCCCAGGGGTCGCGATTCGGGTCCCTCTCCACCACGGTTCTCTGGGTGTTTGTGGTGGGCATCCTTGGGAGCATTCTCTGGCCCACCGCAAACGGTAAGCAGCGAGCGCCCTTGCAGTGGGAGCCTGCGTGGGGAACCGCCCCATCCCACTTCGGGAACGCCCGCTACTTTTACTCCATCGGTAACTTTGAGGCGTCTGAACGGGAGCTGCGCCAGGCGCTTGATCGGCATCCCGATTCCGCGGAGATCTACAACCTTCTGGCGTACGCGCTGGTGGAGCAGCACAAGCTGGACGACGCGCTGGCTGCGGGCATCCAGGCGCTGAAACTGGCGCCCAATGATGGCGATATCCTGGACACGGTAGGGGAGATGCACCAGCGGCGCCAGGAGTGGTCGCTGGCGGCGGACTACTACCAGAGGGCGCTGACGCGGGAGCCAAGGTTCTCCCAGACAGAGACGCGGGTGAAGTACGGCCAGACGCTGCTGAAACTGGGCAGGCGCGAGGAGGCGGTTTGGCAGCTTGAGCGCGCGGAAGGCGACGGCCAATCGCCCTGGGCCAATCGGGCGAAGGACACCCTGGCGACACTTCGAGCGCAGGGGAAGCGCAAGTAGGAAGACCCTACGGTATCCCGAGTTACACGCGGTTCAGAGTGTGCACAGTTACTGTAAAGCAGATCCCTCCCCAGGGCCCGGCCCTCGCCGCTGTCCGCTATCGCGGCCAAGACGCGGCTCACCCGAGCTCGGGATGACAATCTCGTCGCTTCGCTCCTTCGGAATGACAACGGGACCTACTTCCCCACCGCCTCCACGCTCCGCCGCTCCCAAGAGCCCAGGCCGGTGAGCTGCGGACCTACTGTCCGGGCCGGGGCTACGAGTACGATGTTGAGGCGGCCCGGCGAGAAGTAGGTCCGCGCGATACGGTTTACGTCGGCTTTGGTAACGGTTCGAATGTGCCCCAGGTAGGTTTGGAGGTAGTTAGGCGGAAGATTGAAGAACGCGATGTCAGCGAGCTGCCCCGCCAGCGCCTCCGGCGTCTGCACGCTGATGGCGAAGTCGCCCATCAGGTACCGCTTGAATTTCGTGACCTCGGCGTCTGTGAAGCCGCCAGTCGCCGTTTTCTGAAGCACAATGCGGACGGCATCCAGAAGCTTTCGAGTGGTCTCTATCTTGGTGAAGGTAGAGACGGTGAAGGAGCCGCCAAACCTCTCCGGTCCGAAGCCGCTCCCGATGGAGTAGGTGAGGCTGCGGTTCACGCGGATCTCATCTACCAGTCTCGAGGTGAACCCGCCTCCTAGCGCCGCGTCCGCCACCAGAGCCGCGAAGTAGTCTGGACTGCCCCGGCTGAAGGCGACGCGGTTGTACCGAACCTGTGTCTGTGTAGCGTCCGGCTTGTCGATGATTACCTGGCGGCGTGGGGTGGGCTTGACGCGCGGGACATCGATGACGGGCGCAGCCCCCTTCTCCCAATCCGCAAAGCGGCTCTTGAGCCGGGCCAGCATCTCTGGTGTCTTGAAGTCTCCCACCGCCACCAGGATCATGCGGTTTGGGACAAAGTACCGGCGGTAGCACCCCTGGATGTCCTGGCGCGAGATCCCCTTTACGCTCGTAATGGTGGGCTGCGCGCCATACGGGTGCCCGGCGAACACGACTTCGCGCGCCACTCTGCGAGCCACGGCGCCCGGATCCTCGCCGAGAGCTTGCAGCCCCGCTATCTCTAGCTGCCGCTCGCGCTCAATCTCATCTACCGGGAAGGTGGGATGCCGGACCACGTCCGCAAAGAGGTCCAGGCCAGTATCGGTGTCCTTCGCGAGCGCGCCCAGGGACACGGTCACCCGGTCATCTCCGGCGGCGCCGTCCAGCGAAGCGCCAAGGAAATCGACCTGCTCGGATATCTGATCCGCCGTCCGCTTCTCGGTGCCATGCCGGAGCAGGTCCGCCGTAAGGGCCGCGAGGCCGGACTTGCCGGCGGGGTCTTCCGAGGCGCCGCCGGGGAAGGCCGCCGTCACGGTGATGGTGGGGGCGCGGTGGTACTCCATCAACACGACCCGGATACCGTTGGGCCAGGTGACCCGCGTAACCGTTGGCAGGTTGATGCGCTGCGCCGAGGCAGCCGCCGGCAGCAGAAGTAGAATAGCCGGGAAAATCAGCCGCGAATGGACGGGAATGGACGGGAATGAGCCGCCGCTCATTGTGGCGCCTCCGCCGCTAGAGACTCAGGATAGAGGGTGACGACGGTGCGGTTGCGGTCGCTGAAGTACTTGCGCGCGACACGCTGCACGTCCGCGGTTGTGACCCGGTCGTGCAGGGGCAGGTAGTCGTAGAGCCGCTTCCAGTTACCCCACTCTGCCTCGTAGTCGCCAAGCTGAGCTGCAGTGCCGCTGTAGGTCTTGAAACTGTTCACGTATGAAGCCCGAAGGCCGTTCTTTGCCTTCTGGAGCTCGCGCGGGGTCACCCCATTCTTCTTGATGTCATCCAGCGCGGCGTAGATAGCCTGCTCGCACTCGGCGGCAGTATGGCCCTGCTGCGCCTGGGCGTAGAAAGTGAAGAGGCCGGGATCCAATCGCGATTCGTTGCTGGCTGTTACGCCGGTGGCCACCTGCTTTTCACGGACCAGGCTCTCGTACAGACGGGAGCTCTCGCCGCGGCTCAGGATGGTGCTGAGCACGTCCAGGGCCGGATCGTCCGGGTTCCGGAATGAGCCGATGTGGTAGCCGATCATGACGGCCGGCAGCTCCGCGGCGCGGTGAAGCGCGATCCGCCGCTCCCCCCGCTGTGGCGGCTCGTCCCGCACGACGCGCGGTGGAGGCGGCTGGCGCGGAATATCGCTGAAGTACTGCTTGACTTTGGCGAGGAGCGCCTGCGTCTGGAAGTCTCCCACCACGACCATGACGGCGTTATCTGGCGCGTAATAGGTCTTGAAATATGCTTTGGCGTCCGGCAGCCTGATGGCATTGATGTCGGTCATGAAGCCGATGGTGTCCCAGCGGTACGGGTGCGCCAGGTAGGCAGTGTTCCACAGAAGCTCCTCCATCGCGCCTTCCGGGGAGTTATCGTAGTTGACGCGCCGCTCCTCCTTGACGATTCCGCGCTCCTGCTCCAGGTTGGCCGTGTCCAGCTTGAGCGCCCGCATCCGGTCCGCCTCGAGCTGGAGCACCGTGTCCAGCGTGGGCGAGGAGAAGTCCTCGTGGTATTCCGTATAGTCCGCCGTGGTGGAGGCATTGGAGGATCCGCCGCCGGCCTCGATGAGCTGGTCGAACATCTTGGGCTTGAACCTGGCGGAGCCGTTGAACATCATGTGCTCGAAGAGGTGGGAGAGCCCCGTGATGCCGGGCCGCTCGTTGCGGGAGCCTACCTTGTACACAATGCGGATGGAGACGGACGGGACGGTATGGTCCTCCATCGCCAGGACGGTCAGGCCGTTCTGGAGCTTAAGCCGGGTTACGTTCAGCCGCTGCGCGTGGGCTGCGGCTCCTGCCGTGAGGATGAGCAGGGAAGCGGCGACCGTGCGCCAGGAATGGCCACACCCGCGGAGCATGTTAATCATCTACTTGCCTCGTGAAGAATCTGCGCGAGGGCGACTACCGCCGCGGTCTCTGTGCGCAGCGTATAGTCGCTGACCCGCGTCACCACTGCGCCCGCCGTGCGAGCCAGATCCACCTCGGGCGGCGAGAATCCACCCTCCGGCCCTATCAGGAGCAGCACTCGCTCTCTGGATGGACCGGAAAAGCCCTGGTTGATCCGGTCCCCCTCGGGGTGCAGCAACAACACGGAATCGTACGGATTCAGGTTGCCGCAAAGGTCCGGGAGCGTGCGGATAGGCTCAACTTCCGGGATATGGTCCCGGCCGGACTGCTCGGCCGCGCCCTTGACTACCTGGGCCCAGCGCGCCAGCTTCGCGGCATGGTCACGGCCGTCGACACGAACTACGGTGCGTTCCGTGAGCAGGGGGATAAAGGCGGACGCCCCGACCTCGGTGGCGTGCTGGAGCGCCTGCTCGAAGCGGTCTCCCTTCCCCAGCGCCTGCGCGACTGTGACGTGGACCGCCGCCGCCGCAGGCGGGCTCACCTGGGCGAGTACGCGGACCGTGAGGTCTCGCTTCCGAATTTCGTCCACCTCGCCGGCCGCCGCTGACCCCGCATTGTCCAGCAGTGTGAGGATCTCGCCCGGCCGGACGCGGAGCACGTGCACGAGATGGTGATAGTCCGGCCCACCAATGGTTACGCAGGGCTGCCGCAGGTCCGCGCCCGGAATAAAGAGGTAGCGCACTAGGGTCTGCGCGCCACGACGGCGCGCCAGATATCGGCGGAACGTACCTCCACCATTTCGAACCCGGCGGGCGAGAGGGCGGAGAGCACGTCCGGGAGTCGCTCCTCCACGATACCGGAAGAGAGGAAGACTCCTCCCTGCCTCAGTCTGCCGCAGATAGATGGGGTGAGCTCGATAATGGTGTCCGCGATGATGTTCGCCACGACCAGGTCGCACTCCCATGCGGCCCGGTCGAACGGCTCCATCTCGTGGACGGTGATGACCTGTTCCAGCCCATTGCGGCCGATGTTCTCCCTCGCAATCTTGCGCGGCAGGCTGTCGATGTCCGTCGCGAGCACACTCGCTGCGCCAAGCCTTGCTGCCGCCAGGGCCAGAATCCCCGACCCGGTACCGATATCCGCTACGACATCTCCCGGCTGAACGTACTCCTCCAACAGCTCGAGGCAGAGCCGCGTGGTCTGGTGGCCCCCGGTACCAAACGCCATCCCCGGGTCCAGCTCCACGACCACACGCTCCACGCCGTGCGATGGCTCGCCCAGATTCAGGCGCGAGGAGGGCGGATAGGGCTCCCAGGTGGGCTTGATGACGAGGCGGCGGCCTATCTCCAGAGGCTTGAAGTGCTTCTTCCACTCGTTGGCCCAGTCGCGCTCATCCACGGGGCGTCGGGCCAGTGCGGAGGGCGCGGGAAGTCCAAACTGTGGGAGGGATTGGAGCCGACGCTCCAGCTCCTGGAGGCGGCCATCGAGGTCCTCGACTTCCGGGAGATAGCCGACAATGGTGCGCTCCGGACCACCGGTTTCCGCGACGCCCTGGCAGCCGGCATCCAGCAGGGCGGCGGTTACGGCTTCCGCGGATTCGGCAGGCGTCCGTAGGGAGAGCTCAAGCCAATGCATCGATAGGTGAGAGGTGAGAGGTGAGAGACCGTGAGAGCCCCCTCCCAGCCCTCGGACCGGTGGCGGGCGTGGGCACCCCGGCAGGGCTGGGTACCCTCCCCCAATACTGGGGGAGCAGCCGGAATCTGGCCATCACCTATCCGCCAAATAAGCGGCTGAGGAAGCTCTTTTCGGCCGGGCTGTCCGGGGCCTCGCCCATGGTGCCGGCGAACTGGCGGAGGATCTGCTTCTGCTCGTTAGACAGTTTGTTGGGCACCTGGACGCGGACAATGACGTACTCGTCGCCCCTACCGCGGCCATTCAGGTCCGGGATACCCTTGTCCTTGAGGCGGAAAGAGGCGCCGGTCTGCGTACCCTCCGGGACGTTGATCTCCTCTTCGCCGCCGATAGTGGGCACCGTGATCTTGCCGCCGAGCGCGGCGCGAACGAAGCTGATGGGCACCTCGCAGTACAGGTCGTTATTGCGCCGCTCGAAGACTTCGTGCGGCTTGACATAGAGGACCACGTAGAGGTCGCCCGGGTCTCCGCCGCGCTGGCCGGCATCGCCTTCGCCGACCAGGCGCATGCGCGAGCCGCTGTCCACGCCTGCCGGGATGTTGATGGTGCGCTCCCGCGTCTTGCGCATCCGGCCGCTGCCCCCGCACTGGGTGCAGGGACTCGTCACCGCGCGCCCCTCACCACGGCAGCGGGGACAGGTCGCGGAAGTCTGGAAGGTGCCAAGCAGCGTGTTCTGCGTGTGGCGCACGTAACCCAGGCCGCGGCAGGTGGGGCACGACTCTACCTTGGTACCGGGCCGGGCGCCGGAACCGTGGCAAATGTCGCAGCTCTCGCGGCGGCTGAAGGTGATGGTCTTCTCCACACCGGTAGCCGCCTCTTCCAGCGTGATCTCGATGTCCTGCCGCAGGTCATCACCACGCTCGGCCATGTTGCCGCTGGCCGCGCTGCGCCCGCCTCCCGCGCCAAAGAAGATGTCGAAGATGTCGCCAAGGCCGCCCATACCTGCGGCTCCATAGCTGGGGCCCGCGGAGCCGGGGCCATTGAGCCCGGCGTGGCCGTACCGGTCATAGATGCGTCGCTTGTCGTCGTCGCTCAGCACCTCGTAGGCTTCGTTGACCTCTTTGAAGCGATCCTCGGCGCCGGGCTCCCGGTTGACGTCCGGATGCCACTTGCGCGCCTGCACCTTATAGGCGCGCTTGATCTCCTCGACGGTAGCCGTGCGGGAGACCTCCAGCACCTCGTAGTAATCTCGCTTCTCAGTCATGGCCATGGGGAGGGCTTTCGGGTATTCAGGTGTTCAGGTGCTCAGGTGTTCGGGGCCGGAGTCCGGAGCACTTGAATACCGGTTCTTATTCCTCATCGTTGTCGGCGTCGTCCATCATCATATCTTCAGCATCCTGAGCCGTGTCGTCACTGACGATTCCAAGGCCATCGCCGGGGACGGGTATGCCGTACGGCCCCTCTTCGGCGGCATCGTCGATCTCGGCCTCCATCACGTCGTCTTCGCTCTGCATAACGTCGTCGCTGAGCTCGGCATCCGGCTCGTAGGCGGCGATCTCTTCGGTGGGAGTAAGGAGCGCTCCGATCTCGGCGGCGGTGGGCTCGTGGATCGGCTCCTCGTCGTCAATGGAGGTGGAGACGAGGCCGGTCAGGACCGGAGTGGCCGCCACGCTAGTCGGGAGCTGCTCCGGCTCGCCGACCTGGACCGGGATAATAGCGGTAGCGGCGACCTCTTCCAGCGCCACGGTGAGCGGATTGGCGGAGCGCGTCTCCACCAGGCGGCGCGCGCCATCCTTGACCTGCCTGGCGCGCTTTGCGGAGACGATCACCAGCGCATACTTGCTCTCCATGGAATCCAGCTTATCGGCGGACGGATAGATCACAGAAGTATCTCCTCCTGGAGGGGTGTTGGGAAGAAATCCCTGCTAACACCCGACACCTAACACCTGAATCTGCCTCAAGCACGAAGAGGGGACGCGGCTGTGCCGCGTCCCTCCTGGGCCAACTTGCTGTATTATGCTGGCAGTCCCCCTCGGCTGTCAAGGCTGGCCCGGCGAGGCGCTGGTGGTTCCTTGCTCCCGCGAGCCCCTTAGCCCGGGCGTTGGGGGTTGGCGAGCGAGAGGGAGGCGAGGGCTTTGAGGCGGCCGGTGCGGCAGGCGGTCATCCGCTTGCGCCGGGACGGGCGATTTGCCGGGCCCCACTGGCCGATGCTGTCCAGGCAGCCGCCGAGGAGGTCTTCGTCCATCTCCCTGCCCAGGGTGACCAGCAGGTCCCACGTGCGCGGATCCACCAGGGCGCGGGACCGAAGCGTCTGGATGGCGTGGTGCGCCGCGTCGCGCACGCCGAACTCGTTACTGTGCCGCGCGCGGAAGATGCGCAACCAAGCCTCCCGGTCGTAGACGCGGTTGCGGCAGGGGCAGAGCAGGCGCAGGGCGCGGCACTGGTCCTCCGGCTCGCCGCGGTCCAGCGTTCGGATCAGCTCCTCCAGGTCGCCGGGTCGGATTCGGTCGTCGGTTCGGCTCACAACGTCCTCATAGGGTGTTCAGGTATTCAGGTGTTCAGGGCCGGAATCCGAAACACCTGGACACCCGAACACCTGAACACCTTCCTACTGGAGCATTTCAGCACAGCGCGTGCGGCGCGCTATGCCAGCCCTGCTCCGGGGGCGGGTGTGGTAGTGACCAATTCACCCACCTCCTTCCAGAGGCGCAATCTGGTCGCGGCCTCGCTTCCATATCGAGCGAGTGGCGGCCGATGCTAAGCAGCAAATGGAGTGATGGAGCAGTGGAGTGGTGGAGTGATGTCCTGGATCCGGACCCGGCACCCATTACTCCAATACTCCACTCCATTCCGCATACCGCTTCCGGATCCGTTTCACATGGTAGGCGATGTTGGGCGAGGTGCATTGAAGCGCCGCGCCGGTCTCGCGCCACGTTAGCCCAGCCATGAGGCAGCGAAGTATCCGCTGCTGGGCGGCGGGAAGCTCCCGCGCAAACTCCAAGACGCAAGCGCGGCCGTGGAGCTCCGGCGTCTCGGCCGATTCCGGCACATCGTCCAGCCGTGCGCAGCGCCGGATCCGGGCACGTTTCACCGCGTCCAACAGCCGCCAGCGGGCGCGCTGGATCAGGTACTGATCGGGCCTGCCAATGCGCAGGTCCAGCTCCGGCAGCGATTCCAGCACGCCGAGCCAGGCTTCCTGGAGCAGGTCGTCCGCGTCCTCGCCGCACCGGCGGGCGTAGTAGGAAGCCATGCGGGCGATGCGCGGCCGGAGCGCATCGACGATGTCCATAGTGGCCGCCGCGTCTCCGCGGCGAGCCCGGTCGTAGGCTATGTCAATCAAGGTAGAGCTCTCCAGAATCGCAAAAGGGCCGCGGGCGCCATGCCCACGGCCCTCAACGGTCTCTGGAGAACGCGCGATCAGGAGGACCGATGACGGTGGACAGAAGACGGATCTGGAATCCGTCAGTCACCCGTCCTCCGTCCTCCGTCACATCCGACGAGGGAAATCCTCTGGATGTGGTCTATTCGGAGAAACCGCCGGAGCGGAAGCTTATGGGCGCCTTGCGGGCAAAAGGTTGGATGGAAGTCATCCACACAGCACTCATTGACTAGCTCCTTTCCGGCAGGTACTCACCACCGCAGCGTGGGGGCTCCAAGCGGCCCCTCTCTCCCATTATAGCGTGAGTACGTCCGGTCGCTAAAGAGTGCTGCGAAACTTTTTTCTGGACTTGGGGTGCACGCCGGCACAGGCGTGAAGGGTATTCCGTCACGCTGAAGTAGGTATTCTCAAGAGGAGGCTTCCCGTCCATCCACTTTATCGCGAAGGAGCTACACGCGTGATTCTCAGGACCGCTCTGCTTATCTCAGCCGCTTTCGGCGCCCCCGTGGCCGCCGCGCCTCGGACACCGGCACTTCAGGCTTCGACCGTATACCTCGAACAGCTCGACCTGAGCAACATGACCCAGGAGTGGGGGGAGCCGCATCGGAGCCGCAGCGTCGAAGGTAACCCGCTCCGGCTGCACGGCCGCACCTTCGAGCACGGGGTCGGTACGCACGCCCGGAGCGAGATGCTCATCGACCTGAAGGGCGGGGCGCAGCGGTTCACGGCGACGGTGGGGGTCGACGACGAGAAAACGGGCGCGGGATCCGTGGACTTCCAGGTGTGGCTCGACGGGAAGCTCGCGAGCGATTCCGGCGTGCAGCGCGGCGGCCAGGAGCCGAAGGCCGTGGACGTGGACCTGCGGGGCGCGCGCAAGCTCACCCTCATTGTGACAGACGGCGGCGACGGCATCGACAGCGACCACGCGGACTGGGCGGACGCCGTCATCACCTACACCGGCGCCCGGCCACAGGCCGTGGGTTCTCCTGTCGAACCTCCCATGCCCATCCACCACACGGATAACTCGGTGGTCGGCATCCACGGGCCACGTATCACCGGCGCCACGCCGGGCCGTCCGTTCCTGTTCCTGATCCCCGCCACCGGAGAGCCGCCGCTCTCCTTCAGCGCGCGCGGGCTTCCGCCCGGCCTCGCGCTGGACAGCCGCACGGGCATCATCAGCGGATCTCTCCGTGAGCCGGGGCAGTGGGTGGCGCGGGTCACGGTCCGGGCCGCGAACGGCTCCGCCAGCCGGAGGCTCACCATCGTGGGTGGCACCCATAAGCTAGCACTGACCCCGCCGCTGGGCTGGAACTCCTGGAACGTGTGGGCGGGCGCGGTGGATGCCGACAAGGTGCGGGCTGCGGCGGACTGGATGGTAAAGAGCGGACTGGCGGCGCACGGATTCCAGTACGTGAATATTGACGACACCTGGGAAGGCCAGAGGGATCCCAACGGTGAGATAACCACGAACCGCAAGTTCCCGGACATGAAGGGGCTGGCGGACTACGTCCACTCCCAGGGACTCAAGCTGGGCATCTACTCCTCGCCAGGACCGCGGACGTGCGCAGGCTTTCCCGCGAGTTATCAGCACGAGCAGCAGGATGCCGATATCTGGGCGCGGTGGGGCATTGACTATCTCAAGCACGACTGGTGCTCCTACGGCGGCATCGCGAAGGGCAGCAGCCTGGAGGAGCTTCAGAAGCCCTACATTGTGATGCGTGGCGCGCTGGACCACTGCAGCCGGGACATCGTGTACAGCCTCTGCCAGTACGGCATGGGTGAGGTCTGGAAGTGGGGGGCGGAGATCGGCGCCAATTGCTGGCGCACCACGGGCGACATTACGGACACGTGGGGCAGCATGGCGGGCAACGCGTTCCGCGAGGACGGCCGGTACCAGTACGGCGGTCCCGGCCACTGGAACGACCCGGACATGCTGGTGGTGGGCAAGCTGGGGTGGGGGCCGCAGATCCATCCTACGCGCCTCACACCCAATGAGCAGATCACGCACATCAGCTTCTGGTGCATGACCGCGTGTCCGCTCCTGCTGGGCTGCGACCTGGCGCAGATGGATGCCTTCACCACGGATCTGATGACTAACGATGAGGTGCTGGACGTGGACCAGGACCCGCTGGGCAAGCCAGCCGAGCGTCGCGCCAAGGAGGGAATGCTGGAAGTGTGGTCTCGCCCACTGTGGGACGGCACGACGGCGGTGGCACTTTTCAACCGCGGACCCGCGGCCACGCAGATGACGGCGCGCTGGGCGGATCTGGGGCTGCACGGCCGCCAGCCGGTACGGGACCTGTGGCAGCAGAAGCCGCTCGGCACGTTCCAGGATGTCTTTTCCGCCACCGTTCCCGCTCACGGCACGGTCCTGGTGAAGATCGGACGGGTGGGGCGAGCCGATTGAGAGTGGAGGACCCCGAATACCTCTCGCGGCAGCTCATCACCTACATAGGGAACAAGCGCGCTCTGCTCCACCAGATCGGCGGCGCGGTGGAGGAGGTCAAGCGGCGGCTGGGCAAGGACAAGCTCCGCGTATTCGACGCATTCAGCGGGTCGGGGGTCGTGTCGCGTTACCTGAAGCAGCACGCTTCCCTGCTGGTCAGCAACGACATCGAGGGCTACGCTGCCGTCGTGTCCCGCTGTTACTTGCGCAACCGCAGTACGGTGGACTTTGCCGCTCTGGCGCAGGTCGTGGAGTTGCTGAATCGCCGTGTTGAGACGGAATCTCTGCCCCCAGGCTTCATCGAAGAGCTGTATGCCCCTCGCGATGAAGCTGCCATTGCGAAGGACGACAGAGTCTTCTACACCCGGAGCAACGCCCGCAGGCTCGACAACTATCGCCGGATGATCGATTCGGCACCGGCCGAACTGCGCGATCTGCTGCTGGGCCCGCTGCTGAGCGCGGCATCCATCCACGCAAATACGGCGGGCGTGTTCAAAGGGTTCTACAAGAACCGGCACAGCCAGATCGGTCAGTTTGGGGGCAGCGGCTCGGATGCGCTCCGCCGCATCATGGGCCAGATCCGCCTGGAAGTCCCCGTACTGAGCCGGTTTGAGTGCGACCACCTGGTACTGCAGGAGGACGCCAACGCCGTGGCTCCCAGGCTCAAAGGGCTGGACCTCGCGTACATCGATCCTCCCTACAACCAACATCCGTACGGCTCCAACTACTTCATGCTGAACCTGCTGGTCTACTACCAGCGGCCCACTCACGTGAGCCGCGTGTCCGGCATCCCCACGGATTGGCGGCGTTCCGGGTACAACGTCCGCTCACGGTCCTACGTCCTGCTGCGGGACCTCCTGCACTCCATCGACGCGCCGTTTCTGCTGGTCTCCTTCAACAATGAGGGATTCATCCCGCCGGAGGAGATGCTGGGGATGCTCCGGACGCTGGGATGCGTGGAGGTAATCGCGGCCAGGTACAACGCCTTTCGCGGCAGCCGGAACTTCAACAACCGGCCTATCCACGTCACCGAGCAGCTCTTCCTGGTCGAAAGGAGCTGACGTGCGCGGTAACGGAGGGCTCGCTTTACCGTTTCAAACCCTTGCGACTATAGAGTAGTCGAGCGGTGCGCTAGAGGGAGGGTAATGCCATGGACAACCGGATTCCCGATCGGGAGCTAACGGAGGAGCCGGGCTGCTTTTGAGCCGATGAGCAAGCGGAGGAGGGGATTCCCGTCCGAGACGAGCGTCGGTAGGGGACGCCGAGTTGTACACGGGGACAAAGAGCTGGAGGAGAAACTGGGCCGGAACGACCTCTGCCCATGCGGATCCGGACGGCGCTTTCAAGCGGTGCTGCCTCCGCGCCGGGCGGTTTGACGGCGCGCACCGGCAGCAGTACTTTTAGGGAGTAGAAATGGAATCGGGTCCGGCCGCGAGCGCGCGGCCGGACCCGATTCATTCCCTTGCTACAGCACGAGGTCCGATGCGGGGATGTCTACGCGCTTCTGGCCCCACATGGCTTCGTCCGCGCGCACGGCGGCTACGCAGGCGCCCAGCGCCTCCTTCCAGTCACAGGTGACAGGCGAGCCCGTGCGGATTGCGTTGAAGAAGTCCTCCATCTCCAGCACGTAGCTGCTCTTGCCCACGGAGCTGCTGTCATACACCTTCTCGCCAATCTTCACGCCGGGGCCGGTCAGCTTCTTGGTGGCCTCCGGGTCCAGCTTCAGGCCTACCTCTTTGTGCTTGCCGGTCGCGCTGCCGCCGACCGCTGCTTTCATCCAGTCTTCCACCTGCGCGGTTGGCTCACGGAAGAACTGCGCAGGTGTCTCCTTCTCCTCGGAGATGATGAGCGTACCGTCTTTGCCCATGAACTGCTCATAGTAGCCATCATACTGGTTGGTGGTGAGGGACGTGTAGTTCAGCTTCACGCCATTGGGGTACTCGAAGATGACCTCTACGTTATCGAATACCTCGCGGCCGTCCTTCCAGTAGTCGATGCCTCCCATGCCCGTCACGGCGATGGGGGCAGCGCCCAGGAACCAGTTCACGGCGTGGATCTGGTGTGTCCCGAGCTCCGACATCAGGCCGTGGCTGTAGTCCTTGTACATCCGCCAGTTGCGGTGCCGGTCGTCCATGCCGGGCAGGGGGGACTTGCGCCAGTTGCCGTTGCGGTTCCACTGGGCGCGGATGTGCGTGATCCGGCCGCAGATGTTCTTCTTGTTGATCAGCTCCCAGGCGTGGTTGTACATGGGATTGGCGCGCCGCTGATGGCCGATCTGGAGGACGCGCTTGTTGTCTATGGCGGCTCTCGCCATTGACTTAGCGTCCTCGATGGTATACGCCATCATCTTCTCGGTAAAGACGTGCTTGCCGGACTGCAGGGCGGCGACGGCGATAGGCGCATGCATGTAGAGGGGCGTGGCGATCAGCACCGCCTCTATGTCCTTGCGGTCCATGACGCGGCGGTAGTCGTCGTAGGTCGTGGCATTCGGGGAATCCCGCAGGGCACGCTTGAGGTAAGGAGGATAGATGTCGCAGATCGCCAACATCTTCACCCCGGGGACGCTCAGAGCTGCCTTGTAGTCCACGTTGTAGCCCTGGTCTCCCACGCCGATGAAGGCGCAGTTCACCGGCCGCGTGTCCTTCAAAGCCTCCTGACGCTTCTCATCGGCCTCCGCGAACCGGGTGAGGGTGACGCCCGCCGCGGCGGCGATGGCGGCCGAGCCTCGGATAAACTGCCGGCGGCTCATGCCTTCGGCGCCAAAGCGGATCTCTGGGTTGCCCTGCGGTCTCTCCATCTAGGGTTCCTCTCGGGTGTTCAGGTGTTCAGGTGTTTGGGTGTTTCGGATTCAGGCCCTGAATACCTAGTTCGCTGGGTCGTCAAAACCTATGCGGGTGACAAGAATATCGTCATTCGACTCTTCTACGATTATAACACGCAGGTCTGGGTGGGTGCGGCAGAACTCCTCTGTCGCCTCCCGGCCCATGACGAAGAAGGCGGTGGAGAGCGCATCCGTATCCGTCGCGGATTCCGCGATGACCGAGACGCTAAGCATCCCCGTCGTGGGGCGGCCGGTCCGCGGATCCAGGATGTGGCTGTACCGCGCGCCGTCTACCTCAAAGAACTGCTCATAACTGCCGGAGGTAGAGATCGCCTCGTTCCGCAGGAGGACTGTCTCCAGCACCGTCTCTCTGTCTCGGGGGTCCTTGATGCTGAACTCCCAGCCCTCCCGGTCGGGAGGCGCGCCCAGAGCGTAGATGCTGCTCTGCCCGCCGTGCAGGACTGCTCGGTTCACGTTGAAGGTGCGGAGCGTCTCCGCGGCTTGGTCGATGGCGTATCCCTTGCCGATAGCGCCCAGGTTTATCTCCATCCCGGGCGCGGTGAAGTGGACCAGGTCGTCTGAATCGTCGAAGAGGACTCTATCCATGCCGATCCGCTGCATCACCTCTTCGATCTCCTTGTCTGAGGGGATGCGGCCCTCTCCGCGGTAGAAGCCCCACGCCTTGATGAGCGGCCCGAGCGTAATGTCGAAGGCGCCTCCGGTCTGCGAGTGGATCTCCGCGCAGCGTTTCAAGAGCGCGTACATGCGCGGCTCCAGCCGGACCCAGTGAGTGGCGGCATGGGCGTTGAGCCGCGCGACGTCGCTGTCGTCCTTGTAGTGGCTGAGCTGCCGGTCCAGCCGCTCGACGTCATTCAGCGCCTCCTCGGCGGCCCCAACGAGCGTTTCACGATCCGTCCCGGCCAGGTAGATCTCGTAGAGGCAGCCCATGGCCGGGCGCTGCACGCGGGGATAGTGCCAGGAAGGGGGCGGCTCCGGAGTCGTGAGTCGTGAGTCGTGAGTCGTGAGATCGGAGTGGGTTGATGGCCCGGAATCCGGATTCGCCGTGTCTTCGTTCGTCTTGGCGGCGGATTCGAGTTGCGACAGCCAGCGCCAGAGCATGCGGCCAACGATTAGATTGAACATGGCGGATTACAGGGGCTGCCGGCCGGGGTAGCCGTCCTCGATGCGGTGCCAGAACCGGATGTCGTCCTCCTCCAGCTCCCAGCAGAGAAATACCTCCTCACCTTCGCGCCAGTGCGGGAAGTCCACCAGGCCGCGGCCGAGGTCCTTGACCTCAATGCCGGCCTCTACTATCTGCTTCACCAGTCCCTCCAGCTCGCGGACGCGGTCCTCAAACCCGGTCTCCTTCGGGGCGTGACCGTTGCCGCGGATGGACTCCTGGACTTTCCGGTAATCGGCCTGGAGCTCCTGCAGCTCAGCGTACAGCGCATGAATCTTCTGGAACCGCTCGCGCAGCCCGGGGAGCCACTCTCGGGCTTCATCCAACGTGAAGTGTCGCTCGAATTCAGCCATACGCAAACGGTGAGGGAGTGGACGCGCCTCCAACCCGCGCGCCACCACACCGCGCCCGACGGGCCGGGACGGCGCCCGGCCCCTACAGCCCCGGCGCTATTGAATGAGAACCCGGCTGACGCCGGCTCCGGAGCCCGCCAGGGGTTTCCCTCCAATAGCCCGGCGGGTTTAGTCCCGGGCGAAGTGCCGGTGTGCTCATCTCACCTTGTCACCCCCTCATCCTCCTCGCGCCCCAGTACTCCTGGACGTACTGCGGATCGTCCAGCGGCGATATGGCCACCCCCAGCTTGCCGGAGGCGTGAATAAAACGGTTGTCCCCGAGCGACATGCCTACGTGCGTGATAACGCGGCCATGCGGGCTGTCCCGGCCGGAAAAAAAGATCAGGTCTCCCGCCACCAGCTCCGGCTTCTCTGCCGGCTCGAACTGGTCGGCGTTCGCCTGGAGGTAGGCATCTCGCGGGATGACGCGGCCGTTCAGCCAGTAGACGCGCTGGACGAAACCAGAGCAGTCGATGCCGAAGGGCGTGCGGCCACCCCACAGGTAGGGAATGCCGATGAAGGCGCGGGCAACCACCACCAGGTTAGGCCCCAGCCGGTCCGCCGGCGGGAAGTCCGGGATGATGAGCGCGCCGCTCTCGACAAAGCCGAGCTCCCGGTCTGGAAAGCGGATGGGGTAGAAGTCCGCTTCGGAGTCTCCGGCGGCTAGCTCCACCACCGTACCCAGGGTGAGGAGGGTGAGGCGCTCCGAACGTGCCGTCGGCTCCCTGAATACAGGTGATATAAGGGGCGTGACCAGTGCGGCACGGGTGGGATCTGGGTACCTCTCGGCGGTCTCCAGCACCGAGAGGTGCCGGGTGAGCGCCCAGCCCTGATACGAATCAGGTGTCTGGATCTCTGTGTACTCCCCGTCTTCCCGCAACAGCCGGACTGTCTCGCCGAAGATCGCCTGGCTTACCTGTTCGGACCGGTCACGGGGCTCCGCCCGCATCGGGGTGACGTTATGAGACACAACGGCTCTTGCTTCCATGTTCTCTCGCTAGGTCCGGTCCCGTGCCGCTACTGGTGCGATGCTTCCGAATTCATCCCCCGGGGTCCGGCCCCCGCCGCTGCCCGCTATCGCGGTCAAGGCGCGGCTCCCCCGTCCTTCATCCCTCATCCTTTCCTTCACTCCGCTTCTCCGCTCTGCTGCAACAGCTTGGCGGCGAGGCCAGTCCACCCGGTCTGGTGGCTGGCTCCCAGGCCGGCTCCGGTATCTCCGTGGAAGTACTCATAAAACTGGACATAGCGCACCCACTCCGGGTCGTGCTGCATGGTGAGGTTCCGGCCGTAGACGGGCCTGCCGCCTTCCGGCCCGCACAGGAAAAGACGGGTTAGGCGCCGCGATAGGTCCACGGACACTTCCCAGAGATTCATCATGCAGCCGGAGCCGGTGGGGCACTCCACCTGGAAGCTGTCGCCCAGATACCAGTGGTACTTCTGGAGCGACTCGATGATCAGGTAGTTGATGGGGAACCAGATGGGGCCGCGCCAGTTGGAGTTCCCCCCGAAGAGCGTGGTCGTCGACTCACCCGGCTCGTAGTCCACGCTGTAGGTATGCCCGTCGAGCTGGAGCGAGTAAGGGTGGTCCTTGTGGTAGCGGGAGAGTGAGCGGATCCCGTACGGGGAGAGGAACTCGTTTTCGTCCAGCATAACTTTAAGGATGCTTCGGAGCTGGTCCGTGTCCACGATGGAGAGCAGCCGCCGCTCGTGGTGGCCGGGAGTCTCCATGCTGGCCACGTTGCGCGTGAGGTCCGGCCGGTTCTCCAGCACCCACTGCAAACGCTTCTTGAAGCCGGGCAGGCGGTCTACCCAGTCCGACTCCAGCGTCTCAACCGCGAAGAGCGGAATGAGCCCGACTATGGAGCGAACGCGCATGGGGGTGCGGGTTCCGTCCGGCAGGTGGAGCACGTCATAGAAGAAGCCGTCCTGCTCATCCCACAGCTCCATGCCGATAGCGCCAAGATCGTTCATGGCGTGGGCGATATGGAGAAAGTGCTCCCAGAACTTACTGGCGACGTCCTCGTACGCCGGATCCTCGATGGCGAGCTCCATGGCGATGGCGAGCAGGTTGAGCGTGTACATCGCCATCCAGCTCGTGCCGTCGGACTGTTCGATGTAGCCGCCGGTGGGCAGGGGTGCGCTGCGGTCGAAGATGCCGATGTTGTCCAGTCCCAGGAACCCGCCCTGGAAGATGTTCATTCCCTCGGCGTCCTTGCGGTTTACCCACCAGGTGAAGTTGAGCATGAGCTTGTGGAACACCGACTCCAGCCAGAGCCGGTCTCCCTTGCCGCGCCGTTTCCGCTCGATCCGGAACACCCGCAGGGCGGCCCACGCGTGGACCGGCGGGTTCACGTCGCCAAAGGCCCACTCGTAGGCCGGAAGCTGGCCGTTGGGGTGCATGTACCACTCTCGGAGGAGCAGCGTAAGCTGCTGCTTGGCCAGGTCCGGATCCATGATGGAGATGGGGATGCAGTGGAAGGCAAGGTCCCAGGCCGCATACCACGGATACTCCCAGGTATCCGGCATGGAGAGCACGTCGTCGTTGTAGACGTGCTTCCAGTCGTGGTTGCGGCCGAGCTTCCGCTGGGGTGGAGGAGGGGGCATGGCCGGATCTCCCTCCAGCCACGTCTTTACGATGTAGTGATAGAACTGTTTGGACCAGAGCAGCCCGGCCAAGGCCTGCCGCATCACACTCTTGGCATCCGCCGAAAGATAGTGCGGGATAATGGTGGAGTAGAACTGGTCCGCCTCCTGCTTGCGCTCCGCCATCACCTTTTCAAAGGCGGCCGAGGGGAACTTGCGGGCGCGCGATAGATGGGCGGAAAGCAGAGCCCGGACGGTACCCGTACCGCCGGGCTCAAGGCTGAGCACGTAGTGGGCGGCGGCCTTCGTCCCGCGCCGCTCCGGGTTCACCGCCTCGCGCACGCCGCGGACTACATAGTCGTCGATTCCGTCCTTGACGTAGGGGGCCAGGTTAGGGGAACCGAATAGGCGGCGGTTGTTGGTCTCGTTGTCCGTGAACAGCAGCTCCGGCGAGCCCTCAAACGTGAGCCATCGGTGGCCGTACTTCGGCTCCTCCAGCTCGATGCAGGGCACGGACCCTTGTAGCGCGCGAAGCTCAGGGCGCTGATCGCATCCCGACCACACCCAGGTGTTGCGAAACCACACTGTGGGCAGCAGGTGGAGCGTCGCCGGCTCGAGGCCGCGGTTGACGGCGCTCACCTGGATCAGGATCTCCTCGCAGTCCTCCTTGGCGTATTCGATGAAGACGTCGAAGTACCGGCTTTGGGCAAAGACGCCGGTATCCAGGAGCTCGTACTCGGGTTCCAGTCTCCCGCGCCGCAGGTTCTCGCGGACCAGCCTCTCGTACGGGTAGGCTGCCTGCGGGTACTTGTAGAGCATCTTCATGTAGGAGTGCGTGGGCGTGTTGTCCAGGAAGTAGTAGTACTCCTTCACGTCCTCCCCATGATTGCCCTGAGGGCCGGAGACGCCGAAGAGCCGCTCCTTGAGAATTGGATCCTGTCCGTTCCAGAGGGTAAGGGCAAAGCAGATGCGCTGGTGGCGGTCAGAGATGCCTCCAATACCGTCCTCATTCCAGCGGTAGGCACGGGAGCGCGCCTGATCAAAGGGGAAGTAGTCCCAGGCCGCGCCGTCCGGGCTGTAGTCCTCGCGCACGGTGCCCCAGGCGCGCTCGCTCAGGTAGGGACCCCACCGCTTCCAGAACAGCTCGTGCTCGCGGTCCTCATAGAGGCGCTCCTCTTCCGGGGTCAAAATCCTCTCCAGTGGCTGTAGAATAGTGGGCCGCGCTGCCGCGAAAGAGTTCGCGCGGCTTCCTTAAAGTCCTCCGTACCGGGGCGTGCAGACCACGGACGACAGACCACAGATGAATCCGGAACCAGTGGTCCGTGATTCCTCTGAAGCAGGAGTTCTGAAAAAAGTTCCCAACTTTGCAAGAATTTTAGTTGCGTTCCGGCCGGCGATATGTTAAGATAGCGGCGTCGCCCCAGCAGCGGGGCGTGTGTTTAGCCGCGAGAGTCTACGTCGCGCAGTTGATGCTCCACCTCGATGTTGGTTGGTAGACCCCCTGATCGCGAAAGTGCAGTCTCACGCCGCAAACACATTTTTCCGAACAGGAGAGGTACGTCGCATGTCAACGACCGGCACGGTCAAGTGGTTCAATGCCACGAAGGGTTACGGATTCATCGCCCAGGAGGGTGGGGAGGACGTGTTCGTTCACTTCAGCGCCATCCAGGCGAGCGGTTACCGCGAGCTGCATGAGGGCCAGCGGGTTCAGTTCGACGTTGAGAACGATCCCCGTGGCAAGGGACTCCGGGCGGCGAACGTAACCATCGTATAATCGTTATACGCACTCAAACTTCAAGCCGGCCGTCCCGTATGGGGCGACCGGCTTTTTATATTACTGGCGCTCCGTCACTTACGACGGCGGTCAACACAGAGCAGCCGTCACCTCGATTCTCAATCCAAGCTACGTCGGGTACTGAGGTCTGCGGCCGAGCCATGAATCCACCTCGGCCGATCCGAACCACTCCTCCGCCTGGACGTACCATCGGCGGATCAGCGTCGCGATGCGCGGGTTCTCCCCGCCGGCTCTCTGCTTGAGCTCTATCAGGAGCACGCCGATGGCGCGCATCTCCTCCGGCTGCAGCCGTTCCGTAAACCGGACAACGGCCCGATCTAGCCGTACGCCCAGGCAGAGCAGAAAGTCCCTCTCGTTGGGCAAGAGCAGCTCATCACGCACGAGGCTTGGCACGGTCATCACCCTCCATGGGCTTGTGACGGCGCGACATGCGCATCTGTTCCCAGAAGTAGGGACACCCCATCGGTTATTTCCGGAGGGGTCGCAGGCGTGAAGCGCCAGGGGGCTGAGTGGCCGGCTGGCGGCGCCGGCTGCGGCGGGAAACGTCTGCACCCGGGAGAGTCCCGGTTTCTGGACGCAGGTACCAGGGCACGTTGATCACCACCAACCGGCGGTTGCCGTGGAGGTAGAGCGCCGCCTTCAGCACGGCGGCCGCCTGGTTGTGCAGGAGGTACTGGTACCAGTGAGGCTCGACAAGCTCCGGAATCAACACCGCGATCTGCTCCTGTGGGTGGTCGCGTTGAAACTGGAGCACAAACCGGACGAGCGGCGCTACGAGCTGCCGATACGGCGAGTGGACGATGTAGAGGTGCGGGTTCTCGAACCCTGCCTCCGCGAAGGCAGGCTCCACATACTCCGCCCACTGCCTGCGCAACTCCTGCTCATCGGTCTCTCCGGTACTGATGTGGACCGCCACGATCTCCTGCGACAGGTGCAGCGCAAACCGCAGAGCCTTTTCCGTCACCGTGTTCCATCCGATTACAGGCACGATTACCGTCGGGGGCTTGATGCCGCTCAGCTCCAGCGGCCGGGGACAGGCGATCTCCTGCTCTGTGTGCAGATAGTGCCGCTTGACCTTGTAGAAGACGTACAGCATCCCCGGGATCAGCAGGACCGTGACCCAGGCGCCCTCCACAAATTTCGCCACCAGGATCACGGCCAGCGCGGCGCCTGTAACTATGGCTCCGACCGCGTTGATAGCGAGGGAGCCCTGCGAGTGGCGCCCTCGCTCGCGCTTCCAGTGCAGCACCATCCCCGCCTGTGAGAGCGTGAACGCGAGGAACGCTCCCACAGCGAACAGGGGAATGAGCCGGTCCGTAATGCCGCCGAATAGGATGAGCAGCAGCCCCGAAAGGGCGAACAGGATCACGATGCCGATGGTATAGACTAGCCGCCGTCCCCGGTTGGCGAAGGCGTGCGGTAGGAAGTCGTCCTCGGCGATCAGCCGGCAGAGCCGCGGGAAGTCCGCGAAGCTGGTATTGGCGGAGAGCGAGAGTACCGCCAGGACGCTGCCGAGCGTGATGTAATAGAAGACGCCCCGTCCCACCACCGCGCCGGCGATCTGGGAAATGACGCTCTGGTAGGCCGGCGAGTCCGGATTCGTCGCGCCGATGCCGTAGGCATGGCAGAGGTACGCAATGCCACCGAGCAAGAGCGCGAGAATCAGCACAATCAGGCCCAGCGTGCGCTTGGCCCGCTCCGGCGCCGGTTCCGCGAACACTGTCACGCCGTTGCTCACGGCCTCCACGCCGGTCATGGCCGTGCAGCCGCTCGCGAAGGCGCGCAGCAGCAGCCAGAGGCTCACGGCGGCTGTCGCATGGATCAGGGGCGCGGGGCACACGACTGCCGCAGGATGCCCGGCGGAGATCAGCGCCTTGTAGAGGCCCATCGCGAGGGTAGATCCCAGCGTCGCCACGAAGAGGTAGGTCGGAAGCGCGAAGGCCAGCCCCGACTCCTTGACGCCGCGCAAATTGATGAGCGTGATGAGGGTAAGGATTCCCAGGCAGAGCGGCAGGATGTCTGGATTCAGGCTTGGGATGGCCGAAACCAGCGCGCCCACTCCCGCCGAGATACCCACGGCGACGTTGAGGACGTAGTCCAGCAGCAGGGCGGCGGCGGCCAGCAGGCCCAGCCTCACCCCCAGGTTCTCTTTGGCGACGGTGTAGGAGCCGCCGCCGGTGGGATAGGCCGAGATGGTCTGCCGGTAGGAGACGTAGAGTACGGCCAGCAGGGCCAGGATGATCAGGGTGAGCGGGCCGATGTAGCGAGGGCCGGCAGCTCCGAGGGGGAGCAGCAGCGTGAGCGCGGCTTCCGGGCCGTATGCCGCCGAGGAGAGGGCATCCAGCCCCAGCATGGGGATGCCCTCCATCACGCCGACCTTGTGCTCCTCCTCCTCGGCGGATGCCAGGCGTCTGCCTAAAACGTAGTCCCACAGCCGCACGGCCGTCTGCCGCCCTTCCCTGCCAAGCGATCTCTGCCAGGGTTAGTCGGAAGGGTGCGGGTGCCGGTTCCAGGAACCCGTAGTCAGGCGCGGCCGAGGGGACCGTATACGTCCGAGTTCCGCTGGACGGTGGGCATGGGGCGCGACGTAGATGCGGCCCGGCCGGATCTCCTCGGCGCCCTCGGGGTTGACTGCCTGCAGCGGTCCCCGGCGGTTCCGCTACCCCTCGCGCAGCACCCCCAGCCCCAGCTCCCGACTGGCGCAATCCGCTATCAGCTTTGTGAGGTCCTCGAAGCGGTCCGTAGCCGCTTCTGTGGTGGTGAAGCGGCGCGTGAAGCTGCCCAGCCCCTTGGGCCGCTTCAGCGGCGCCATGCCCTTTGTGAGCGCGGCCAGCTCCCTTTCCAGCTTCTGAGTCATCTCCGGGGTGAGGATTCCCACCAGCCCGTGCTCCAGCCGGAACCAGTCCTCCACGTTGGGCTCTCCGGAGACGAGGGAGCCGAGTATCTCGGTGACCTCTTCCCCGTTGGGCTGTCTCCGCAGTCGGTGAATCAGCTCCGGTATGCCGCCTTCGAAGAAGAGCGCCTCACCGGTGCCGCACAGCTCCGTAACCAGGGCGTTGGCCACCTCCTCCGGCGTGGACTCCGGGTGGAAGCCGGCGAGAAGGCTGTTGGCCTCGGGGATACCCAGCCGAACGAAGTCTCCGGTCTCCGCTGCCGTGCGGAGCTTCGGCTTGAGGTCCAGGTACCGTCCCCAATCAAATGCAAAGAATGACCAACGGGCTGGCATCGATTTCAGGTGTTCAGGTGTTCAGGTCTCCAGGTCTTCAGGGCCAGATTCCGAAATTCCTGAACACCTACTCAAAGAGTCCCCCGAGCTCGCCGGCTTCAGGCAGCCACTGGTGGGCGGCCATGTCTACGCGGCCGTCCGCCCCAAACGTGACGCCCTCCTGCTCCAGCAGGTGCCGCTGGCGCAGCATCAATCCCGTGCCGCGCTTGCCGATGGGCAGTGTGCCTCCCGCGCCCACCACCCGCTGCCACGGCACGTCCGGCGGCGCAGAGTTCATGATACCGCCAACCTGGCGCGGTGTCAGCGCCACGCCCTCTACCATCTCCGCCACCTGTCCGTACGTCAGCACCGTGCCCGCGGGCACAGTGCGGACAAGGGCGTATACCGCTTCGGCTGGATCCAACCTAGAACCTGACCTCCTTCCCCGTCCTGGCGGCCACGTAGCAACCTTCCAGGAGCTGGGTGAGGTTCCAGCCATCCTGGATGTCGATGGTCATCGGCGTGTTGTCCTTGATGGCGTTGATCCACTGGAGCACGGGGGTGGGCAGGGCGGGCGGGAGGTTGGTCGGCGCGATGGCGCCGGTGATACCGTCCGCGCTCAGCTTGCGGCTCTCCAGCCACACATTGGGGCCCGGGCCCGTCTCCATGCTCAGGAAACCCTCTGTCCCATAGATCTCGAGCGGGTTGGGGCCGGAGCGGTGTACCCAGGAGACGTCCAATATGCCGAGCGCCTTGTTCTTGAACTCCACCACGGCGACCATGTTGTCGTCGATGGGGTACGCGCGGCTGAAGTTGTTCATGCGGGCCACCACGCTCAATGGCTCCCCGAGCAGCCACCGCATTACGTCCACCCGGTGGCAGCCGAGGTCGAAGAACGCGCCGCCTCCCGCCGCGCGCTCGTCGCCGAACCAGAGGCTGCCGCCGTGGCCCTCGCCGGGCTTGAACCACCTGTCCAGCGCGGCGCTGTGGGCGATGCGCGCGCGCATCTCCGTCACCTGGCCCAGGAGGCCCTCCTCGACGACCTTCTTTGCGAAGAGGATCTCCGGGCGCGTCCGGGAAGGGAGGGAGATCATGAACTTGACGTCGGCCTGCTTGACGGCGGCGACCACCTCGTCCGCCTCCCGAGTGGTGATGGTGAGGGCCTTCTCGGTGAAGATGTGCTTGCCGTGGCGCGCCGCCGCGGTAAGGACCTGCGGGTGCAGGTTGGTGGGCGCGTCCACTACCACGCCCTGGACGCTGGGCAGCGCAAGGACCTCTTCCAGGTCCGCGTAGAAAGGCACGCCGCGCTTGTTAGCCTCGATCTTTCCGCGGGCCGGCTCCTCGTCCCAGACCGCGACCAGTTCCGCATCCGGGTTGTTCTTGATCTGTTCCGCGTATCCGCCCGCGTGGACGTGGGCAAACGACAGCTTGGCTATCCCGATCTTCTCGCTCACGGTAAGTGTCCTCCCGCTTCGGGTTCGGCGTGAGCGACGCCCTGTCCTACTGAATGAGCAGCTTATGCGTGGGCGGCGTAAAGGGATAGATCACGTAGTCTTCGCACAGCAGGTGCGGCATATCGTGCACGAAGTCCACCGGCACGTCAAACAGCCGGTTCTCCGATACGTAGCCGCGCGGCCACCGGTCCGTGGCGGGGCTTCCAGCCGCGCGGAGCGCCAGCTCAAGGAGCGTGTCCGTAAGCCGCCAGAGCGCCGGGATATCGTTGTTGCGCAGGGCGCACATTTTCAGCAGGAAAAGCTGCTCGGCGAGGTCTCCATCGCCAAAGGTCACCGTCAGGATCGTAGACATGGGCCTACACCTCCTCAATCGTCCTAATACGGCAACAGGTCGCGAGTGTTACAAGTTTATGGTTGTGATTCATTTTACTAAGGCGCTTGAGACCGCCCGCCCGGTTCCGCTGAAAGGGTCAAGAAATGCAAAACGGCCCGATTCCGAAGAATCAGGCCGTCGCTGGCCGGCCGCCCTCGCGGGCGTGCCTATAAACTCGTATTATGGCGTTGAGTACCGCACTCCTTAGTTGTGCAGGCAGTTGGACAGACCAAAGGAGGATTCCTCCTCGATCTGCGGTTCGCCCATCCTCGGTCATACTAAGCCCATGCGCTACGTACTTGGTGTAGACGGAGGCCAGACCAGCACCACTGCGGTGCTGGCGGAGGAGACGGGCCGGCTACTGGGGGAGGGGCACGGTGGTCCGGCGAACCACATCCACGAGCCGGGTGGTGTGGAGCGCGTCCGCCAGTCCCTCACCGACGCCATCCGCGGCGCAAGGGAGGCTGCAAGTCTGCCGGATACGCCCATCGCGGCGGCCTACCTGGGCATGACGGGCGGATCTGCCGCTATGGAGGAGATCTGCCGCCCGGTGGTGCCGGCCGAGCGGATGACTCTGGGGCACGACAGCCTGATCGCCCTCTACTCCGTTACGCTGGGCCGGCCCGGCGTGGTGGTCATCGGCGGCACCGGCTCCGTGGGGTACGGCCGCAACGCTCGCGGCGAGACTGCGCGCGTGGGTGGCTGGGGCTACCTGATGGGTGACGAAGGAAGCGCGTACTGGATAGGTCTTCGGGCGCTGAACGTCTGCACGCGGGCCGAGGACGGGCGCGGACCCAGGACGCCATTGATGGAGCCGGTATTGGAGCGGCTGGGTGTGAAGACGCTCCTGGAGGCACACCGCGGAATCTACTCCGGCGCGATAGGCCGGCCGGAGATCGCGGCGCTTGCCGAGGTGGTGAGCACGGTCGCGTCCTTGAGCGACCACGATTCCCAGCGCATCCTCCAGGAGGCGGGTACCGAGCTTGGGCTGTTGGCATCGGCCGTGCGCCGCCGTTTGGGACTCGCGAAACTAATTGAGGTGGGCTACGTGGGAGGCGTGTTCCGCGCCGGGCGGATAGTCATCGGTCCATTTACCTCTGCCGCGGACAAGGGCTGCGACGGCGCGGCCATCGTGCCGCCCCGTATACCGGCCGTCGCGGCTGCGGTCCTGCTGGCGCTCGAAGACCTGGGAGTCATCATCAACCTGGACCTGATCATGCGACTTCATGAATCCCTTCCGATGCTCGGAGAGCTAAAGGCATGACGGATTCGCTCATCCAGGGGCTGCGGGGAGGACTCATCGTCTCCTGCCAAGCGGCGCCCGGCAGCCCGATGGACTCCCCGGAGGTACTGGCAGCGTTTGCCAGGTGCGCGCAGGCCGCGGGCGCCGTGGGGATCCGGGCGAACCATGGCCCCAACATCCGCGCCATCGCGGAGGCGGTCTCGCTGCCCATCATTGGCATCAAGAAGCGGGACTTATCGGGCTACGAAGTCTACATCACGCCGGAGTGGCGGGACGTTCTGGAGGCAGCAAACGCCGGAGCAAGGATCATCGCCATCGACGCTACGGACCGGCCGAGGCCAATTCCGTTCGCGGAGCTGGCCCGTCGCATCCACGAGGAGTTGGGACTGCTGGTCATGGCCGATGTCTCCACGCGGGAGGAGGGACTGGCTGCTGAAGAGGCGGGGGCGGACCTCGTGGCGACGACCATGAGCGGCTACACGGCCCACACGGAGGAGACGAGGGCCCACGGCCCGGACCTGCCGCTGGTAGTACACCTTGCGAAGGACGCGCGCGTGCCGGTCATCTGTGAAGGGCGAGTCCACACTCCCGCCCAGGCCCGGGCGGCGCTGGAGGCCGGCGCGCACGCCGTGGTCGTCGGTACCGCCATCGCTGCGCCAAGCTGGATCGCCGAGCAGTTCGTAAGGGCGCTACGCGCTGACGGAGGACCGAAGACGGAGGACCGATGCTGACCGAAGACGCCGGACTCCGTCCTCCGTCACGCAGTTTCTTCCATCACCCAGCTTGCGGCGGGGGAGGCGCGGCGTAAACGGGCCGGGGCCAGGAGGCCCATGGCAGCGGCGAGCTCTCGCGGAGAGGTGCCCACCACCCGGATTTCCCGGCCGGAATGCCGGCGGAAGTCGTCCAGCGTGAGGTCGTCCAGGAAGAGGTCGTCGTCTCGCAGGCAGATGCGCGGAATGTAGACGGTCTCCTTTGCCGGGAAGCACTCCAGATGCGCCAGGATGTCCTGCGCGGTGAGCAGTCCGGCGATGTTGATGCCGCCCCCAAAGTAGTCGTTCTTCACCACACAGACGTCCACCTCAACATCGCTCATCCCGTTGAGCCTGTCGGCAAGCTGGCGGATGATGCCGGCCGGCAGCTCCCCTGTGACCAGCGTCGCGGAGACCGGACGCGGAGCGCGCTCCGGCAGTCGCCGGTCGACGGCTCGGAGTTCTTCCAGGAATAGCCTGACCGTGCCGATGCCATCCTCCAGTTGCGGAAACTCCTCGTAGTGCGCGGCGCCGGGGATGGGCTGTCGCGCCAGGAAGTACCACTCGTCGGACAGCCATGCGAACCTCGTGCCGAGCCTCCGCCGGAACCCCTTCGACTGCCGCTCTATCTGCGAGATCATCTCCGCCGCGTACTCACGGCCCGCGCTCTCCAGCTTCGGCAGCCGCTCGCGGAATCGGGTCAACCCCACCGGCACGATGGCAACGGACTGTACCCCGGCCCGCTTGCCCGTCTCCGCCCGGTGCTCGCCGGCCAGCTCCTCCAGCGTCCGGCGCAGGGCGTCGCCGTCGTTAAGCCCGGGGCAGAGCACGATCTGCGCATGCACGTCGATGCGGTTGTCTGCCAGCGCGCGTATCTGGGGCAGGATGGGTGTGGGCTCCATCTTGCCCAGCAGCTTCGCCCGGAGCTCCGGGTCCGTGGAATGCACGGAGACGTAGAGCGGCGACAGCTTCTGCTCAATGATCCGCCGGAACTCCTCATCCGTTATGTTGGTGAGTGTGACGTAGTTGCCGTGCATGAAGGAGAGGCGGAAATCGTCGTCCATGAGGTAGAGGGTCTTCCGCATCCGCCTGGGCATCTGGTGGATGAAGCAGAAGACGCACTTGTTCTTGCAGGTGTGGATCTTATCGCCCAGATCGTGGAGGAAGGTGAGGCCGGGCACCTCGTCCTCACCCTTGCGGAGGGTGACGGTGTGCGTTTCCCCCTCCCGCTCGAGGATCACGCGCAGGCGGCTCTCGGCGGAGTGGAACTGGTAGTCCAGGATGTCCAGGATGGGGTGGCCGTTGATCTCCCGGACGAGGTCCCCGATGCGGATGCCGGCCCGCTCGGCCGGGCTTCCCGCCTCTACCACAGACACGGTCAGCGCGTTCGGCGGGCGCTTGACGACGAGTTCAGACATGACGGGCTATTGTACCGGATGAGCGAAGAGCAGGGAGCGGAGCAGGTTGTCATTCCGATTAGAGCATACTCTAAATGAACGGTGGTTTGCAGGAGACTAATTGATGTGCATGGTACGACGTATCCCTGAAGCGGAGATGGTAATTTCCTCACTGCGCCAATTTGACGGCGGAACACGGCTGAGAGTTCGGGCGGAACGGAGGGGCGTAGGATGAGTAACGCGGGAAACGGCCTTCGCGGCTTGCGAGCCACACCGTCTCCGAATTTGATCGCGCTGCTGCAACAACAGTACGGCTTCGACCTTATCCACGAGGCGCGCGATCTGGGCGGGTCCTCGAACCTGAATCTGCTGCTCACTACCGATTCAGGCCGCTACGTCGCTCGCGTCTACCGGCCCTACGTTAGCACGGCGCGCCTGGAAGCCATACAATTGGGCCGGCGCGTACTCGCTCAGGGCGGGATTCCCTGCGCCCAGGCGGTTCTCACCCGCGACGCAGAGCCGTGGACCGTGATCGACGGTCGGCTGATCGAAGTGGAGCGGTTCGTCGCGTATGATAGTAACATGGATACATGGGAGCACCTGGAGGTGGGGCTCCCATGGCTCGGACGTATCCATTCGTTGCTGCGCGCAGTCACGGTGCCTCCCGAAGGGAAACAGCCGCTGTTTGCCAATCATATCGAGCCCTCGGACACGCTCGCCAGGACTTTGCGGGGGACGCAACGGGTCCGAGAGTGGGGTCCCACGCCCCGCGAACGACGGCTGATTGAAGCGGCAGAGGCGTTAGCCCAGGGGGTGACGGAGGCGGAGCGCGCGTTCGTCGCCTCGGTTCCTCGGCAACTCGTCCACGGGGACTTCTGGGACAACAACGTATTGTTCCGAGAAGGTGAGGTGGTGTTGGTGATGGATCTGGATTTCATGGGTGAGCGGGCGCGCATCGACGATCTGGCATTGACCCTCTACTACACGCACTATAAGTTCTCGGAGAATCCTGTCACCTCGGAGGCTCCAGTCTCCGATGATCATCTCGCTGGTCTGCGCCGACTGGTGGATGCCTATAATCACGGTCTGGATGATCCGCTCACCCCTATGGAACGGGTGGCTTTGCCCCCGGCGATTGCCCGACAACCGCTCTTTTGGATGGGGGGCTGGCTGGTTCTCCTGGATGACGAGAAGGTGGCGCGGCGGGGTCTAGCGGGGATGGGGAGGGAGTTAGAGTGTGCGCTTCAGGTTCTCCGCGATGTTGATCGATGGCAGGCAGCCTTTGCCTAAGCGCCAAATGCCTCAAGCGACCCGGCGACGGGGGACACCCTGGCGTCAGAACAAACAGGTCGAGCGGGTCAAATTCAGGCTGCTATGTCCGTTCGCCAGTCTGTAAGTTTTAGTGAAAAATATCGCTTATTTTTACAGAAAATTGTCGTTCTCTAATCTGGAGTAGCGGCTATTTTTCTGCACTTTTAGCGGTCAAATTGCACTAAAACTTACACAGATCCCTCACTCCGTTCGGGATGACGTTTATCAGTCCGTCGTCGCGTCCACGCTCCGGCGCAGCAGCCCGTAGACCACGCTGTCCACCAGCGCGTGCCAGCTCGCCTCGATCATGTTGGTGGAGACGCCGACCGTGCTCCACGTCTCCTCGCCGTCTGTCGAGTCGATGATGGTGCGCACTCGGGCAGCGGTGCCCTCCCGCACGTTCACCACGCGCACCTTGAAATCGGTGAGCTTGATGTCCGACAGCTCCGGATAGAACCTGGCCAGCGCCTTACGTAGCGCCGAATCGAGCGCATGGACCGGGCCGTCGCCCTCCGCCACGGTCAGCCGCTCCTCGCCATCCACGGATAGCTTGACCGTCGCCTCCGTAATCGGCTCGGCGCCCGGGCCGCGCCGCTCCACTATCACGCGGAAGCCCTGAAGATCGAACAGCTTGCGGTAGGTCCCGACTTCCTGCATCAGCAGGAGCTCGAAGGAGGCCTCAGCGCCCTCAAAGGAGTAGCCCTCCTGCTCCATCTCCGCTACCCGCTTCAGCACCCGACGCGTCTCAGGCGACTTCTTGGAGAGGTCCAGCGCGTGCTTGGCCGCCTTGCTTACAATGGTGCTGCCCCCGGACAGCTCGGAGACGAGCATGCGGCGCGTGTTGCCCACGCACTCCGGCGCGACGTGCTCGTAGGTGGAGCGGTGCTTCAGCACGGAGTCCACGTGCACACCCGCCTTGTGGGCGAACGCGCTGCGTCCCACGTAGGGCTGGCGCGTATTGGGCGAGAGGTTGGCCACCTCGTCCACAAACTGCGACAGGCCGGTCAGGTGCTCCAGGGAGTGGGGAAGAAGACAGTCGTAGTCCAGCTTCAGCCTCAGGTTGGCCGTGATGGGGCAGAGGTTCGCGTTGCCGCACCGCTCGCCGTAGCCGTTGAACGTACCCAGCACCTGCACCGCTCCGTGCCGGACGGCGGCAAGCGAGTTGGCAACGCCGCAGGCAGCGTCGTCGTGCGCGTGGATGCCGATGGGCGTGCGGACCCGAAGGGCAACTTCCCGGACGATCTCCGCGACCTCATGCGGCAAGCAGCCGCCGTTGGTGTCGCAGAGCGCCAGAAGCGATGCGCCCGAATCGGCCGCGGCGCGCAGGCACTCCAATGCGTATTCCGGGTTCCGCTTGTACCCGTCGAAGAAGTGCTCGGCGTCATACACCACCTCGGGCACGCGCTCGGAGAGGAACCTGACCGTGTCGGCGATCATATCCAGGTTCTGCTGGAGCGGCACCTTGAGGGCGTGGGTGACCTGGAAGTCCCAGCTCTTGCCGAAGATGGTGACCACGGGCGTTTCGGCGGCCACGAGCATCTGCACCAGCTCGTCCTCCGCGGCCTTGACGTTGGGGCGCCGGGTGCTGCCGAAGGCGCACAGCCGCGCGCGGCGGAGCGGGCTCTTCTTGAACCGCGCGAACAGCTCGATGTCCTTGGGGTTGGAACCGGGCCAGCCCGCCTCCACGTAATCCATCCCGAACTCGTCGAGCTTGTGGGCGATGCGGACTTTGTCCTCGAGGGAGAAGTTGACGCCCTCCGCCTGAGAGCCGTCACGAAGGGTGGTGTCGTATATGGAAATGCGGGGATTCAAGGTGTTCAGGTGTTCAGGTGTTCAGGTGTTCAGGTGTTCAGGACTTCGGACCTGATTACCTCTCCTACAGTGCGCCTTCGCCGCGCTCTCCGGTGCGGATGCGCACCGCCTCCTCCACCTGGGAGACGAAGACCTTGCCGTCCCCGATCTCGCCGGTGCGCGCGGCTTCCAGGACGACCTCCACGGCTTCCTCTGCCAGATCGTCCGGAGCAACGAACTCTACCTTGACCTTGGGCAGCAAGTTTACCACGTACGTATTTCCGCGGTACTTCTCCGTGCGGCCCCGCTGGCGGCCGTAGCCGCGAACGTCCGTTACGGTCATGCCCGCGATTCCGATGCCGGAGAGCGCCTCTTTCACCTCGTCTATCTTGATGGGCCGGATGACGGCCTCAATCTTCTTCATGTCAGCGCTTCCAGCACCCTCTCCCCCATCTCCTTCGTCCCGATGGGAGTCTCGCTGGGAGCGGCAATGTCCGCCGTCCGGCAGCCCGCGGCGAGTGCGGTCTCTACCGCGTGCTCCACCGCCTGCGCCGCCTCCTCCTGCTGGAACGAGTGGCGAAGCATCATGGCAACCGAGAGGATGGTGGCCAGCGGGTTGGCGATTCCCTTCCCGGCAATGTCCGGCGCCGAGCCGTGGATGGGCTCATACAACCCCTTCGAACCCTCGCCGAGGCTGGCGGACGGCAGCATCCCCAGGCTCCCGGTCAGCATGGAGGCTTCGTCGCTCAGGATGTCGCCGAACATGTTCTCTGTCAGGATGGTGTCGAACTGGCGCGGGGTCCGCACGAGCTGCATGGCGCAGTTGTCGACCAGCATGTGCGAGAGCTCTACGTCCGGGTACTCCTGGCCGACGCGCGTCACCGTCTCCCTCCAGAGCCGCGAGGTCTCCAGCACGTTGGCCTTGTCCACGGAGCAGAGCCTCCGCCCGCGCGAGCGCGCTGCGCGGAACCCCACGTGCGCGATACGCTCTACCTCCTCCACCGAGTAGACGCAGGTGTCCACGGCGCCGGTGGCTGTGCGCTGCTTGGGCTGGCCGAAGTAGATGCCGCCGGTGAGCTCCCGCACCACCAGGATGTCCAGCCCCCCTTCTATCACCTGCGCCTTGAGGGCCGACGCTCCGGCCAGGGCCGGATAGAGCCGAGCCGGCCGGAGGTTCGCGAACAGTCCCAGGTGCTTGCGGAGCGGCAGCAGGCCACCGGCCTCGGGCCGGAGCGAGGCTGGCTGCACGTTGTCCCACTTCGGTCCGCCCACCGCCCCTAGGAGCACGGCGTCCGCCTTCCGGCACAGCTCCAGCGTCTCCGGCGGGAGCGGATGGCCGGTAGCGTCGTACCCGCAGCCGCCGAAGAGCGCCTCTTGCAACTCCAGGGAGATGCTGAACCGCTCGCATACCGCGCGCAGCACGCGCACCGCCTGCGACACGATCTCCGGCCCGATCCCATCCCCCGCCAGCACCGCAACCAACTTAGCCATGATGGATCAATTCACCACAGAGACCGCAGAGGACGCAGAGATTCTCGTACAGGATCTCGAAGATGGACAGGATTCCCTTTCCAGCCCCTAATCCCTCCTCCTAATCCGTCTCTGCGCTCTCCGCGTCCTCTGTGGTTTATATCTCCTTCCGAAGAAGTCGTAGAAAGTCTGTGAAGCCCATTGCCTGCCAGAAAGCCGTGGATTCCGGGTTCGCCACCGCCACGAAGAGCTCCACCGTTGTAGCGCCCTTGCGGTGGAACCACTCCATCAGCCGCTCCACCAGCGCACGGCCTACCCCGTGGCGCCTCCACGTCGTCCGGACCGAAGCGTCGGAGATGAACCCGTACCGTCCCGCCGGGTAGAGAGGCTTCCGGGTGTGCATCTCCCCCAGGATGTAGCCGATCACCTGTCCATCCGCCTCGGCCACGTAGATCTGCGCCTCCCGGGAGCGGATGGTGGAGATGAAGTGGTACTCGAACTCTCTGGCGGCGTTCGCGGCAAAGCGGAAGCGCGGGTCCAGCGCGCCGTGAAAGTCCATCATCTCCTGCCAGAGCGACACGACGGCTCGGGCGTCCTGCCGCCGCGCCTCGCGGATCGCAAAAGACATAGTAAATGGGTGTACGGGTAAATGGGTGTACCTTCCTCCGACTCCCCGAGCATTTGGGGGCCGGGGGACCTCCGGCGTACACCCATTCACCCATTTACCCGTTTACTCCCGCGAGGCCTCGCTTCCATGGCGCGCGCCGCGCCTCGTAAGCCTCGATGGCCGGCTTGTCCTGCAGGGTAAGGCCAATGTCGTCCAATCCGTTGAGCAGGCAGTGGCGGCGGAACGGATCCACCTGGAACCCCCTGCTAAACCCGGCATCGTCATACACCCGCTGCTGCTCCAGATCCACGGTAAGCTGCCAGCCGGGCTGCGTCTGGGCCTTTTGGATGATCTGCCGAACAGTTTCCTCGGGCACCGTAACCGGCAGTAGGC
>CAYNFH010000021.1:0-47426 GCA_964396385.1 uncultured Chthonomonadaceae bacterium | reverse complement strand
CTCTCGGCCGGCGGCCCTTATACCCTCACCGTGAGCGGCCTGGAGACCGTAACGCTCAACAATGTCATGGTGGGCGAGGTCTGGGTCTGCTCCGGCCAGTCCAACATGGAGATGGGCATCGGCAATGTCAACTACGCCCAGCGAGAGATCGCCGAGGCCAACTACCCCAACATCCGCCTCTATACGGTCACCAAGACCATCGCACTGGCGCCGCGTTCCACCACGGAGGGCCAGTGGCTGGTCTGCACGCCTCAGACAGTGAGCACGGGCGGATGGGGCGGCTTCAGCGCCGTCGCCTACTTCTTCGGCCGGGACCTCTACCAGCAGCTCCACGTGCCGATCGGCCTCATCCACACCTCCTGGGGCGGCACGCCCGCCGAGGCGTGGACCAGCCAGGATGCCCTTGCGAAGATGGCCGACTTCGGTCCCGCCCTTGCGCAGATCGACGCGATGCGCGCCAGCTCGGACCGCAGCGCGGATGCCTTCCAGCGACAGACTGCCGCCTGGTATGAGCGCAACGACCCCGGCTCGGCCGGAAGCACGTGGGCCGTTGCGGACCTGGATACCACCGGCTGGAAGACCATGCGGCTGCCCACCGCCTGGGAGGACGCGGGCCTGCCGGACTTTGACGGGGTGGTGTGGTTCCGCAAGGAGGTAGACCTGCCGGAGTCCGCCGCCGGCAAGCCCGCCGTCCTACACCTTGGGCCTATCGACGACAGAGACACTACGTACGTCAACGGCCGGCCCGTAGGCGGCCTGGAACTGTATAGCGCCCCTCGCAACTACCGGCTCCCGGCCGGCGCGCTGCATCCGGGGCGCAACGTCATTGCCGTCCGCGTGCTGGATACCGGCGGCGCCGGCGGACTGAACGGAAGGGCGGACCAGATGTCTCTTGAGATACCGGGCCAGTCGCCCATCAGCCTCGCGGGAGACTGGCAATACCGGGTGGGAGTGGACCTCAAGCAGGCCACCCCGGTGCCGGTCCAGGTGACCAACAACCCCAACCTGCCCACGGTCCTCTACAACGGCATGATCGCGCCCGTGCTGCCCTACGGCATCAAGGGCGCGATCTGGTACCAGGGCGAATCCAACGCGGGCCGCGCCTACCAGTACCGCACGCTGCTACCCACCATGATCGCGGACTGGAGGAGCCGTTGGGGCGAAGGCGACTTTCCCTTTTTCATCGTCCAGCTCGCCGACTTCATGGCCATGAACGACCAGCCCCAGGACCAGGGGTGGCAGCAACTCCGGGAGGCGCAGCTCCTTACTAGTCAGCACGTGCCCAACACTGCTCTCGCCCTCTCTATCGACATCGGTGACGCCGCGGACATCCACCCCAAGAATAAGCAGGAGGTGGGCAGGCGGCTGGCGCTGGACGCCCTCGCCATCGGCTACCGCAAGAAGAACGTGGAGTACTCCGGCCCCGCCTACCGCTCCATGAAGAAGGAGGGCAATGCCATCCGCCTCACCTTCGACCACGCGGACGGCGGGCTGGTATGGAAGCAGACGCTCCAGGCCCCGAGCGGGGAGCTCATTCAGATGTCCGCGGCGGACGCGGCCGCCCGGGAGAAGCTGGACAGCGCCGCGCTGCGTTCCAACGGGTTCGCCATCGCGGGGCCGGACCACCACTTCGTATGGGCGGACTCGCGCATCGAAGGCAACACGGTGGTGGTCTCCTCGCCGCAGGTGTCCAACCCGGTGGCGGTACGGTACGCCTGGGCAAACAACCCCGTTGCCAACCTCTACAACAAGTCCGGCCTCCCGGCCTCCCCGTTCCGCACGGACGACTGGACGGGACTTACGGCGAACAACCACTAAAGGGATTGCCACGGCCCCGCCATTATGCTATACTCCATATGGCGCGGGTCGTGGAGCCTGCCGTTCGGAAAGGGCCTCCGCTGCGATGGCTGCTGAAGAGGAATCCGGCTTTAGCGTCGTTGACAAGCGTCGCGTCTCCCAGGACGCGGAGCCCACTTCCGGCGAATCTCAACCGGCAGATGCCGAAGAGAGCGCCACTCCTCCCTCGACGGACTCGGAACAAGCCTCCTATCCTCAAGGGCTGCCGACGCTGACCGTAAGAGACCGTCTGCTCATGTCTATCGACATCCTCCACCAGGGCGCCTGGATCAACCTGGGCTTGGTGGCGGACCCCGGATCCGGTGAGATCCTGCGGGACCTGGATGGCGCCAAGTTGGCCATAGACAGCGTGGCGTTTCTTGCGGGCAAGCTGGAAGGCGTAGTGGACGACACCACCATGCGGGAGATCCGCCGTCTGGTGAGCGACCTTCAGCTCAACTACGTCAACCAGAAGCAGCAGGGCTAGCCCTCCAATCCGCCCCAGGGAGGACGCGCACAATGATCCACGTGGGCCTGCCGGTCCCAACGTTCGTGCGCCTGCATATCCGGGCCCAGATCGCTCTGCAGCAGGCAACAAGAAACGTGAACCAGATACGGTTCTCCATACGTCTTGCAAACAGCCGTCTTCTTGAGCGGGCCGCCTCCGCTCTTGCGCCACGGCGG
Source organism: uncultured Chthonomonadaceae bacterium (assembly GCA_964396385.1). Classification (GTDB taxonomy): domain Bacteria; phylum Armatimonadota; class Chthonomonadetes; order Chthonomonadales; family CAJBBX01; genus CAYNFH01. The sequence goes on along the minus strand of CAYNFH010000021.1, from coordinate 44,906 downwards.
GTGGCTCGCCGCCCCGCCAACTCAGAGGTAACCGTGAACGAGTTTGTAGTCCGCTACGATGACCTGATCGATCTGCTCTGTTGGGCGGCCAACGAGGGCGTCAAGGACCAGCACCGCGTAAAGTACGCCAACCTCCGCGCGTGGTTCGTGGACCATTACGAGCACGTGCGGCCGGAGCTCCTGCCCTACATGCCGCAGGAGCCGGACCGCGCCAGGGCTCTGTGCGATCCGTTCGAGTCCCTGTTCATCCCCGTCAGCCTGGACGCGGTCGTGAACTCAGACTCAGTGATCGACCATATCCAGACCACGCGCAACGCCGTGGAGACCTACCGGGACCAGGCGGAGCTTGTTGCCGCGTAAGCTCGTCATCGCCACCGGCAACCGGAAAAAGGGCACGGAGATGGCCCAGATCCTCTCCGAGACGGGCCTGGAGATCCTGACGCTGGCCGACTTTCCGGGCGCGGACCAGGACGTGGAAGAGACCGGCAGTACCTACGCGGAGAACGCGGCCATCAAGGCCCGGGCGGCAGTCGCCGCGACGGGCCTGGTCTGCATCGCGGATGACGCCGGCCTGGAAATAGACGCCCTCGACGGACAGCCGGGCCTCTACTCCAAGCGCTTCCTCGGGGAGGAGACGCCCTTCCCGGAGAAGATGCGCCGCATCCTGGAGATGCTGCGGGACGTGCCGGACGAGCGCAGAGGAGCGCGCTTCAACTGCGCCGTCGCCCTCGCCACCCCGGACGGGAAGCTGTACGAGTGCCGGGGCATCTGCGAGGGCCGCATCGCCCATGAGATGCGGGGCGAGTACGGCTTCGGGTACGACCCCATCTTTCTGCTGCCGGAGCTCGGCAGCCACATGGCGGAGCTGCCTCCCGAAGAGAAGCACAAGATCAGCCACCGCGGCAAAGCGTTGACGTGCGCGAAGCAAGTACTGGGGGAGCTATTCTCGTAGGCCTCCCCCTGACCGCCTCCTTCACAAGGAGGGGGAATTCTCCCCTCCCTTACGAAGGGCAGGGGCGGGGAAGGGATCTGCTACACCGCCGCCCCTATTCCCTGCGCGTACGTCACGGCCTGCTCCCACTCCTCCAGCGCCGTGTTGAGCTCCGTCTGCGCCCGCTCGTAGTCCCGCGCCAGCTTCACCATGTCGTCCCCCGGCATCGGCTCGGAGAGCGTCTCCTCGATCCGCTTCAGCCAGTCCTCCATCTCCGCGACGCGCTTCTCCAGTCCGGCGACGTTCCTAACCGCCCGCTGCCGCTCCTTGGAGAGCTGGTGGGAGTTCATCCCGACCGTTAAAGGGTTGATGGTTGATGGTTGATGGTTGATGGCCGGACTTGGGGCAACCTGCTTGCCGGCGACTGACGACTGACGACTGACTACCGACGACTGCCGAGTGCGCGCGTCCTCCTTCGCCTGCCGGTACTCCCGGTACGGTCCCTCGAAGACGGTCAGCCAGCCCCCGGCGATCTCGATGGTCGTATCGGTCACCTGGTCCAACAGGTAGCGGTCGTGGGAGACCAGAATGAGCGTCCCGTCGTAGCTTTTTAGCATCTGCGTGAGCGCTTCGCGGGAGTCGATGTCCAGGTGGTTGGTCGGCTCATCCAGGATCAGGAGGTTTGGCCGAAGCCATGTGAGCTGCGCCAGCGCCAGTTTGTTCTTTTCGCCGCCGGAGAGCTTCTCAACGGGCCGGAACACGTCGTCCCCGGTGAACAGGAACTTGCCCAGGTGAGTGCGGGCCTCCACGGGCAGCATCTCCCCCACCATGAACATGTGCTCCAGCACCGTCGCCTCCGGGTCCAGGTCGGAAGCCTCCTGCGCGAAGTAGCCCACCGTCACGTTCGCGCCCAGCCGGATGTGGCCGGACGTAGGGGACTCTCGGCCCAGCAGGATCCGGATGAGCGTGGACTTACCCGCGCCGTTTGGCCCCACGACGCCTACGCGCTGCAGCCGCTGGATCAGCAGGCTCACGTCCTCAAACAGCGTCCGGTCGCCAAACCGCTTGGTGAGATGGTCGATGATCACCACCTCGTTCCCGCTCCTGGCCTTCGCCTTCACGCCCAGCTTGGCCGACTTGCCCGCGGACGTGGGCCGCTCCACCCCCTCGGCCCGGATCCGCTCCGCCCACCGAAGCCGCATCACCGCCTGGGACCGCTTGGAGGGCGTGTTCTTCCACTTCTCAAAGAACTCGGTGAGTCGCCGTATCTCCTCCTGCTGCCGCTCGTAGAGATCCTGCTGGCGGGCGCGGTTCGCCTGGCGCTGCTGCCAGTAGCCGCTGAAGTTGCCGTGGTACAGCGTCAGGTGCGTGTTCTCTATCTCCGCGACCGTGGTCACCACCCGGTCCAGGAAGTAGCGGTCATGCGAGACCAGGATCACCGCACCGCCGAAGTCGTGGAGGAAGCCCTCCAGCCACTCCGTAGCCTCCAGGTCCAGGTGGTTGGTCGGCTCGTCCAGCAGCAGCACGTCAGGCGCGGACAGCAGGAGCTTGGCCATCGCCAGCCGGGTCTTCTCTCCGCCCGAGAGCAGCGCCGTAGGCTTGTCCTGGTCCGCGTCCGTGAAGCCCAGGCGGCGCAGCACCTGGTGGATGTCCCGCAAGCTCTCGTACCCGCCCATGGCCTCAAAGCGGTCGTGCAGGCGGCCGTACTCCTCCATCACGTCCGCCAACTGGTCTCCGTGGCTCTCGGCCATGGCATGCTGCAGCTCCCGGAGCCGCTCCTCCATGGCCAGTACGGGCGCGAAGGCGTCCTGCGCCTCCTGGTACACGGTCCAGCCGTGCTCGACCATCTGTTCCTGGCGCAGGTATCCGAACCGGATGCCCTGGGCGTACTGCACGCGCCCCTTGTCCGGCTCCAACTGGCCGGTGAGGATCCGCATGAGCGTGGTCTTGCCGCTGCCGTTGCGGCCCACCAGCCCGAGCTTCTGCCCCCACGCAAGCCGGAAGGTGACCCCACTCAGGATGGTGTCGCCCCCAAAAGACTTCTCTATGTCGCTGACTGCAAGCAGACTCATATCTAGATGACCGATAACGGATGACGGACGACGGACCGCAGACCAAGGACCGCTGGTGTTGACTGCCCTGGAGTTCTTCGCTAAGTTTACAGTACGTTATGCGCGGACGCCCACAGCGTACACTACCTCGGGGCGGCTGACGAAATCGTCGGGGAACAGGCGCGCGAGCCGCTCCTGGACGCGCGCGAGGCAAGTGGCGCGTGCATCGCTCGGCAGGGTTGAGAGCCGCCGCTTGTCTGCTCCACACCCGGACCGCAGGGCGAAGAAGCTCTCGGCATCCCACCGGTGCTCTACGCGCTCGCTCCAGCAGGTAATGCCGCCGAATTCCGCCCGAATCAGCAGCGCCTTCAACTTGGTAGGTGAGTCCATCAACGCTCTTGAATCGGATTCGCCTGGATCCGGGAGGGCACCGTGGGAATCCAGCTCCTCGGTCCAGACGCGGCTGGCCCGCGAGAGACTGGGCTCGCCCCACACTGCCACGCCCAGCATACCACCCGGCCGCAGGACCCGCCACGCTTCACGCAACGCCCGCAGCGGCTCCGGAACGTGAAACAGCATGAAGGCCATGACCGCTGCGTCGAACCCCGAAGGGCGCAAGGCGAGCTGTCTCGCGTCCATCTGGGCCACCGTCCGGGAGCCTCGCTGTGCGTGCCGGAGCATTCCACACGACCGGTCTACGCCTACAACCAGCGCGCCCGGCGCGGCCTTCGCCAACTCGGGCAGCAGCGTTCCGGCCCCTGCGCCAACGTCCAGCACGGCGCGGGAGTCCGCAAGCGGAATGCGGTCTAGGAGCACGCGAGAGAGTTTCAGCAGGACCGGCGCCCACAGCGATGAGTATGCCTCCGCATCCTGGTCGTAGCGCGCCGTCAGCCAGCTCACCTTATCTTCTCCTGCGTGAAAACTCATCCTTGACCTCTCCGGGCTGCACGCGTATGATTCCTCCATACCACACAGGAGGGCAGCTTCCGTTGAACCCTTGTTACGCTGGCCTGTCGATGTTCTGTCTCCTGGCCGTACTGTCCACTGGCGCAGCGTCTGCTGATGCGACTTCGGGAGCGCCCCGGAACCGCGCGCCGGTGCTGAATGCCTTCTCCTACCGGGACGTCACACTCACCGGCGGTCCTCTAGAGAATCAGGCGCGGGAGGCCAGGGATTTCTATCTCGGCCTTTCCGAGGACAGCCTGCTCCACGGCTTCCGGCTGCGGGCCGGCCTGCCGGCGCCCGGCAAGCCCATGGGAGGATGGTACGACCCGGACGGATTCGCGGGCGCGCACCCCTTCGGGCAGTATCTCTCGGCGCTCGCGCGGATGTACGCAAATACAGGCGACCGGCGGTTCAAAGCAAAGGTGGCACGCCTGGTCCATGGGTTCCACCAGACACTCGGCCCCGACGGCTACTTCTACTCCTCGCGGAAGGTGGCGCGCGAGTGGCCCTGCTACCTCTATGACAAGAACTGTATCGGCATGCGGGACGCATACACCCTCACCGGGAACCGGGAGGCGCTGGTCGTACTGAAGAAGATGACCGATTGGGCGGAGAAGAACCTGCCGCGCCGCAGCGACGAATGGTACACGCTGCCGGAGAACCTCTACAACTGCTACGCTCTCACCCACGAGGAGCGCTACCTGCGTATGGCGCGAGCATACGACTATAGCGGGGAATACTACGACCTGTTCGCCAAAGGCGTCAATGCGTTCACTCCAAACCGGCACGCCTACAGCCACGTCAACACGCTTTGCTCCGCCGCCAGGGCCTATGAAGCTACAGGGGATGAGAAGTATCTGACGGCGCTAGAGCAGGCGTGGACATTCCTGACCACCACGCAGATGTACGCCTCCGGCGGCTGGGGACCGCGCGAGCGATTCGTGGAGCCGGGCAAGGGTAAGCTCGCCGCCTCCCTGGCCGGGACGGACGCGCACTTTGAGACTCCTTGCGGTGCCTACGCCAACGCTAACGTGGATCGATACCTCCTGCGGTTCACAGGCGATGCGAAGTACGGCGACAATATGGAGCGGGTGATCTTCAACGGCATGCTCGCCGCCCTGCCCATGCAGCCAAACGGCAAGACTTTCTACTACTCCGACTATAGACCAGGCGCTCAAAAGGGCTACTTCCCGGATGCCTGGCCTTGCTGTTCAGGAACCTACGCGCAGATAACGGCGGACTACCCGCTGGACATCTTCTTCCATTCCGACCATGCCCTGTACGTGAACCTGTTCGCGCAGTCCCGAGTGACCTGGCGCACGCGCGGCGGCGTAGTTCGGGTGGAACAGACGAACCGGTTCCCCGAGGATGAGACGATCTCATTGACCGTGCACACCACGTCGCCAGCGAAGTTCAGCCTCTGCGTGCGTGTGCCGTACTGGGTCTCCGGCGCTCCTTTCGCAGATGTAAACGGCGCAGAGGTCGCGGCCGCGGCCGGGCCCGGCACGTTCCTCCAAGTGGACCGAACCTGGCGGGACGGCGACATGCTGCGCGTGCGGTTCCCCATGGGGCTAAGGTACGAAGCCATCGCCCCCGAGAATCCGGACACCGTTGCCGTCATGTACGGCCCTTTTCTGCTGGTAGCCCTGTCCGACCATCCGGTTGCGCTGTCCGGGGCGACTCCGCCCCTGGACGCGCAGCCTCCGAGCCCGACGGGAACCCTTCCGGTCTTCCGGATGCGCGACGGGGCCGTGACCTTCCTTCCGTTTTATAAGGTCCGTGACGAGAGCTACACAACCTATCAGATCAAGTCATCTGGCGGCTGAGGCTTGTTGGGGCTAAGAATGCAAATCGCGATGGAAGGGGATCGGACGGACAGGATGCGCGCGGCGCTTCGTCTGGAGGCGCTGACGCTGGCGTGGATGGTGGTCGAAGCCGGCGCGTCCCTGGCCGCCGCAGCCATGGCCCGCAGCGTCCTGCTGCTAGCGTTCGGGGCGGACAGCGTGATCGAACTGATCTCCGCCTCCGTCCTCTACTGGCGGCTCCGCCAGGAGGCCCGGCTCACCTCCGGCTCCCCCAGCGCTGGTGGCGGGAGGGGCACCGATGAGGCCGCCATCGAAGCCGTCGAGCGCCGTGCGGGCCGCATCGCAGGGTATCTCCTCTACCTCCTAGCCGCCTACGTGCTCCTCCAGTCCGCCTATGCACTGCTCCACCGCCATGCGGCCGAGACCTCCTGGCTCGGCATCGCCGTCGCCATGATGGCGGCGCTGGGAATGCCGCCGCTCGCCAGGGCGAAGATTCGCGCCGCGGACGCCATCGGCAGCAGAGCGCTGCGGGCGGACGCCATGGAGACCTTCACCTGCGGCTATCTCTCCTGGGTTCTCCTGGCCGGCCTCGGCGCCAACGCTCTGCTCCAGTGGCGGTGGCTCGACGGCGCCGCCGCACTCTTGCTCGTTCCGTTTCTCCTGCGCGAGGCGCGCGAAGCCCTCACCGGCGAATGCTGCCACGGCGAACGACCATCCTTGTAAAACGCATAGGTTATATGTATGCCCCATCCGTGTCACTCGGGTGGCCCGCGGTCGTGTACTTATACCAGGAGCGGCTCCCGGCCAGACCCATCGGGACCGCGAGAGATGTGATAAGGAGCACGACCATGAAACGAACCCATCGCCTCACCGCGGGCGCGCTGGCCTTTTTCTTCACGGCCGGGATAGCGGCGCTTCCCATGGCGGCACAGGCCAGCGAAGAGGGCCGCCGCAACACCGCGCTGGGACTGGGCGCGGCGGCTATCGCCCTGCTGCTCACCCAGCGCAACAAGCTTCCGGGCATCGCTGCCGCGGCCGGTGCGGCCTACGCGTACAAGCGCTACGACGACGCGGTCAAGGAGCGGCACCGTTGGGAGCGCTACGGTTACTACGACAACCACCGCTATGGGTACAACTACCGCCACCACCGCTGGTAGACCTGCGGGCGTGAGGGGTGAGGGCCCGATCACCCCTCACCCTTCGCTCTAATGCCTGCCAACCGGCCCCAGAACCGTCCCCCGTCCTCCGTCGTCCTCCGCCACCGGCCAGCGCCATTCCGCCCCCAGGATCGTGCGAAAGAGCCCTACGAATGGCGTCAGGCGGTTTGGAGTAGATGAACTCGACGACGGAAGTGGGCCGCGCCAGGTATGTCTCGACCACGCGGCGCACCGTGTCGGCCAGCGCGGGCGACTTGGGGCATACCTGTTCCTTCGGATCACACGGACCGCCGCCGGTGGGTGCGGCGATAGAGCCGGTCCGTGAGGCTCCCCGGCCTTATGCGCATGTTCCGCGGCGTGATCTCGCTCAGCGGCACGTCAAGCGGCAGCTCTAACCCGGCGGACTTGGAGATGCCCAGCCACTGGCTGGGATAGACGCTCCGGTGCCCCACGATGAGGTAAGCGGTGCAGGCGCAGAGGGCGGCGTACACGCCGATGTGCCCCGGCAAGAGCTCCATTCCCATTATGGAGGCGGCGATAGGCGTGTTCGCTGCGGCGGCTACTACCGCCACAAACCCGAAGCAGGCAAAGACGCCCTGAGGCAGATGGAGCACGGCCGCGAGCGCGGCGCCCGCGGTGGACCCGATAAAGAAGAGAGGAGTAACTATACCGCCGCTGCCTCCGGTCTCCAGCGTCACAGAGGTCGCCAGGATCTTGATGGCGAAGGCCAGCAGCGTCAGATGGAACACGCCGCTCAGGGAGCTCTCAATCTGCGGCACGCCCAGCCCTGCATACGCCCCGCCTAACGTATGGTACAGGGCGAGCAGGAACACCCCGCCGGCCGCCGCCAGGAGGTACGGCCGTCCTTCGAACCTGTGCAGTCTCTTCTCCAGAAACCGCATCGTCTCGATGAGGATCAGCGCCACGATGCCGAAAAACGCCCCCGCGCACACCGTGAGCACTATCAGCTCCACCTCTCCCAGCCGCCCGAAGCCCTGATGCAGCCCGGGCACGGGCGCGCTCACGCCGCATACCAGGTGCGCGATAATCCCTGCCACCAGGCAGGGGAAGAGCACCGGGTACTCTATGCGGCCCAGGTATAGCACCTCAATGCCGAACAGTGCACCGGAGACCGGAGTGCCAAAGACAGCCGCGAATCCGGCTCCGATGCCGCAGATGACCAGCCGCCTCCGGTCTTCGTCCGAGAGGCGCAGAATGTCAGCGAAGAAGCTGCTGATGGAGGCTCCAATCTGCGCGCACGGCCCCTCTTTGCCCACCGACCCACCGAATGCTAGCGTGATCACGGTAGCCAGCAGCTTGATGGGGGCGACCACGATGTCGATCCGGCCGTGGCGCGTATGGACCGCCGTGATGACCGCCTCCGTGCCGTGCCCCTTGGCCGTCGGCGCGAACGTGCGAATGAGCCAGACGCAGAGCGGCAGCGCCAGCGGTAGCAGATCGTAGAAACGGAACCAGCCGGTGTTGAGGCGCGCGGTCTGGTTCGTAGCCCATGCGAGCGAGAAGAGGAACGCCTTGGTGCCCAGTCCCACGCAGATGCCCGCGACGGCGCCCAGCAGCGCCCACTTGGTGGTCGTCACCAGCAGCGCGGCATGCTCCGTGTACCAGCGGTACTCCTCCCACTCCTCCGCGGTTGCATCGGGTGGCGCGGGTGGGCGCTCCTCTACCCCGGAGACCGTTACGATTGCGGGAGCGCCGCTTGCGTCGGGCGCCGTGGCCGGCTGAATGGCTGAGGCTGAGACGGGCAGCTCGGAGGTACCATCTCCATGAGACCCATCAGACCTCCGCATCGACCGCTCCTCTTGCAGCGCTTGAGACCGCCGCAAGGTGTGGGCCTGCCGGCCGTCCATCGGCAGCCTCTTCCTCCTCCAGACCGTAGAGGTGATGGACCTGACAGAACTCCTCGATGAGCTCCAGGATGCGCACGATGCGGGGGCCACGGATGCGGTAGAGCCGTGCCGAGCCGCGCTGCTCCACGACCAGCACGCCGGCCCGGGTGAGCTGGCCTAGGTATTGCGATGCGGAGGACTGCCCTACATTCAAGGCGGCCGCAATCTCGTTGACCGAGCGCTGGCCGTCCTTCATCAGCAGCTCCACCACCTTCAGCCGCCCGGGATGAGAGAGCGCACCGAACAGCTCGCATGCTCTACCGCGCACAAGTGAATCCACGCAACATGTCCTTCCGTGGGAATGCTATATGAATATATCACGGAATCATGATACTATGCCGAAACACAACATTCATTGTTCCGTAAACCAACCAGTATTACCGCACCAATGCCCCGACGCAAAAACCTCCTCTCCCAGGCTCCAGGAGAGGAGGCTCATCCGTCAGCGTGCCGCTTCTACTACTTTAGCTTCTTGCTCTAGCGGTTGCTCTACGCCGCCGCCCGCTGGGAATACATCTGCGGGTTCCCGTCGAACTTCTCTTTGCACTCGTCACAGCAGCAGCAGTACTGCTGTCCCTGGAACCAGGTGGTTGCCGGTGGGTTGTTGGAATCGATGTCCGCGCCGCAGACGGCGCAACAGTTGGTGTTGCAAGCCATGGTGATGGTTCCTCCTGTGGCCGCACGCTCCCCGGTGGAGCGGCGACTGCCCCATTACGACGCCACAGCGGGCGGCCGGGTTCCAATCTGTAAAGGTCATAGCTAATAGGGGATGGGTGAGAAGTGAGGAACTGCGCCAGGCGACGGTAGAATTCAGTGAGGGATATGGGATGAGGAGCTTGATGGGAGGAATCAACCACGCATTGTGCGCCTTCGCGGCGCTGTCGGTCCTCTGTCCAGGGCCGCGACAAAGCGCCGGAAACAGGACGAAGAGTGTTCCAGAGCCCGCGCCAACAACCTCTCCGGTCAAGGTGCTTTCGGACGGTCCTGTGGAGCTTCGAAGCGCGTTCAACCGCGATAGCGAGAAGACACGCCTCTTGCTCCTTCTCTCACCAACTTGAGGGATGTGCCGGCAGGGGGCCTCTGTCATTCAAAAGAAAGTCTTGGCTAAGGTGAATGATCGTTCGGTGCGGGTGTTCGTAGTCTGGGAGCCCATCCTTGGATCCGATCGGGAAGGGCCGACCGCGGATACCTCCGCCCTCATCCCGGATCGTCGGGTCAGGCAGTTCTGGGACCCAAAGCGAACACTGGCATGGCCTTTCGCACGGGCTCTCGGGCTGCCTCCGCTGACTCCCGCTTGGGACGTATACCTGATCTATCCTCGGGGAGTGAAGTGGGAGGCAGAGCCGCCGAAGCCCGTCTATTGGCAGCACCAGCTCGGCAGGGTGACCGATGCTCCGCGACTGGACGGACAGGCTTTTGTCGGCGAGCTACGGAAGGCACTCGGTTCTCCCAGTAAACCAATGTCCCTCAACCGATGACCGGGGCCCATGTCGACACGCCTATGGGTGTTGCGGAGTACATAGACTGGGTCCGCGCCATCCGCCGCCGCGTACGGCTGGAGAGCGGGCGGTCCGATGGACGCTGTGGAAAGGTCTCTGAGGCCATTGAGGCCGAGCTGGGCTGGGCATACCGGTGGGGCCATTTACGGCTCCTGGACGGCGGCGTCTGCTGGATCCATTGCTGGAACGAGCTGCCGGACGGCACTGTGGTTGACGCCACAGCGGACCAGTTCGAGGAGCGCTGGCTAGGCGATGTCGCCGTTCTGTCGCCCGGAGAACCGCTTTATAGCTCCTATCGGTCGGCCCCTCCGGGTCACCTCTTCCACACGGTACGAGTGGACCGGTGTGTCCGACTGACCGCCCGGTGTACAGTGTCCGACGGCATGTTCGGAACCGCGGAAGAACAGATCGCCGACGCAGCGGACACGCCTGAGGGTTGGTCGAAGCTTGGATCCCGAGCTCTGGAAGTGCACACTAGATGGACTCTACCGGAATGGATGGGACGGGCGGCCGGTGAGCGGCTCCGCGAGGCGGCCGCTTCGGAGGAGCCCCTGCCCTCGCGGGAGCTCGAATTTGCTATGGACGCCAAAGATCGGGAACGATGGATTGCCCATCATGGCGAGTGGACCTCGCCGGAGTGGCGCGACGTACAGCGCGCTCGGGAAACAGGTTGAAGAGCATCCATCCAGTTCCTTTGCCGGCATTTCCGGCCAATCCTTTGCCTTTCTTGCAACCCTGGCGCAGCGGAACCCATAAGGGGCGGGAGCGTATCACTAGCAGAGTGCATGCGCCTCTTGGAACCTGGAACATGGCCAGACGCGAGCGGACCTCTGCCGTCATCGGATCCCAAGGATTACTGCATGCATCTCACGACACTTGGCTGCCGGGGTATTTCAGTCTTAACCACCGCTCTAGCGCTCCTGGCGTGGGCCGGGCCCCCCTATCGCATCGATTGGCCGCGAGACCGGGACCGAACAAAATCCGCCAAAGCGCGGATGACGGTCCGGCCCCTCCTCCCGTAGAATCCATAACAGAAGCCGGGACTTCGGATTTATCCCGGCTCGATTCAACCTCTGATGAACGGAGGCTTGACACTTGGACCGACGCAAGACAATGAATGCGGGTATCCTACTGGTTGCTGTCAACGCCGTGGTCCTGGCGGCCGCGATCCTACTGGCCTATGTGAACTGATGCCTCGTATCCCTTTCTACGAAGCCCTTCGGGGGGCGCGCCGCACTGGCACCCACTGTGTCAACGCGCTGCCCGAGACGGAACGCGCACACCGCCGGCTGATGATAGTCGGCACCCCCAATGTAGGTAAGAGCGTCCTCTTCGGCCGGCTCACCGGCCGGTACGTCACCGTCTCCAATTATCCCGGCACCACCGTGGAGCTCTCGCGAGGAAAGGCCTGGATCGGCGGCACCCTCTTTGAGGTGGTGGACACCCCCGGCATGTACTCGCTCCGGCCGCACAGCGAGGAGGAGCGCGTGGGCCGCTCTCTGCTGCTGCGTGAGCCGGCCGACATCGTGCTTCACGTTCTGGACGCCCGCAACCTGGAGCGGATGCTCGTCTTCACCATGGAGCTGATCGAATCCGGCCTGCCCGTAGCCGTAGCCATCAACATGCTGGACGAGGCCGAGAAGATTGGCCTTACAATAAACACCGACCGGCTGAGCCAGGCGCTCGGCGTTCCGGTCGCCGCTACTGTCGCCCTGACCGGCAGGGGCATACCTGAGCTGAGGCACATGCTCGATGAGTTCGCTCGCATCCAGGCAGAACGAAGTTTGTCCGTATAGCCCAACGCTGGAAGAGGCCGCCGCGCACATCGAAGACCGGTTGCGCGGTGACTACCGCGTGACGCGGCGTACGGTCTCCATGCTGCTGCTCCAGGGCGATCGGGACATCGAACGGCTGGTGGAGGAGACGGAGCCGGACGGCCCCACTCCCGTGTTCCAGGCGGTGCGCGAGGCGCGCGAGATGCTGGGAGAGGCGCCAGACGTGGCGGTCGCCATCCAGCGCAGGGACGCCGCGCGGGTCGTCACAGCGCTTGCTACGGACTACCGGCCGGTGCCGGGCGTCTCATTGGCGGAGCGGCTGAGCCGCCTCTGCATGTCGCCCATCACGGGCTTCCCGATCCTGGCGCTGGTGCTCTGGTTCGGGCTGTACCAGTTTGTAGGCGTCTTCGGGGGGAAGACGCTGGTGGACCTGCTGGAGAACGGCCTCTTCGGCAAGGTCCTCAACCCCTGGATGACGGTGCGCGTGGAGCGGCTGCTGCCCTGGCACTGGCTCTCCAGCCTCTTTGTGGGCGAGTACGGCATCTGGACGCTCGGCGTGACCTACGCCGTGGCGCTTATCTTCCCCATCGTCGGCACCTTCTTCCTCGCGTTCTCCGTGCTGGAGGACACCGGCTATCTACCGCGCCTGGCCATGCTCATCGACCGCCTCTTCAAGTCGATTGGGCTCAACGGCAAAGCGGTGATCCCCATGGTGCTCGGTTTTGGGTGCGATACGATGGCGACCATCGGGACCCGCATCCTGGAGACCCGGCGCGAGCGGATCATTGCCACCTTCCTGATCGCTGCCAAGACGTTCGCGCGGCTGCAGTGGTACTTCATGGAGGTGTTCCCGCTCTTCATCATCGCCAGCATCGCCATCTGGGCGGGACAGCTCGTGGGACTATTCAGTCTCACAGTGCGGGCCCTGGTTCCGGTGGTGCATCTGCTGGGGCTGCCGGACAAGACGGCGGAGGCGTTCCTGTTCGGGTTCTTCCGCAGGGACTACGGCGCGGCGGGGCTCTACCGGATCCAGCAGACGGGGATGCTGACCGGCAGCCAGCTTCTGGTCTGCGTGGTGACGCTGACCATCTTCCTGCCGTGCATCGCCCAGTTCATGATGGTGAAGAAGGAGCAAGGCACCAGGATGGCGTGGGGAATGGCGGCGTTCATCTTCCCGTTCGCCATCGCCGTCGGCGCCCTCTTGAACGTAGTCCTAACCGCCGTCCATGCACGCTTGTAACGTGCCTCTCGGCAATTCAAAATTGAAAATCCAGGAGTTACCCGACCTTGCCTGAGCAGATAGCGGAGACGGTGATTCGGTGCTCGATGTGCGCGTACGAGTTCGCGGAGAACTCGTCCGAGGGGAGCTGCGGCAAGTGCGCGCTCTTCTCCGGGTGCCGGTACATCCCCTGCCCGCGCTGCGGCTACGAGATGCCGCGCACGCCCGGCCTGGTGAAGATGGTGCGCCGGTGGGCCGCGCGTCGCGCCGCCCGGCGAGGGGTGGAGCTCCCGCCTGAGATGCCGCTGGCGAACCTAGGGACGGGGGGCTGGGCCGTGGTGCTCACGGTCGCTACCTCCTCCGAGCACGAGCGCTCCAAGCTGATGGCCCTGGGTCTCCTGCCCGGCGCGTTGCTGCGGCTCTCCCAGCGGTTCCCCTCCTACGTGGTCCGCATCGGCCACACGGAACTGGCGCTGGACAAGGAGACTGCCCGCCAAATCACCGTCCGCCCCCAACGGACCGGCCAGACTGGCGGCGATCCGGTTCGTGCGGTGGTCTCGGAGGATGCAGTGAGCCTCACGTCCTCAGCCACGCGCTGTCCGGACGAGCGCCCCTAGCTCAGCGCGCCCGGATGGCGTTGAGGATTGCGGCGAGGTCAATGAGCTCCTGGAGCATGGCGCCCACGGCGGGCGGGAAGAGGCCGCCCAGCGCCAGGAACATGCAGAGGGTGCTGGCGCCGATGCCCAGGATGATCCCCTGGCGCGCTACCCCACCATGCGCGGGCCGATCTCGATGGTGTCGGCCACGAGCTCCACTTTTTCCACCGTGATCACCGCGTCTGCCGCGTCCGTCGCGAACACCAGAAACGTGCCCGCCAGACAGATGGTGCCGCTGAAGACCTGGTCGCCCTCCAGCTTGGGCAGCGGCACCAGATCGCCCGTCAGCGCGGACTCGTCGACTCTGCTCTGGCCCCCACCACCCGGCCATCCGTCATCCGCAGAACGGGGGTTTTGGTCGGCGCAAGACATGCCAAACGGCAGACAAGAGTTACTCCCGGCAGGATCGGCTTGGCAGGGCCGAGAGTTAAGAGACCCGGAGAACGGCGGCGCCGTCGATGCGGTCTTGCTTGAGGAGCTGCAGCGCTGTGTTGGCCTCTTCCAGCGAGAACTCCTGCGTGTGGGTGCGCAGCGGGATCTCCGCCGCCAGCTTGAGCAGCTCCCGGCCGTCACTGCGCGTACTTGCCGTGACGGAGCACAGATTCCGCTCCTGGAAGAGGTACTTCTGGTAGTCCATCTCCGGGATGGGCGTCATGTAGATCCCGGCCAGCGCCAGCGTTCCGCCTCTATCCAGCGCGGCCAGGGCGGGCAGCACCAGCTCGCCGGCCGGCGCAAACAGGATGGCGCTACTCAGCTTGCGCGGGGGCGCTTCGCCGGCGCCGCCCGCCCATACCGCCCCGAGCTCTCTTGCCAGCGCCTGGTGGCTCTCGCCGCGCGTACAGACGTAGACCTCGCAGCCCCAGTGCCGGGCGATCTGGATCACGATGTGCGCCGAGCCGCCGAACCCGTACAGTCCCAGCAGCTCGCCCGGCTTCACATCGCTACGCACCAGCGCCCGGTAGCCGATGATGCCCGCGCACAGGAACGGCGCGGCTTCCCGTGAGGAGACGCCCTCCGGAATGGGATAGATGAACTCCTCCGGCGCGACGAGGTACTCGGCGTACCCGCCGTTCACGTCGTAGCCGGTGAAGGTCGGCCCCTCGCACAGGTTCTCATCCCCACGGCGGCAGTAGGGGCAGGTACCGTCCGTCCGGTGCAGCCAGGCCACCCCCACGCGGGTTCCGGGGGCGTACAGCTCCGCGCCCGGTCCACCCCGCTCTATGCGACCGACCACCTCGTGGCCGGGCACCACGTGCTCGCGGTGCGGCGGAAGCTCCCCTTCCACCACGTGCAGGTCCGTGCGGCAGACTCCGCATACTTCGACGCGGATGAGGACCTGCCGGGGGCCCGGCTCCGGCACCGGCAAGTCGACGAGAGCCAGCGGCGCGGTGTCCATCTGCGCGGGCTGTGAGAGGACCATGGCCTTCATGAACGACTCACCTCCTGTACCAGTATGGCCCACTCAGTCAGCCTGTACGAATACGCCATTGGGGGATGTGTTCGCCAGCTTCGAGAGCCTAAAATCCGGAGGTGCGGCTCGGCTCGTTGATGACGTGGGCTGACTCCTGGCGCTAGCCGGCTCGCAAACAGATGCAGAGTGTGCATTTGTGGGAAGTGAACAAGGAGAGAACAGCGAAAATGTGGGTACCACCGGAGAACGAGCAGTTTGCGGAGGAGCTGTTTCTGGCGGGTGAGCGCGTGCCGGCCGGGGAGTGCAAGCAAGTTGGTGGGGGCGCCGGGTCCATCACTCCCACCGCCATGGTGGCGAGGCTCTCTCTGGCGAGCTTGCCCCGGAGGCTGAAGCGGCGAAGACCGGCCAGAGGAAGGCGCGGCGCCTGCCAAGGGACCGAGCCCACGCGCAGCGCGGCAAAGAAGGAAAGTACGGAGGGAATACCTACTGGCTGGGAGCGGATGCTCCTGGCGGACGTGCCAGCGGATACCGTAACCGTGCTCACCGCTCCAATCTCCATCTGAGCGACTGCGCGCGCGAGAGCCCGAGTTGCGGCCGACTCGGCTCATCGGGAACGCCATCGCACGGACGGATTAACCTCTATCATCGTCAGTATGGGTTTTGGGGAGTGCGCTCTTCATCCGTCCTATGACGGGTTTTGGACGCGGGATCGTGGCGGGCACGGAGACAGGAGGATTTGGCCAGGGCGAATGAGAATGTGCGGCAGGCAGCAGCGGGCGGGGTGGAATCCCCGTTGCCATGCTCCGCGTAGTTCAGGGGATGAGGAGGAAATACATGACGTGTATCTGGTTTCTAGCAGCGGCGCTTCTGGGAGGACCTCCCGCCGGCGCGCAGGACAACCAGGCGTTCCTGGGAGTGTTTGCCGAGACGAGCTCCATGAAGATGGCCGGGATGCCGGCCATGCCGAAGATAGATTTGCCACCCGGTATCAAGCTGCCGCCGCAGGCCGCGGCCGCCATGGCGCAGTTCGGCAAGGCGCAGCGCAAGCTCACCGTGCGGCTCTGGTCGCCCGGGGTCGCTCCCGAAGACGCCACCGCGTCGCTCGCCGTCCCGGACGGGCTGAAGCTGGGGCAAAAGCTGAACCTGGGGCTCTACCGCCCCAAGCCGGAGGAGGGGAAGGCGGATACCGGGGGCGAGGCCGGCGTACCCGGCGGCATCCCCGCGGAGATGGTGATCAAGCGGTACTGGGGCTCCTCGCCCACCGTCAAGGACGGGCAGCCGGAGGTCACCGAGTTCAAGGGGCTTACGGACGAGCAGAAGGCCGTTATGAAGGAGCAGATGGCGCGGGCGCGCCGCTCCTCCGGCTCCTACTTCTACAATCCGGACTGGACGACAGGTTACTGGCCCACGCAGGACCAGCCGGGCACGATAGACCCGGACGCGGCGATGCAGGGGCACTACGCGCTGACCACGAGCTACACGGGCAACGTGGAGATAGACGTGCCGGATCAGGTGAACTTCCTGGCTCCCATCGAGCTCTCCAGCCCGGACCTCACGCAGAAGGTGAGCTTCGACGATCCCATCGTCCTCAGGTGGGCGGCAATCCCCAATATCCTGGGCTACCACGCGCAGATCGTGGGGATGCAGGGCCGCACCACCGTCATCATGTGGGACTCGTCCGAAGTAAAGCCGGACTTCGGCTTCCGGGACGACTATCTCCAGATGGCGGAAGTGAAGGACATGGTGAGCAAGAACCGGTTCATGGGACCGGATACCGTGTCTGTCACGGTCCCGGCCGGCATCTTCAAGGACTGCGACTTCGTTTCGCTCCGGATGGTGGGCTACGGCACCGGAACAGCGCTGGAGAAGGGGCAGCCGCTCCCGCGGGTGCAGACCAAGACGAGCCTGACTGTGATGCTGGGCGGCAACATGATGCGCGGCGGCTTCGGAGGCCCACGAGGCCGTCAGCCGTCGGAGTAGTGGTTTCTCGACCGGATTCGTGATCTCCACACCTGGCCGCCCACGGGCGGCCAGGTGCTTATTCTGGCCGGGTGCCGGCGCCAAATCACCCGCCTTCCCCTTTGGAGGGGGAGCGTTCGAGCAAGGCGGGCCTGCCGCGAAATCCTATGGCTGCGGCAGGCCCTCACCCCCGGGCTGTCCGGAATGGCACTACCTACTCGTTGCCCCCAAGGGAGCTTCGCGGAGCCTGCACTCGCTCGGCTCCGGACGCTCGCTCCCCCCCAAGAACAGGGGAGGGGAGAGAGGGAGAAGGGCAGTAGGAGTGAGACATTGTCTCAAAGTGGCGCGACGGCGCCACATTGGATGCGGAGTCTAAGCGGGTAGGAAAAAGTTCTTTGACACCTGGCTCTCAAGAGCCGCTGGCCTCATGTCAAAAGACTTTGTACGACCTGCTTAGAGCAGGTAAAGTGCTGGCAGACTGCGATCTAGGGCATGGTGGGCTGGAGGGTTGAGAAGTCCAGCTTGGTGTCCTTGGTGATGATGTCCGGCTTCAGCGGCTTCTGGGCGAAGTCGAAGCACTCCAGCATCGCAGCAGCCTGCCCGTCCCGCTCCGTGAGGGGCCGGAGCCCGAACCGCACCTCCATGAGCTTGAGCGGCGACGTGAAGTCGTACGCCGTGTGGCAGACCCTCCCGGCCCGGGAGTAAGGGGAGATGACGAGCGCCGGAACGCGGGGACCGTAGCCGAAACGGTCCATCTGGGGCGGCGGCACGTGGTCGTAGAACCCGCCGTAGTCGTCCCACGTCACGATGATGGCCGTGTCCTTCCAGTAGCGGCTCTGCATGACGGCGTTCACCAGCTCCGTCACGTGCCACATTCCCCGCGCGGAATCGGCCGGCGGGTGCTCGCTGTCCGGGGCGGTAGGGACGATCCAGCACACCTGCGGCAGCTTCGCGGTTTGGAGATCAGTGAAGAACTCCCGCAGGTTCACCACGCGATCCATAAGGCGCGGGTTGTCCTGGAACTGCTTGAACCCTGGCATGGGGTTCCACAACGAATGTTTGTGCGGGTTCGGCTTCTCGTCGTAGTACTTCCAGGAGACGCCTGAGCTCTCCAGGAACTCGGCCAGTGTAGGGAACGTGTACACGCCGTCCTGTCCGGCCAAGCTGCGCGGCGGATTGTTCACCAATCCTCCAGATTGGGCGGCCACGGAGTAGAGATGGTTTGGCTCGCTCGGACCAGCCAGCGATGAGAAGAAGTTGTCGCACAGCGTAAACCGGCGGGCGTACTCCCAGTAGTTGGGCACCTCGTGCCAGTCGTAGTAGGACACCGTGTTCCGGACCCAATCCGGCGTGGGACCTACAGGCTCCGTGGCGGACCGACCTCCCTGCACCTGCCCGCCGCGCACCGCCTCCTCCTCGCCCTGCCGCGGACCGCGCCGTCGGTTGTCCCCTTGCGTCCCCGGCTGAGCCGGCGGCAGCTCCTTGGGATGGACGAGCGCGGGGTCCGGCTGAGGCGGCGGGTTGTGCCAGTAGTAGCGCAGCGCCATCGGCCACTCCGCCCAGAGGAAGCCATCCATCTTCCCATCGTCCCAGGCGGCGTGGGCCGCCTGCCAGCTATGGTTGAGGTCCCGCGGGATGAAGGTCTGGTGCAGATGGAACGGGGCGATCTCGGGTGGACCGCCCGGCCGTTCGGGAAGCCGGGTGCCTACGGGGATGCCGTTACCGCCCGGATAGGTCCCAAAGTAGTGGTCATATGAGATGTTCTCCTGGATGATGTAGATGAAGTGGTTGATGGGCATCTTCACGCCCGATCCGTCTGCGACGGCAGGCGCCGCCATCAGGAGGCAGGCGGCAACGAGCAGGAGCCGGAGTGGACCTGCAGGCATGGCGTTGTCCTTTCAGCCGGCGGTGCGCCAGGCGGCGGGCCGATTGTCCTCCGTCCAGATCCAGCGCGAATGGGGCAGCGCTTCCACTACCTCCGGCCGGGCCGCTATGGCGGCCGCGATCTCTTGCAGTCCGACGGCTTCCGCTACTTCAGAAGGGGCCGGATCTTGCCGGCGGAGGATAATGGTCCAGCCGTCACGCGCGTCCGCACCCAGGCCGCGGGCGATCCAGGCGGCACGGGCGAAGCGAACGTCCGTCCAGAGGGTGATTGCCCCCAGGAGGCAGAAGCTGAACCAGTCGTGCCCGCTGTGCAGCCGCCCATCACGCAGGATCACTGCCACCGGCAGAGAGAGCCAGACGGTAAGGCCGACGACGTAGGGGAGCGGGCGGACCCAGAGGCGGCGCGCGTGTCTGCGGACCTCCTCCCGCTCCGCCTGGGTGAGGTCCCGACGCCCTCCTAACAGTGTGGTATCACCATCTTTGGCCACGGGCTCCAGCCATTCGGCGGCCATCGCGGCGAACGTTGGCGTGCCGGCTACCTCCGTCCAGCGCGCCGTAATCCACCGGGCGGGCCGTTCTCCCTGCACACTCCATACGCGTCCCGAGCCCGGAAGCACCTCCAGCCGCCAGAGCGGATCATCCAGGGCGGGAGCGACGCGCGCCTTCCGCAGCGTAGAGAGCGTCTCGTCCGTCTCGTCCATCCGCGGCGGCCCTTCAAACCGCTTAACGCAGCCCTCCCGCAGGTCGCGGTTCAGTCCCCTGCCCCGGCGGAACGAGTCACGCGCGACGAGCGCCAGCACGGGGAAGCAGAACAGCGTCAGGAGCGCCGCGCTAAATACCGATGCGCGAATTAGGGACGAAGCGCTATCCAGCGCTACCAGAAGCAGCGTGAGGAGCAGCACGGCTGCGGGGAACGCCAGCAGCGCGGCGAGCCCCCGCCGGAGGAGACTTCGCGCTTCCAGCCGCAGGGCCTGCCGCTCCTCTTCCTCCAGGGGCCGGCGCTCTACCAGCGGTATCCCCGCACACCATTCCGTAGTTTCTGTGCTCATCGGTAGATCGTAGCCGCGCCGGCAGCGGCACAGGCTCACATTATTATTGTTGCCAGTATACGCCCTATCTGGATTGGTCATCCTCCTTGTGAGCGGCCGAATCGGCCCATAAATCCGCCAAACGACGGATAAATCTTGGGTGGACGGCCCAGTATAGTCTTGGTGTATCGGGCCAGCCGATCTTCTATTACGAGCGTCCGCGGGATCAACAGGTAGGTGCCCGGGCGCTCGGCGATTCTGGCTCCTCCTCGTGCGCAGGCGATAGCGCCTTCCGGGGAGGCGCCAACCGGAAGTGTTAGCGCCGCGAAGCGCCGGCGCCCAGCATACAGCAGTTCTGTGATCGGCCGGAGTCCAGGTAGATCCAGGCGAGCGCGGCGAGCGCAAACGTGAGCAGCAGGACGCACAGGCACGTAGTGGTGTGAAACAACCACAAGGGCATCCTCGCCCGGATCTTGGCTACCTTCACAGGATTCTTCCAATCAACGTCAACGGGCTTGCCCATTCCGGAAGCAGCAACCGTGCCAGGTCCCTGTGGACTGAGGACAGAGGCGCGGTCTTCAGCGATGGAGACAGCAGTGGTACGGTTGATATGCCATTGCCAGCCGGCGGTGTGCAGAACCGGCGCCTGGGCCGGCAGAGTTCGGTGGCCGCCCGGCCGGATTCTACCGTCAGAGGGAACCCATGCAAAAGGGGGAGGCGCGCGGTGGAGGCGGCCCAGGATGCCGGCTCAACCGTCGTTGACCTGGTCAAGCGCAACCCGGTGCCAGTCGCCCTCACGGGCATTGGCGTGGCCTGATCGCCAGCCAGTGGCAGAGCAGCGCACGACCGCAGCGCAGGCTGGGCAGCACCTACTATGACGCGCGGGGGCAGCTCCGGCGGAATCCGGCACCCCCCCAGAGCGACGGCTCGGGCGTGGTAGCCGCCATCGGCGACAAGGCCTCGGAGTGGAAGGACCGTGCGGCGGACTGGGGCTCACAGGCCCTGGAGCAGACCAGCACGAGCGCGCGCAACGCCGGCATGACCATCCGTCGCACCTACTACGCCAACCCTCTCCCTATCGGCCTGGCGGCTGTGGGGCTCGGCGCGCTCGCCGGCATTCTGATTCCGGGCACCGGAGCGGAAGACCGCTGGATGGGCGAGACGCGTGACCGGCTCGCCGACCAGGCCACGGACAGGGTCCAGGTGGTCGCCTCAAAGGTCCAGTCCGTGGCGCAGGAGGCCGTGGAGGCCGCGCAGGAGCGCGCCGCAGAAGAGGCTAAGAACCAGGGCCTCACAACGGCCCAGCCGGCGCAGTAGATCGGATGCCACCAGTCCAAACATGGTCCTGCCTTCTCCATGCGGAGGCGGGGCCCTGTTCCGTCAACCGGACTCACCACGAGGGTATCATCTGTTGCTGCGTTCGCCCGGAACTCTGAGAGCCCATTCAACGCTCTATAGACGGAGCGAACAAGTTGCCAGCGCCGACCGCCGCCTCCGGATTTACTCTCAGCAATGGGGCTGTCCGCGCCTCCCGTGCTGGCATGATCCGTTCACTTCCAATAAGGAGCAGACACGCAATGCAAATGCGAACCACTGCCCGTCTCGCGGTGGCGCTGACCGGCGCCGTGCTTCTCATGTCCGCGGTCCTGCCGGGCGCGATGGCCCAGAAGAAGGGCAAGAAGGGCGGCACCCCCTCTCCGGGCGTAGCCGCGGAGGGGATTGCCGTCTACCAGAAGAGTGGATGCGCGGCCTGCCACAGTATCGGCGGCAAGGGCGGCAAGACCGGGCCTGATCTGTCCCACGTCGGCAAGACGGCGAGCGCGGCGACCATCGCCAAATACGTTCGGAACCCCAAGTCCGTGAACAAGAACGCCAAGATGCCCGCATTCGCAGCGAGCAAAATTGGCGACAAGGAGCTGAAGGCGCTCTCCGCCTACCTCGGCGGCCTCAGATAGTGCCCATGCGGCCGGCGCGGAGCACTGCCGCCGGCCGCCTGTCTCTTCAGTACTCCTTCGAGCCCTCCTCGCAATTGACACCCTCCCCTCCTCAAGGTAACATGCCTCTCGAACCTGAATGCCCGAACGCCTGAACGCCGAACGCCTGCCTATGCGCTACCAGCTCGACGCCCCCATCATCGCTCACGAGCAGCTTGCTGAGTTCGAGTACGAGATCACCCTACTGGCCCCGCAAGTGGCGCGCGAGGCGCGGCCGGGACAGTTCATGCAGGTGCTGTACGACCAGAACTACAACCCTTTCACGCGGAGGCCGTTCAGCGTCTATCGTGTGGACAAGGAGGAGGGGACCTTCTCCATCGTCTACCTGGCGCGCGGCGTCTTCACCCAGGGGCTGCGCAATAAGCGGCCGGGACAGCTCCTTTCGGTTGTGGGTCCGCTGGGCAACTGGTTCGAGCCGGACCCGCGCCCGCAGGCGGCGCACATTATGGTTGCCGGAGGCGTAGGCGCACCCCCGCTCTACCTGCTGGCGGAGACCATGCGGTGCGAGGCGGGACAGGAGTGCCGCATCGCCGTAATCAACGGCGCCCGGACACGCAACCTGCTGGTAGCCGTTCAGGAGTTCACAGACCTGGGGGTGGATCTGCACTTCACCACGGACGACGGCACGCACGGACTGCGCGGCGTGGTGACGGACGCGCTACTAACGCTGCTGGACGAAGCGGCGGGCCCGGCGCACGTGTACACCTGCGGTCCCACCGCCATGCTCCGCGCGGTGAGCGACATCTGCATCCCGCGCAATATCCCATGCCAGGTGAGCGTGGAGACCATAATGCCCTGCGGCCTGGGCGTCTGCATGGGCTGCGTGGTGAAGATCCGGAATCGTGACTCCGCGCAGGGCTACGACTACCTCCGCTCCTGCTACGAGGGGCCGGTGTTCAGGGCAGAGGACATAATCTGGGAGTGAGGAGATTATCGATTTTGGATTTTCGATTTTCGAGTGGCGGGCTGCGGGATATATGAGCTCCGACCTTCAACCTTCAACTCACAACCCTCAACCCCTTCGGGCCGCGGCCGTGCAGATGGATATCCGCATCGGGGACGTAGCAGGCAACATGCGGCGGATCATGGAGATGTTGGGGGAGGCCGTGGCCGGTGGGGCGAGGCTCATCGTCTTTCCGGAGGCGGCGGTCACAGGATACTGCTTTGGGTCGCTGGAGGAGGCCCTGCCCTATGCCTGCGAGGCGTGGAATGACGCCATCTGGCCGTTTGTCCGGCGGTGCGAGGAGCTGAAGGTGGTGGGCGTGCTCGGATTCCTCTCGGCCACCGACGAGCCGAGCGAGGAAACGGGACAGTTGGAGTGCGGCAACTGGGCGCTCCTCGCTGGGGCGGGGCGGCCGGGCTCCTGCTTGTATGGCAAGACGCACCTGCCGATTCTCGGCGCAGACCGGTTCGTAACGCCGGGAGATCACCTGCCTGTGTGGGACACACCGCTCGGCAGGATCGCGGCGCTCATCTGCTACGACATCCGGCCGCCGGAGGCGGCGCGCGTACTGGCGCTCCGGGGAGCGGACGTAATCGCGCTGCCCACCAACTGGCCGGAAGGCGCGGAGAGCAGCCCGGACTTCCTGACCCGCGCCCGGGCGTGGGAGAACCGCGTGTACCTGGTGGCGGCGAACCGCGTGGGCGTGGAGAGGGGCCGCCGCTTCATCGGGCGCACCCAGATCGTTTCGCCCGCAGGCGAGATGCTGTGCGAGGCGGGGCCGGACGAGGAGACTATCCTGTATGCGGACCTGGACTTGAGCCAGGCCCGCCGCAAGCGAATCACCATCGAGCCGGGCGAGTGGGAGCTGGACCTCTTCGCCTCCCGCCGCCCGGAGCTGTACGGAGAGCTCACGCAAAGACGCAAAGACGCAAAGGCCGGAGACAGGATTTAATGACTACCAGAAGACTGAATGGCGCGGGTACTCGCAAGCCCGGATGGTCGGTGGGGTATGTTGGCGCACTTCTTGGCGTCTTTGCGTCTTTGCGTGAGACCGTCTTTGTACCTTCGCGTGAGGTCCTGTGACAACCCACACTACTAAGCCAAACCTCACGGTCGAGCTGGGGCCGCTGACGCTGAAGAACCCGGTAATGGTCGCCTCCGGCACGTTTGGGTTCGGGCAGGAGTGGGCCGACTTCTTCGACCTCAGCCAGCTCGGTGCCATCATGGTCAAGGCGGTTACCGTGAAGCCGCGCCTCGGGAACCCAATGCAGCGGATGGTGGAGACCGCGGCCGGCACCCTCAACGCTATCGGGCTCCAGAACCCGGGGCTGGAGGGCTTCATCGCGGAGAAGATGCCCTACCTGCAGCAGTTCGACTGTCCGGTCATCGCAAACATCGCGGCGGACCGGATGGAGGACTTCAATACGCTGGCGGAGCGGCTGGACGAGGTGCCCGGCATCGCGGCGCTCGAAGTGAACATCTCCTGCCCGAACCAGGCGTGCGGCGGCATCGAATTCGGGGTGGATCCGGAGCTGACGCGGCAGGTCATCTCCTCCGTGAAGGCCCGCACCCATCTGCCGGTCATCGCCAAGCTTTCCCCTAATGTCACGGACATTACGCTGCTGGCGCGCGCGGCGAAGGATGGCGGCGCGGACATCCTCTCCCTGGTCAACACCTTCGTCGGCACCGCCATCGACGTGAAGAAGCAGCGCTTCAAGCTGGCCAACCGTACCGGCGGGCTGAGCGGGCCCTGCATCAAGCCGCTTGCGCTCTATATGGTGTGGCGCGTCGCGAACGCGGTCAAGCTGCCCATCATCGGCATGGGCGGAATCGCCACCGCGTCCGACGCCATCGAGTTCCTCCTGGCCGGCGCCTCCGCGGTGGCTACCGGCACAATCAACTTTGTGAACCCCCGCGCCTCCATCGAGATTGTGGACGGCATAGCGGATTACCTCACCTCGCAAGGGGCAGCGTCCGTAGCGGAGATAGTGGGTGGTGTAAATGGGTAAGGGAGTAAATGGGTGTACCTTCCGGAGTCCGGCGTACACTCATTTACCCACTTATCCATTTACTTCCCCAGGACAAGCGCTTTGCCTTTCTGCCACTTGACGTCCGCGCCGGTAAGGCGCGCGAGCGGCCACAGCGGGGCCATGAGCACGCCTTCCACACGGGTGGGTTTGACGCGCATCTTGAGGGGTGCGCCGTCCAGGTCCGCCTGCGTGTCCCAAGTGTAGTAAGAGAGCGTGTGGCCATTGAGCTTGACGTCAACGCCATCCTCCGCCGGCTCTATCGTGGCGCCGAGCGCCTCCGCCACCGCGCGGACAGGGACGACCCACTCCTCCTGGGCAAACACCGGCGCGATGGGCAGGTCCACCGGCCGTCCGTTCACCACCACGTCAATGTCCTCGCCGGCTATCTTGCGCGGGTAGGACTGCTGCTGCTCGATGAGTGTGATGAGCAGGCCCGGGTCGACCAACGGAAGAAGACCCAGCCGGTCCAGCTTCTTCTGCACGGCGTCCAGCGAGACCTGGCCGGAGTGGTAAACGTCCGGGAAGACCGCAAGATAGTATTTGCCGTTGTTCTCCCCCACCACCACCGGCTCGTAGATGGCGTAGATGGGCATGCCGACGGTCACCTCCTCGAACATCTGGCGCGCCCGCTCCGGGTAGAGGCGGACGCAGCCGTGGGAGGCCGTCTCGCCGATGCTGCTGGGCCGTGTGGTGCTGTGGAACCCGAATCCCGGCCGGCTCCAGCCCATCCACCGGTCGCCCAGCGGGTTGTTGGGGCCGGGCGGCACGGGCGTGTCTCGCACGCCCTCGTTCACCACCATGGAGTGCGGCGGCGTCCAGGTGGGGTTCACAATGCGGTTGCGGACCTCGTAGGTGCCCTGGGCGGTCTGCGTGGAGGGCTTGCCCACCGCGACCGGAAACCGGGAGAGGAACCGGCCGTCGCGGAAGATATAGACGGCGCGCTCCGGGATGTTCAGCACCACGCCGTCGTGCGGCTCCATGGGCAGGACGTGCAGAGTAGGCAGGAGAAGCCTGGTGCCGGCCCGGACGTCGCTGGCGGCGAGGTCGTTCGCCAGCAGCAGCTCCATGAGGCTCACGTTGTGAGAGCGCGCAACGACGAATAGCGATTCCCCGCGACGGACGGGGTAGGTCTCGCGCCGTCCCACCAGCGCGTGGATGTCATGACTCGGCTGGAACTGCCGGCCCGATAAGAGGGATGCGAAGAGGAGAGCTGGGATCAGCGCCATAGCGCGAGGCATTCCTTTCCGATGGTGGTATCTAATTCTTGCATAACAATCAGCCAGGCATAATGCGTACCGTTCTCACCGGATTCGGGCCGTTTGGGTCTGTAATCGATAACCCGTCCGCGCGGGTGGTGGAGCGGTTGGCGGGGAGTGGCGTGGCTGATCATGCCCTGCAGACGCGGGTGTTGCCGGTCTCTTACCGGCACGTGGAGCGCGAGCTCCCGGCGCTGTTGGAATCCGGGGACTTTGACGCGGTGGTGCTGCTGGGGGTGGCGGGGCGATCCACCGCCGTCCGGCTGGAGCGGTACGGCCGGAATGTGCTGGCGGGCAAGCAGGACTGTGAGGGGTTCGTTTCAGCCGGAGAGCGCATCCTGCCTAACGGACCGGATCTCCTGGAGACCGCGGTTGCACTGGATGAGATGCTGGGCGCCGTGCAGGAGGCTGGAGTGCCCGCCGTGGTCTCCGACGATGCCGGCACCTACCTCTGCAACTACGCCTACTATCTTGCGCTGCACACGCTGCGCGAACCCGGCCGTTCCGCGCCGTGCCTCTTCGTCCACCTTCCTCCGGACGAACACACGTTCTCACATCCCACCGAAAACCCCATGCCCCTCGAATCCCAGCTCAATGCTGTATCCGCAGTGCTGTCCCACCTGTCCAGCCTGCGTTGAGGGACAGGAACCTCGGCGCCTGTCCTGTTTGCACGGCATCGGGCGCCTTATCGAAGGACGCAGGCGATGGATTCGCAGATGTAGGGGAGGTTGTTGCGGTTCATGGCGGCCACGCAGATACGGCCACTATCCACAATGTACAGGCTGTACTCGCTCCGGAGCCGGTGCACCACGTCCTTGCTGAGACCGGAGTAGGAGAACATGCCGTTCTGCCGCGCGATGAAGCTGAAGTCCCGCTCCACACCCTTCTCTCGCAGCGTCTCCACGAAGAGCGTCCGCATCTCCCGGATCCGCTCCCGCATCTCCGCCAGCTCCTGCTCCCACTGCGCCCGCAGCGCCGGGTCGGACAGCACCAGCGCCACTACCTGCGCCCCGTGCGACGCCGGGTTGGAGTAGTTGGTCCGGATGACGCGCTTGAGCTGGCTCAGTGCGCGCTTCGATTCATCCGCGCTGCCGGTGAGCAGCGTAAGCGCGCCCACGCGCTCCCGATAGAGCGAGAACGACTTGGAGAAGGAGCTGCTGATGAGGCACGGGATGCCGGCCCGTGCGAAGAGCCGCACCGCCTCCGCATCCAGCTCGATACCGCGACCGAAGCCCTGGTAGGCGAAGTCGATGAACGGGATCAGGTCCCGCTCCCCAAACAGCGCCGCGATCTGCTGCCACTGGTCCGGCGTCGGGTCCACGCCGGTGGGGTTGTGGCAGCAGGCGTGCAGCACCACAATGCTGCGGTCCGGCAGCGCGCGCAGGGCGGACATCATGCCCTCAAAGTCCAGATCGTGCGTTTCGGGGTCGTAGTACGCGTAGGTGTCTACGGGGAAGCCGGCCGACTCGAACAGCGCGCGGTGGTTCTCCCAGCTCGGGCTGCTGATGTATACGGTGGAATCCGGAAAGAACCGCTTCAAGAAGTCCGCCCCCACTTTGAGCGCGCCCGTGCCGCCCGGCGCCTGGACGGTCACGGCGCGACCCTCGGCGCTCAGCGGCGAGTCGTCGCCCAGCAGGAGCTGCTGCACCTGGCGGTTGTAGAGCGGCGCGCCGTCGATGGGCAGATAGCTCTTGGACTGCTCCTCCGCGTGCCACCGCGCCTCGCCCTCCCGCACCACTTTGAGCACAGGCACCCGGCCGCTGCCATCCTGATACACACCCACGCCCAGGTTCACCTTGTTCGGGTTCGCATCCGCGTTGAACGCCTCGGTCAGGCCCAGGATGGGGTCCGGCGGCGCCTGCGGGATCGCGTCGAACGGCGAAGCATGGGCGGTGAGCGTCATGGGTGCGGTCCTCTTGTTGTGGGCGTTCAGGCGTTCAGGTGATTGCGCGCCTCAGCGTCATTATACCGGCGGGGAGGAGTGCGGCTATCGGCGGAGTAAAGAGGCATTGTGATTCCCAATCTCGTCCATTCCCGTTCATTCGCGGCCAATCTGCTATTTCTGCTGCTCTTACTTCGCCTGCCGGCGGCGGCCCAGCCAGACTCACCGGCCCTGCGGACGGCGCTGGAAGCCAAGTGGGACGCCGTACAGAACGACCCGCTGCTTGCCGTGGACCCCGCACACGTGGAGCCGGGGTATCTCCACAGGATGGCCATGTTGACGGGCGTCTCCAGCTTCACCGTGCCCCGCATGCCCGGGCCGGATGCTCCGCTGCGCGACATCGCAGAGTATTACGACCGCATGCTGGTTCCCGCGGGCACGCTCACGGCGCTGGCCCCGACCGAGATGGTGGTCCTCGATTTCCGTCCCGGCGACCCAGACCTCTTGAGCGGACTGTCCAAGGAAGAAAAGCTGCGGCTCCTGGAGGCCGGACTCACCCCGCCCCAATGGCAGAGGCTGGGCAGCGCGGAGGGCCTCGGCGTGGGGGACCTGAACCAGGACCAGCAGGCAGTATTCCTGTCCCTCCTGCCGGATCCGTTCCGCATCGGTTACCTCACTCGCCAGAACGGCACGAACGTGACCAGCGGAAACACGGCGCCCACCACGCTCTCGCCGGACCAGAGGCTGGCCGTGCGCCTCCAGCTCCACAAGGAGCCTTCAGTCTCCTTCCCGTCGGCTTCCCGCGCCAACTCCTGGGTGACCTTCCAAAACGGCAGAGTGGACGACGGCCCCGCGCAGCTCCAGTTTGTTATTCCGGGCGTGGGACCGAGGGAGCAGGTCTACGGGGCGGCGGTAAGCCACCGGGAGCAGAACCGGCTCAAGGGGGGCCAGCTTCGCCTGGATTCGCGGGCACTGGACCGGACCGTCTCGCTCGCTCCCGATGGCGCCTCGCCGCTTACGGTAGGCGCGCTGGTACACCGGATTGGGGAGGCGGCCGGACTGGAGCTGTACGTGGACCTCCGCGCAGCGGACCTGCCGGTCTGGGCCGCGGGCACGTCCGCGCGGGCGGGAGACGTGCTGAAGGCGCTCTGCCTGGCGCTCACGGGGACTTTCCGTAAGGTCGGTCCCGCATACTTGCTCACGGACGACCTCACCGGCATTGGAGCGCGCAAGTGCGCCTTCATCGACTGGTGGCAGGACGCGGAGGAGCAGGCGCGCAGGCTCCAGGCGGAGGCGAACCTGCCGTTCGACTTCAGCATTGCGAAGGAAGCCATCGGCTTTGCGCCCGACTCCACGCTGCCCCTTCCGCCGGACCGGATGAACGCGATTGTGCCGAACTGGGGGCACGGCATCAGCGGCACAGACGTGGAGCTCCCGATAGGCGACCTGAGCCCGGAAGTGCAGTCGCGCCTCCGCCAGGACATTGTGCTGCTCAATAGGGAGGCGGAGAGGAACGTACGCCTGCTTTCCCAGATGGGGCAAGAGCACGGTCTAGCCCCCACCGCGCGGGACGATATGGTGCAGATTGCGGTGAATGTGGAGCTCCGCTACCTGGTCCCGGGCCTCGGCGCTCTGGACGACGCAATAAACCAGCATGCTCTCGGCCGCGGTCGCGGCGGCCCGATGCCCTCTTTTGCCGCGCCGGAGCCGGCCGCGGAGCCGGAGAATGGTCGGTTCCGTCTGCCGGCGGATGCGGCGGTGCGGGCGCTCTGCCTCTCGGCGGGCTCGGCGGAAGAGGCCGCGCGGGTGATGGAGGAAGCGGGTCGGTGCGGCTTCAGCCAGTTGTGGCTGCTGGTCCAGTCCGATGCGCCGGACGCGGTCCTGGCCGCTGCGGTGCGGGCCGGCAAGGAGCAGGGCGTGGCGGTGCTGCCCGTGGTGCGCGTTATGCGGGTGGCCGGCGCGCCCGCGGAGGACCGGGACATCAACATAATGGGAGAGACGTCCCACGCCTATGCGGCGCGGCGCAGCGGAGCGGCGGCCGGCGCGCACTACCCGGGCCTCGCCGCCGATCTCGCCGTACCGGGCGACTGGCTGCGATCGGATCTTCCGTCCGTCCGGCTTGCGGTGAAGCAGCGGCTGCGGCGCTGGGCCGCCGCGCCGGGCATCGCCGGACTCGTGCTCCGCGACACCGGCGTGCCGGGATATACCGATCCTGGCAAGGAGAGCGCCTACGGCGTCTCCGGTTTCCCGGGCTGGGACTTTGGCTATACGTTGGAACGGCGGCTGGCCTGCCTGCGCCAACTGGGGCTTGACGCCATCGACATGCCGGTGCCACCCAACATCCAGATGAGCGTGTTGGAGCCCACCTTCTTCCCGGAGTACAGGATACACGCGCAATATGCTCCGGATGAGCGCTGGAACATCCTCCGCCAGTCAGGGCCCGAGCCCACCGCCGAGGAGGCGTGGAGCGCCATGCGGTTTGCGGAGGGAGCCGCGCTCTTCAAGGACCTGGTGCAGGACCTCCACGCAGCCCAGCCAGGCCTCCCGCTTTACATGGATAGTCGGAGTCCCTACCACTCCATGAATTGGACCTGGTACGTGTCCGCGCCGGCGGATGGTGAGCTGCCGGCCCTGAACGGGCGCTCGTGGTTCTCCAAGTCCCTGGCGGAGCAGGTACGATCCCACTACGGGTCAGGATTACTCTGCGTGGAGCACGCCGCCTGGATAGAATCGGACCCACAATCTCAATACTACGGACCCCCGAAAGATCCGCTGGACGGCGCAGCTTTCGCCCAATACCTCCACCGACAACTCGGCAACCTCTCGAGCTGGAACGGGCTGGTCCTGGATCTCTCCGACCTGCCCGCCGGCCGCGCCCTGTCGCTCTTGTCCGCCTCCGTTGCCGGCAAGTAAGTGCCCGGCGATGCCCGGTACCTGAACACCTGAACACCCGAACACCCAGATTCCGCAGGAATCCGCCGCTGTCTGTCGAATCCACTTCAGGCCCCATCCGGCCGCAGGAAAGGACCTCCCCAGACGTGACTCGCACCCGCGGCGCGCGGATTGCCGTGCGCCTGGCCTTGCTCTCCCTCGCGCTGCTGGCCCTGCTGGGCGCGGCCGGCTGCTCCGGACGCCCCGCGGGGAGCGGCGGATCCGGGAGCGGCGGCGGCGGAGGCACGCTCCGTTACGCCCTGCCTACCCCGCCCACTACCCTCGACCCCGCCAAGGTGGAAGACGGCGATACCATCGATCTGCTCCAGCAGGTGTTTGAAGGACTGGTGATGTGGGACACCAACAACCACATCGTCCCGAACATCGCGGAGAAAATAGACGTCAGCCCGGACGGTACGGTGTATAGGTTCCACCTCCGGGATGGCGTAAAGTTCCATAACGGGCGCAAGGTCACCGCCTCCGACTTTGTCTACAGCTACTCGCGCGCCTTCTTTCCGGAGACCAAGTCCACCACCGCCGCAACCTACCTCAACGACATCGTGGGGGCCAGGGAGATGCTGGCGGGTAAGACCCGCACCCTGCCAGGCGTCAAGGCCGTGGACGATCGGACACTCCAGATCACCATCGATAAGAGCCGGCCCTACTTTCTCGCCAAGCTCACCTATCCCACCGGTTACGTGGTCTGCAAGGAGGCTATCGAGGCCGATGGGGGAGTGGTTGACGAGAAGAGCATGATAGGCACCGGGCCGTTCAAGCTGGAGTCGTTCCAGAGCGGCTATTTGGTCAAGCTGGCGGCGAACGCGGACTACCACGGCGGCAAGCCGGTGCTGGCCGGCATCGACCGGCCCATCCTGCCCGATTCCGAGTCTCGTGAGAATGCCTACGAGAGCGCGGGCAAGGACCACACGGACTACACGGACGTACAGCGGCCGGAGCTCCCCAGAATCCAGAAGGATCCTGTCC
Source organism: uncultured Chthonomonadaceae bacterium (assembly GCA_964396385.1). Classification (GTDB taxonomy): domain Bacteria; phylum Armatimonadota; class Chthonomonadetes; order Chthonomonadales; family CAJBBX01; genus CAYNFH01. Next base: position 12,659 of record CAYNFH010000021.1, on the reverse strand, counting down.
TGAGCAAGCAGCTTAGGCAGTTCCCGCGCGCCAATATCTGGTACCTGGCGCTCAACCAGCTCGCCTTCCCGCCCTTCAAGGATAAGCGGGTGAGACAGGCGTTCGCCATGGCCATAGACAAGGATGAGCTGATCCGCCTGGCCTACCGTGGCACCGCTCAGCGCGCCACCGGCATCCTGCCTCCCGGCGTGCCCGGTTATGACGCCAAGTACCCCGGCCTCCCGTACGACACGGCGAAGGCGCGCGCGCTCCTCGCGGCGGCCGGATACCCGGGCGGCAAAGGGTTCCCCAAGCTGGTCATCTCCTTCCGGCAGGGCTATCAGTACATCGCGGATGCCGTGCTTGCCATCCGGAACGACCTCAAGCAGAACCTGGGCATCGAGACGGACACCCGCCAGGTGGACTGGGGACAGTTCCTCAAGGAGCGCAACGCCGGCACGATGCCGTGCTTCCACCTTCGCTGGGCGGCGGACTACCTGGACCCGCAGGACTTCCTCTCATTGATGCTCCACACCGGCGCGGAGGAGAACAAGGTGGGCTACAGCAACCCGCAGTTCGATTCCCTCTGCGACCAGGCGGACGTGGAGCGCAACGATGCGAAGCGGATGGAGCTGTACCGCCAGGCGGAGCGCATCGCCGTGGACGACGCGCCCTGGGTCTGCCTCTACTACCTGCCGGACGTGGAGCTCCACAAGCCCTACCTGCGCGGCATCCGGGACAGCCTCATGGGCCACCTGCCGCACACCACCACGACGGTGGCAAGATGATTAGCCGCGAATGAACGCGAACGAACGGAAATAGGAATTCCGGAGGCTAGGTCTCATTTGCGGTTGCTCGACCGTTACAACCAAGCCCGGAGCGCAGCAAGCTGTCATCCCGAGGCACCGAGGGATCTGCTTTTCAGTTCCGTTCTGTCCTCTATATCAGAAGCAGTTGCCTCATTGACGTCCATTCACGTTCATTCACGGCTCATTCTCCTCTTGCTCCTCCTCGCCGGATGCGGGCACCGGGCGGTGACTGGAAGGAAGGCGGTGCTGCGGTACCCCATTATCCAGGAGCCCAGCACCTTGGATCCCGCCAGGGTGCAGGACCTCTACACCTCCGAGCTGCTGCAGAACATCTACGAGGGATTGGTTACCTTCAACGCGGAGAACCGGGTAGCCCCCGCACTTGCGGAGAAGTTCGAGACCAATCCGGACGGCCGCACCTACACCTTCCACCTCCGCCGGGGCGTGCGATTCCACCGGCCCATCGGCCGCGAGGTGACCGCGCAAGACGTGAAGTACAGCATCGAGCGGTCCCTCTGGCCTGAGACTCGCTCACCGACTGCCGCGGGCTACCTTGAAGGCATCGTGGGGCTTACGGCAGTTACCTCCGGCAAGCGGAAGGACCTGGAGGGTGTCAGGGTGGTGGACCCGTCCACGCTGACCATCACGCTGGACCGTCCGCGCGGGTACTTCCTGGGGGCGCTCACCTATCCGACGGGCTGGGTGGTCTGCAAGGACGCTATCGAGAAGAACGGCGGCACGCTGGATGAGCACGCGGCCATCGGTGCGGGGCCATTTATGCTGCAGCAGTACCAGCGCGGCGCGCGGGTGATCCTCACGGTCAATCCGGACTACCATGGAGGTCGTCCTCCGTTGGACCGAATCGAGAGGCCTATCGTAGTGGACTTCGAGCGCGCCCACGTCATGTACGAGAATGGAGAGGTCGATGCCTTTCTGCCCTCGCTCTCAGACTACGTAGCGGACCGGACCAACCCGAAGCTCAAAGCCGGCTGCCACCTGCTCCAGCAGGCTAACGTGCTCTACCTCGTGTTCCAGCAGCGCCTCCAGCCCGTTTACGCCAACCGGCTGGTGCGCCTCGCCCTCGCGCAGGCCATCGATAGGGACGAGATCTCCCGCATCGCATACAAGGGCACCTCGCCGCGCGCTGACAGCTTCCTGCCGCCCGGCATGCCGGGCGCTCGGCCGGATGCCCCTCAGGTGAATTACGACCCAGATGCGGCCCGCAAGAGCCTGGCCGCGGCCGGTTACCCGGGCGGGCGAGGGCTCCCACAGCTCACGCTCACATATCTGCAGAACGATCCGCAGTGGACGGCGGCTGCGCAGATCATCCGGGACAACCTCAAGCGGAACCTGGGCGTAACCGTGAGCCTACGGCCCTACGAATCGGTTGCGTTCTGGCACGACACGAGCGACGAGGAGAAGGTGCCGTTCTACATCACCGGCTGGATTGCGGACTACCTGGATCCGCAGGACTTCCTCTCCGCCCTGCTCCGCTCCGGCGCGAAGATGGCTCACACCGGCTACCGTAACCCGCGCTTCGATGCCCTCTGCGATCAGGCGGACGCCGAGACGGACCCGGCCAGGCGCATCCCGCTCTACCAGGAGGCGGACCGCATCGCCATGGACGACGTGGCGGTGCTTCCGCTGGTCTTCTTCCGCCAGCCGCTCCTCGTCCGGCCGTACGTCCACGATTGGCAGAGCAACCTGCTCACCTGGTTCCTGCCGCACACGCAGACCCACATCAGTAAATGAGTAAATGGGTAAATCGGTGTAGGCGTGGATTCCGGCGGGTACATCCATTTACTCATTTACTCATTTACATCGTCCTCCTCTTCGCCGGCTGTGGTCACCATGCCCGCCCGGGTGTTTCGGGCGTGCTGCGAGAGCCCATGACCATCGAGCCGGCGACTATGGACCCGGCTATGGTGACCGAGGGCGGGACCGGAGGGCTCCTGCAGAACATCTATGAAGGGCTCGTCACGTTCGATGCGCAGAACCGCGTAGCGCCGCAGCTCGCCGCGAAGTGGGAGGTGAGCCCGGACGGTCGCACGTACACTTTCCACCTCCGGCCCGGCGCGCGGTTCCACAACGGGCAGCCCGCCACTGCGGCGGACGTAAAGTACAGCCTGGAGCGTGCGCTCTGGCCTGATACGCGCTCCAGCTCCGCTGCCAACTACCTGCCCGGCGTGTTAGGCGTGCGGGACGTGGCGGCCGGGAGGCGCCGCGATCTGCCCGGAGTGCGGGTTGCGGACGCGCATACGGTAGTCATCACAATGGACAAGCCGCGGGGCTATTTTCTGAGCGCGCTAACGTACCCGAGCAACTGGGTGGTGTGTAAGGAGGCCATCCAGAAGAACGGCGGGATGCTGGACGAACAAGCGGCGGTCGGCACCGGCCCGTTCCGGTTGGCGGAGTATCACCACGCCGCCAAGGCGACAATGGAGGCCAGCCCGGAGTACGACGGACCGAAGCCGCTGCTGAGGCGCATCGAGCGCCGGATCGTGCTGGATCCGCAGACCCGGCACCTGATGTACGAGAACGGCGAGACCGACCTCAACTCCGAGACCACGCTTGACGCCCAGCGCGACCAGCAGGACCCGAAGCTCAAGAGCCAGCTTCTCCTCCTGCCTGCCGCCAGTGTGAACTACCTCTGCATGCACCCCCGGCTACAGCCGGCGTTCCGGGACGTACGGGTGCGGCGCGCCTTCGCGGAAGCGCTGGACAGGGAGGATATCGTGCGGGTCGCGAGCCACGGCCTCTGGACCCGAGCGGACAGCATGCTGCCGCCGGCGATAGCGGGGGCGGCGCCGGATTCAGAGCGGATCCCGCACGATCCGGTGGACGCGAGGAAGCTCCTTGCGACGGCCGGTTATCCAGGCGGCAAGCGATTCCCGCAGCTTACGCTGGTCTACACGCAGAACATCCCGGAGCGTAGCGCCACCGCGCAGCTCATCCGCAGTCAGCTCCAGAAGGAGCTGGGCATATCCGTGAGCTTGCAGGAGCGGGAGGCCGCCACCTTCATCGCGGATCGGCGCGCGGAGAAGCTGCCCTTCTACCTCGGCGTGTGGGATTCCGACTACCCGGATCCGCAGAACATCTTGTCCACCCTGCTCCGGACCGGGGCCAGCCTGAACAACTTCGGCTACTCCAACGCTCAGTTCGACGCGCTCTGCGACCGTGCCGACGGCGAGACAAACCCCGCCAGGCGCCTACCTCTTTACCGCCAGGCGGACGAGATCGCCATGCGCGACGTGGCTCTTCTCCCGCTCTACTATCCGACCGGTGCGGTCCTCGTGAAGCCTTATGTCCACGGTCTCGAGTACAACGTGCTGGGGATTCTCCCACACACGCGGACGCGGATAGTAGTCAGTAGCCAGTAGTCGGTAGACCGGAGTCCGGAGCCGTTCTACTGGATGCTGGCTACTGACTACTGACTACTACCTTCAGGTATCCTCATAACCATGTTCGCCTACCTACGCGGCCGGCTCCTGTTGGCGATTCCCACGCTGCTGGCCGTCTCCTTCATCACCTTCATCCTGGGTTACCTTGCTCCCGGCAGCCCCATCGACCAGCTCATGGGCCAGCACAGCGACGCCGCCACCCGCCGGCGGCTGGAGCACGAGTACGGTCTGGACCTGCCCTGGTACGCGCAGTACGGGCGGTTCCTGGTCAACGCGGCGCACGGGGACCTGGGCCGCTCTTTCCAGGAGGGAAACATCCCGGTCACGCAGCTCATCTCGGACAAGTTTCCAGTCACGGCGCAGCTTGCCTGCATGGCCATGGTGGTCGCCGTTATCCTGGGGATCCCGGTCGGGATCCTCGCCGCCGTCTTCCACAACCGGCTGCCGGACCGGAGCCTCATGGGCGGGGTGCTGGTCTTCATCTCGCTGCCCAACTTCGTCTTCGCCACGCTGCTGATGCTGGTGCTCTCCCTGCGGCTGGGCTGGCTGCCCTCCTCCGGATGGGAGGGGCCGGAGTACTGGGTAATGCCCGTGCTGGTGCTGGCGGCCCGGCCGGCGGCGCTCCTCGCCCGCTTCATGCGCTCCTCCATGCTGGAGGTGATCCGCCAGGACTATGTGCGTACGGCTTACGCCAAGGGCCTTTCGCCCGCCCGCGTCCTGTTCAAGCACGCGCTGAAGAACGCGTTCCTGCCGGTGCTCACGGTGCTCGGCAACACCTTCGGCTTCCTGCTCACCGGCTCATTCGTAGTGGAGACGATCTTCGGCGTGCCGGGCATCGGCTACCAGTCGGTGCAGTCCATCTTCGCCCGCGACTATCCCGTCATCCAGGGCGTGGCGCTGCTAGTAGCCGCGATCTTCATCCTGGTAAACCTGATCGTGGACATCCTTTATGGAGTTATCGACCCGCGCGTGCGGTACGAGGGGGCGCGCTGATGGCGGTCGACGCCGTACCGGCGCCGACTCGTGCGGCGGCCAGTCCCACGGTCGAGGCCCTGCGGAGGCTTTGGCGCAATCCCGTAGCAGTGGTCAGCGGGGCGCTGATTCTGCTGCTCATCCTGGTGGCCATCTTCGCGCCGGTGCTGGCGCCGTACGCGTATGACAACCAGGACCGCGCCCTGGACGTGCTGCCGGCGCCGCCCAGCGCCAGACACCGGCTGGGCACCGACAACCTGGGCCAGGACACGCTGAGCCGGCTGCTCTACGGCGCGCGGGTCTCACTCGCCGTCGGTGTGGTGGTAGAGGCCATAGAGCTCACCATCGGGGTGGCGCTCGGACTACTGGCCGCCTACAAGGGCGGGCTGTGGGATACGGTGCTCATGCGCGTGACGGACGCCATGTTCGCCTTCCCGGACCTCCTCTTCGCCATCCTGCTGGTGGGCATCATCCATCCCAGCACCGTGGCGGGCAGCTTCCTTACTGTGTTTGTAGCGTTGGCGCTGGTGAACTGGCCCGGCATGGCGCGGCTCGTGCGCGGGCAGGCGCTGGCGCTGCGGGAGAAGGAGTACGTGGAGGCCGCGCGGGCGGTGGGGGTGAGCGGCTGGGGCATTATTACCAGACATCTGCTGCCCAATATGGTCAGCCCCATTATCGTCGCCGTCACGGTGGACATCGCCAATGTGATCCTGGCGGAGGCGACCCTCAGCTTCCTGGGCATCGGGATCCAGCCGCCGTATCCGAGCTGGGGCCGGATGATCAGCGATGCCCGGCCCTACATGCGCTCCGCACCCACTCTGCTGCTCTACCCCTCTCTGGCGCTGGCGGTAACCGTCCTCGCCTTCAACTTCTTCGGCGACGCCCTGCGGGACGCCCTGGACCCCCGGCTGCGCGATTAGCCGCAATTTTGCCAGAGGATTCCGGCCGCGAATACACGCGAACGAACGAGAATGACAGCCGACGTCTGGAGTTAGTGTGCCGGGGCCAGGTCAGCTTTGGAGAGAACATCGGTCCCCATTTCCGTCTATTCACGTTCATTAGCGGCCATTCTCCATGCGTATCGTCACCTATAACATCCGGGGGTGCCTGGGGATAGACGGAGTTCGGTCGCCGAAGCGCATTGCGGACGTGATCCGTGGCACGGGTGCGCAGGTGGTCTGCCTGCAGGAGGTACACCAGCGGCTGCCGGAGAGTGGCTTCCAGGACCAGCCCCACCGCCTGGGCCGGCTGCTGGGCATGCGGTGCGTCTTCCAGTGTAACTTCCGGCTGGGTGTGGGCCGCTACGGCAACGCCATCCTCACGGCCCTGCAGGTCCTCTCCAGACACAGTACCGAGCTGCCGAATGCCTGTGAGCGCGCTCGCATCCTCAAGCTCCCCGAGCGCCGTGGGCTGTTGGAAGTGGTCCTGGACACCCCGGCCGGCCCGCTCACCGTAATGACGACGCACTGGAGCCTGGATGCCCAGGACCGGCTGGATTCCGCTCCAGTCGTGGCAGAGCGACTCCGGCGCGCGCAGGGGCCGGTTATTCTATGCGGGGACTTCAACGCTACGCCGGACTCCGAGGAGATCCGCCTGCTGGCGGAGGTGACGGGCCTGCAGGACGCAGGTGCGCCGGGAAACGAACCTACTTTTCCGGCGGACGTGCCATCTGCGCGGATTGACTATGTTTGGCTTTCAGAAGGGCTAGACACTGCTAAGGCGGAGACGATCTCTACAGATGCATCAGACCATTTGCCCGTTGTAGCGGCGTGGCCCGGCGAGTGAACTCGCGGCAACCCGGGGCTAAGCCGGCCTACGCCGGCTTACCCATTGCTCCAGAACCGATCTCATCCTCCTCCATGATGAATGTGGTTTCCCAGTCTGGCCATAGGCTACCGCAGGCATGGTGCTCTTTCTGACCTAGAACGTAGGCTTTGACCTGTGGCACTGCATCGTAGCTCACGGTAAACGCTCCATAGGCGCCCTGCCACTTGAACGCTTTCCCTAGTGTAATCTCATGGGACGTCAAGTGGGACGTTGAGCCCTTAACCTGTTGCACCAGATAGGAGAGGGAGATTACCGGGTTGAATCTGCACAGGCAGTGAATGTGGTCCTCCACGCCCCCGATGGCCACCGGCTAGCACTTGAGCTCGTGGAGCTTGGTTCGGATAGCTCCATAGAGCCGAGGCTCTATCTCTTGCGTGATGAGGGGTAGCCGATCCCATGTTGCCCAAACCAGGTGACAGTAGAGCTTTGTGTACGGTTCTCGCATCTCTTTTCCTCTGGGAGTGTAGATTCCCAGCCTGCGCAGGCAGGCTTTGCCTTGGGTTGGCGTGAGTTTACTCGCCCGCTCTCACCCGCCGCGGAACCGGAATGTGCGGCTTTTCTCTATCTGCTTGGTGTGGGCACGCGCAAATCTGGTATTTCAACGGAGTATAAAACGTGAAATATACCGGGGTTACCGGATTAACGCCGCCTCTACTCCTGCCCACGCATCCTCGCAGCCGAGCACGCTGTCGGGGATGACGGCGAAGCTGTCCAGCTCCTCGCGCGAGATCCAATAGAGTTCTTCCGCTTCCTCGCAGCCTGTGAACTCGCCGCCGACCACCCGCGCCTCGAATAACACCACGAAGCTCTGCTGAACGTTCCCGTCCGGGTACGCTACGATGCTGGTTGGATCCGAGTACACGCCGATGATTCGCACCACCTCCGTTTCGAGCCCGGTCTCCTCCCGCGTCTCGCGGATGCAGCATCCCGCCGCGGACTCTCCGACGTCCATCCGCCCGCCCGGCAGCGACCAATATGGCCCCTTCGCACGTTTGAGCAAAAGAATGCGGCGGTGCTCATCGAAGATCACCGCCGCTACTCCCGGAGAGAGCGCCACATTCGGCTTCGGCGCCGCCGGGTCCCTGAAGTAGAACTTCTCCTGCCGTTCTTCCAATTCAGAATGCTGCCCCATTATTGGGGGCTGGGGGGCTTCCACTACCCCTCGGCCCTCAACAGCTTCTCCACCACCGCCTCCATGTGCTCCGGAGAGTAGAACTCAATCTCGATCCGCCCGCCCTGCTCCGTCTTGTGCAGCGTCACCTTGGTCCCGAGCGCCTGCTGCAGCGCCTCCTCGGCCGCCGCGAAGTTGGCGTCGCGCTGGGGACGCCGAGCGGGACGGCCGCGGCCGCCAGGGGTGCGTTCGGCAGGGATCTGCCGCGCCAGATTCTCCGTCTCCCGCACGGAGAGCCCCCGCCGCCGCACGTCCTCCAGCAGCGTGACCTGCGCCTGAGGCGATGCCAGGAGCAGCGCCCGCGCGTGCCCCTCCGTGATCTCGCCCTTCCCCAGGGCGTCCAGGATCGGCTGCGGCAGGTGCAGCAGCCGGAGCGTGTTGGCGATGGCCGGCTGCGACTTGCCGACTCGCTGCGCGATCTGCTCCTGCGTCAGCCCGAACTCCGCCTTTAGCCGCTGGTACGCCTGCGCCGCATCCACCGGGTTGATGTCCTCGCGCTGCAGGTTCTCGATGAGCGCGATCTCCAGCATCTGCTGCGGCTCGTACTCCTTCACCACCACGGGGACGGCCGCAAGCCCCGCCTTCTGCGCGGCCCGCAGCCGGCGCTCACCCGCCACCAGCTCGTAAGTGTCCCATCCCGTGCGCTTCACCAGCACCGGCTGAAGCACGCCGTGCTCCCGTATAGAGTCCGCCAGCTCCTCCAAGCGGTCCTCGTCGAACGCCTGGCGCGGCTGGTACCGGTTCGGCGAGATGCGGTCGACCGACACCTCCTGCACGGAGCCCGAGCCCTCTTCCTCCAGCACAGTGGAGATGAGCGCGCCCAGCCCTTTGCCCAGTCCCTTACGTTCCAATTCGAGACACCTCCTGAGCGATTTCGCGGTAGGCAGCCGCTCCGCGCGACTGCGAGTCGTACTGCGTGACGGGCAGACCGTGGCTCGGCGCCTCCGCGATGCGGATATTGCGGGGCACCATGCGCCGCGCGACCCGGTCCTGGAACACACGCCGCACCTCCTCCACCACCTGCTGGTTCAGCCGGGCCCGGCCATCGTACATGGTGAGCACCACCAGGCCTATCTGGAGCTGCGGGTTGAGCTGCTTGCGGATGAGGCCGATGGTGCGCATCAGCAGGCTGACGCCCTCCAGCGCGTAGTATTCGCACTGGATAGGGATGATCAGGTAGTCCGCCGCCACCAGCGCGTTCACCGTGAGCAGCGCCAGGGAGGGGGGAGCGTCCACAAAGATGAAGTCGTAGGAGTCGCGTACGTCGAAGAGCGCCGCGTTCAGCACGCCCTCGCGCGCGATGCGGGGCATCAGCTCCAGCTCCGCGCCGGCCAGCTCCAGGTTGGAGGGAAGGATGAAGAGGTTCTCAATGGGGGTGGGGGCAATGGCCTCCGTCATCTCCATACCCCGGATCATCACGTCGTACGTAGAGCCGGGGTAGGGGCCGTCTGCCTTCCCGACCGTGTTCTTATCGATTCCGAGACCACTGGTGGCGTTGCCCTGCGGATCCAGGTCTACCACTAGCACCTTGCGGCCGCTGTTGGCCAGCACGGCCGATACGTTCACGACGGTCGTGGTTTTGCCCACGCCGCCCTTCTGGTTCACTACGGAGTACACCTTGCCCACGCGCCGCTCTCCTCACCGCAATACTGCGGGATACAATTGCGCGCGCGCTCAGACTAATCCTGCCGGAGGAAGGTGAGAGGTGAGAGGTGATGTTTGCGGTGCACGCAGCAAAAAGGCGCCCAACGGAGGGGCGCCTTTCAGAGACTCAATGACAAGAGGCAGCTAGCGGCGAGCGGTCTAACCTCTCACCTCTCACCTCTCACCTGCATTATCCGCCAGCGCTCTGCGGACCATGAGGTCCGCGATCTCCGCGCTGCTCACTTTGTACATCCCGTTCGCCAGGCGGGCCTGTATCTCCGCGACCCGTTCCTCGCGCACGTCGGGCATCTCCGCAATCAGCTCTTTCACTCGCTGTACCTCCTCGGAGCGCGTGAACACGTCCGGAGAGTCGGCCTCGGCGAGCCCGGCAATGGCTGCGTCTACTTCATGCAGCTCCTGACCGCTCTGGCCGGCCTTGAGCCGGCTCTGGAGGATGCGGTCAACCTCCTCCATCGAGATCTGCACCTGTCTGCCTCCTTCGTCGTAGACTTCGCAGGTCTGGCAAAGTCTTGCTCGAAAGACGGCAACCTGGCAACCTTGCAGAGAGGTGAGAGGTGAGAGGTGAGAGGTGATGGGCCGGAACCCTCAACCCTCAACCTTCAACCTTCAACCCGCAGTTTAGGCCCATAGCTTTGCGTCCCCACATTTCTGTGGGTTTGCCCTTAACATCTCTTCTCTACGGATTATTGGCGAGGCCTACGGCCGACTTTAGGACTTTTTTCAGTATTTTTACCAGGCCCCGTCCGGCCGCCTCTGGGTAAGCATAACATAGCGCTTAGAGACTGTCAAATGGCCCCAGGGGCCGCTCTTGTCAACCCGCGAACTCTGCTGTATAATGGGTCTGTTCTGGACTCACCGCATGATCCCCCGTACTACGGCCGCGCCGCCGAAAGTCCATTCCTTCTTTTTGGGAGACCTGCCCGACCATGGAACTGGAGCACCGCCAGAAGCCGTCACTTGTCTACTACATTGACATGCAGGACCGCGAGATTGTGTCACGGGCCCAACGCGGAGATGAGCAGGCGAGCGAATTCCTGCTCTACAAGTACCGCAATCTCGTACGTACCAAAGTGAAGTCCTACTTCCTGGTAGGCGCCGAAAAAGAAGATCTGCTCCAGGTGGGCATGATAGGGCTCTGGCAGGCCATTGTGGACTTCCGCTGCGACCGCGCCATCTCGTTTCCTGCGTTCGCCAAAGTCTGCATCCAGCGGCACATCATCACCGCCATCAAGACCGCCACGCGCCAGAAGCAGATGCCGCTCAACACCTCCCTGTCCCTGGAGTCGCCCTCCGAGGACTCCGGACCGGACTGGAACCTGTCCGACATCCTCCCGTCTTCGGACGTGCTAGATCCGGAGGAGCTGGTCCTGCAGAGTGAGGATACCAAGCAGCTTCACGACCTTCTTCAGCAGGTGCTCTCGGACTTTGAGTGGCGCGTGCTGGCCGGATACCAGGTCGGAAAGTCCTACCGGGAGATCGCCACGGAGCTGCAGTGTAAGACCAAGTCGGTGGACAACGCGCTGGCCCGCATCAAGCGCAAGGTCTCCACCGTGCCTATCGGTCTCGCCAACCTGAGCGAGCTCCTGGTCAACGCGCCGGTCCGCTGAACCCGCCGCATCCCGGACACCCTCCGACACCTTTGGACGTTCCACCCCAGGATGGGCAGGAACCCTCCCGCCTGTCTGCCGATACTGTGCTACCGCTCGCCATTGCCGTTATAGCAGTCCTGGTCCGGTTGCTCATCTGGCGCTCCACCCACAGTACGGCGGAAGACTTCTACATCACCCTCAGGTACGCGGAGAACCTGGCGCATGGCTGCGGCTTCGTCTACAACGTGGGGGAGCGCGTCCTCGGCGCCACCACGCCCCTTTACACGCTGCTCCTCGCCGGAGCGGCCGCGCTGCGGCTGGATCCCGTCGCGGCCGGCAAGCTGCTTAACATCCTGGCGGATGGCGGCACCTGTTTCCTCCTCGCGCGGCTCCTGAGCGCGCTCAAGCGGCCCACTGCGGGCGCCGCTGCGTCGCTGCTGTTCGCCGCCACCAGCACGCCCATCAACTTTGGCACGGACGGCATGGAGACGGGCCTCGTGACGCTCACCGGGCTCTGCGCCATTTACGCGGCCGTCCGCGGCAGGTCGCTTCTCCTGTGGCTCTCACTGGCCGTGCTGTTCCTGCTGCGCGTGGATGGGATTGCGCTGGCAGTGTTCCTAATAGGAGGGTGGATGTGGGAGCGGCGGCGGATCGACCTCCGGCATGCGGTTCTCGCACTGTCGATAGTGGCGCCGTGGCTGCTCTTCGCTGCCCTCTACTTCGGCTCGCCGATCCCGGAATCGGTTACGGCAAAGCTCGTGGTCTACAGCCACTCCCGTACGACCGCCGACAACCTGCCCTACTTCCACCGGCAGTTCACGGAGGGGGCGCCCCAACTGCTGCTCACCCTAGCCTGCTTGGTGGGAATGGCCGTGGCCTGGCGGCGCTACCCGGGCATGCGCGCGCCAATCCTGTGGATGCTTGTCTACTATAGCATCATGCTCGCATCGCACGTGCCGCCGTTCGGCTGGTACTTCGTCCCGCCGCTTCCGGTCTACTACGCGTGCGCCTGTATCGGCTTCGCTGCCGGCGCCGACCTGCTGCTCCGCCGCCTGCCGCCCGGTCGCGTGCCCGCATGGACTGGTCCGGCGCTGGTCCTGCTCCTGGCGCTGCCGCTTTTTTACCACGTGCGCTCCATCCGGAATGACATTGCCGCTGCGCAGAGGCTGGAAGACACGGTGCGCAAGCCGCTCGGCCTCTGGATCGCCGATTACACGCCGCCCACGGACCACCTGATGCTGGAGCC
>CAYNFH010000020.1:0-48178 GCA_964396385.1 uncultured Chthonomonadaceae bacterium | reverse complement strand
GCGCCATAAATCCCCCCGCAATCGATCGAGCTGGCACAGACGAGCAATACTATAGCGAAGGTGACCACACTGACCAGCAATAGTGAGTCGGAGAGCTCGATCCCCAGGAGCTGTCGGATGAGCTCCTGGGGATCGAGCTCTCCGATGCCGATTCCGTGCACCAATCCAGCCATATGTTCATCCCTGTCTCAGTATGCTCAGTCTGCTGCCTGGCCATGTATCAGTCTCACGGCCGCGTCTGCCAGGATAATACCGGCTTCCGGGGCCAGCTTGCTGCTGCCGGCGAAGGTGGTCTCGTAGCCCCCACGGGCGAAGGCTTCCGGGTGCGGGACGTAACCTACCATGCCGTTGGCGCATCCGACAATGAGCGCGCGGCGGGGATAGGCCGCCTCCTTGATGCGCAGGCCCAGCTCCGTGAAGTACTCGCCGGGGATGGCGGCGAATGCGAGCTCGTCCACCGAGAGGACCTGCACCTGTGCGGGCAGGCTGCCGCGCTGCCGGATCCGCTCCACCACACGGGAAATCTCCCGGTCGTAGATGGCGGAATCGATGAATCGCTGCGCGCCGCGCGCCGTGCCCCGGACCTCCTGTTCCGTGACGGTACGGAACGGCAGCGAAACAGTCTCGGACCGCGCGTCCAGGCGCGCGCTGTCTTGGTACTCGGCGCCGTCCAGCGCCCGCTCCACGTCCTGCGCCAGGATGCGGCCTACCTCCTCCGGCGGGAGGGCCGCCCCGCCGCGGTAGGGGTTGAGAAAGATGAGGTTGCCGGCCGCGCCATTCAGGAAGAGCGTCACCGGGCAGCCGCGCGCCTTCATCTCCCGCGCCAGCGCGCCAGGGAATCCCGCGGAGAGGACCCCATCCGAGCCGTGGTGGGTAGGATGGCAGGCGAAGTTGAGGAGAAGACCTAGAGAGGTTGATGGTTGATGGCTGATGGTTGAGGGACCGGAATCCGGAATCCCCGTGTCGCCCCCTCGCTCCCTCGCCGCGTCCTCTTCTCCGTCTGCGCCCGTTCCCTTACTCCTTACCGCTACGACAGCCAGCTCCGGATCTACGGGACCTTCGACGTAGAGCGCATTGGGATCCTGGAACGTGGCCTGCGTCTTCACCGTGCCGTCGCGCATGACCATGCGCCGGTTGAACGCCACGGAGTGCTCGAAGCAGGAGCCGAACGCGATCTCCGCCTCCTGCATGCTCGCCAGGGCCTGCCCGAAGACGGTCACGGCCCGGGTCTCCAGCTCGGTTAGGTATGCGTCGTCTCGGCGGGCATCGCCACAGTGGACTACCGCCGGCCCGGCATGGTTGTGGGTGGCGGCGACCATCACGTTCTCGCCGGGAAAGCCGAACCGCTCCGTAATGCCCTGCCGGATGCGCTCCACCTGCTTCCAGCGGATGCTGAGCAGGTCGAGCTGCAGGAAGCCGATGCGGTTGCCTCCCGATTCGAACACGCCGGCGCGTGCGAAGAGGGGGTCCTCTACCGCCGTGGAGACGACTTTCCGGAGCCAGCCGATGATCTCCGTGCCGACCGGCGGGGTGATGTCGATTTCGGCAAATCCAGCCCTCAGTGGCATATTGCGCCTCCCGTAACACCCCTCCCTGCCCTCTCCTTCGCAAGGGGAGGGAGTTCGCCCTCCTTGGCAAGGAGGGGGCTATGGAGAGGTGCCTTCTAGCTGGTCGCGGTTCTCCATCACCTTGCGGATACCGCGCGCCATCGCCTCCGCGACATCAGGACCGTTAGGAGTGCGGAGCGGGTAGGTCATGCCGGTGTGCCAGTCGCAGTGCTGCTGGGCCATGGGGAACCGCTCGAGCCGGTAGTCCACGGGCGCCGCGTGGAGGCAGCTCCACGGGCATCCCTTGCCGTAGGCGTTCCTGGCCTGGAACACGGTCATGGCGGGAAGCGGCCAGGTCTGCCAGAGGCCGGTTTCCACCCCCTCCGCCTGCATCGCCTTGACCAGCCTGTTCCGGTACTCCGCGGCGTCGGCGGCATGGCCCAGCGAATCCATATCGAAACGGACGGTGTAGTTGTAGAAGGTGTGGCCATACCCCTCCGGCGTGGATGGCAGCAGTAGCCCGGGCACGTCCTGGAGGCACTCCGTAAGGCGGAGGGCATTGGCCTGCTGGTCGGCCAGGTAGCGGTCCAGCTTGGAAAGCTGCGCCCGGCCGAAGGCGGCCGTGAGATCGCTGGCGCGATACATCCAGCCCAGCGCGTAGGCATGGTAGTCGCGCGACTGGTCCGGGGCGCGCGTCTCGCCAAACGACCAGAGCTGCTGCGCCTTCCTCCAGGCGGCCTCATCGTCCGTGACGAACATGCCTCCCTCGCCGCTGGTGAGGCTCTTGTTCTGGTTGAAGCTGAACGCGGCGCAGTGGCCCATGGTTCCCACCTTGCGCCCATGGTAGAGCGCGCCGTGGGACTGGCAGCAGTCCTCTATCACCTTCAGGCCGTGCCGCTCCGCGATGCCGAGGATGGAGTCCATGTCCGCGGCGAGCCCGTGCAGATGGACGGCGATGATGGCCCGTGTGCGGGGAGTAATGGCAGCCTCGATCTGGGCGGGGTCGATGTTCATCGTCTCCCAGTCGATGTCCGTGAAGACCGGGATGGCGTTGTGATGGAGGACGCAGGTAGCGGAGGAGGACCAGGAGTAGGCCGGGACGATCACCTCGTCGCCCGCCGCCACGTCGCAGGCAGCCACCGCCATGTGGAGGGCGCCGGTCCCGGAATTGGTGAGAATGGCAAAGCGGTTGCCGTTCCAGGCGGCGAACTCCTCCTGGAACGTCTTATAGTGGGGCCCGAAGACGAACTTCTGGCTCTCCAGCGCGGCCAGGACCATCTGCCGGTCCACGTCATCGATGGGCGGCCACGGCTTTACGGTCCCCTCCGGCACCGCTCGCGGCCCGCCGCATATCGCCAACCGCTCGCGCATGACCATGTTTTCCGCGCGCGCGCACTGTTACCTGCCGGCGCCGGCACCGCCGCGCTCCCGCGAGCTACTTGCCAGGCAGAGGGCAGGTGACCATGTACACCCCGCCGCTTACGGTGTAGGTGAGCGCACCGAAGGAAGGGGTGCCGGCCAGAATAGTCTTCAGGGCGGACTCCAGGCCGCAGGCGGCTCATGGTAACAGGTGAGCTGAACGGAGCGGTCGGGGTGATCCGGCTCGGCGATGTGGGGCAGGATGTAGTAGACGCGGCGGTAGACGAAGTAGTGCGGCGGCTCCGACAGGCCCCGCACCGAGTCCAGCAGTATGTTCAGCGCCTCCCGGAGCGGAAGGTTGGAGGCTACGAGGTGGACGCGACTGTGCGTGGCAGCGTCCTGCAGCAGAGGGTGCAGCCGATAAGGGACTTCCGCCTGTCCGAAGAGCGCCGCCAGGGTCAGCTTGTAGGGAACCTTCACCTGGCTGAACAGATGTTTCAGCACCTCCAGGACGGGGGTGCTTATCTGGCGCAGGCTAACTACCGGCTCAGGGCCATCCGCTTGCGCGAGGCAGGCAGCGGGAGCCTGGATCAGCAGCAGGGCGAGGGCCATCGGTATGAGGGGACGGACAGACGTCATGGTCTATACCTCCTGGTCGGAACCGCGGAATTCGGCAACTCCCCTTAGGCGAGCGCCACTGCTGGACCGTTACCCCCACAACTGAGAACTCGAAGTGATGTCATAGCTCTTCGTCCGGCAGGGGCTTGGCGTCGCGGGCATGGAGGCAGGGCGGCACGGGATTGAGGACGGCGGGCACGGCTGCGCCGGCCGGCCCACTATCATCCGGGATGTTGAGAATCATCCGGATATCCCGCTCGCGCTCTTCCGGGCTGTCGTACTCCCATACCGTGGCGTGCTTCTGCCGGCGGTCGTCCACCACCAGGCGAACCGCGCCCTCCTCCGTGGCGCAGACGCGCCATCCCCGGAACTCACGAACGGTGCGTATGGTGGGGAACAGGACCTCTATTTCCGTCTCATACGGGATCCAGGTGACTTCCAATAGTCAGTTCCATCCACGCCCAGGGCAGAGTGTGGGCGCGACTAATCCGGCGGCTCAAGTTGCACCTCGCCCCCCTCAGACAACTCAACCTCCAGCCGCCACCCATCGAGTAGGGCCGTGCCGAGCAGCGGTCTGTGCTCCATACAGAGGATAGACACCGTTCTCGGCTCGCGATTCCACTCCATCTCCAGCAGGTATACAGATACGTTGCGCAAGGTACCGTTCCCCAGTGCACGTATAGAGGGACCCACATACCGGACGTCCAGCTTGGCAAGGATGGAGGTAGGCAGCTTCAACTCTCCATCGAAGGCAGTGTCAACGATAAACTCAATAGACAGCGGGCCAGCCGCGGCGGGCAGATCCAGAATCACAAGTGGAACGCCTTGCCGGACGCTGCCATAGATCACGGCTTCACACCAGGCGACGAACCGGCGAAGAGTCGCAAGTCTGCGTCTGTTGGCGGCCCGATGGTCAACATAGCTATCCGACCATCCGGCTCGTGACGAGTAAGGAGGCCCTGTAGCGCGTCTGTATGGCTTCGGCCTAAGGCGTAATCCCCCGTATCAACATGTATGGCGACGGCCTTGCCGATGTGGTCCGGCTCGAGGAGAGCCTTGAGCCGGTTGGCATAGATCGCTAATCCTTTTTCTGCAACTTCCTCTTCGGCCTGGCGTCCATCCAATGGTTGCATAGCTTCACCTTCCGCGGGTCTGTTGGGTTTCTACGGCTCAATAATGACGGGGGTGCCTGCGTCCACGTGGTCATAGAGCCAGCGCATGTCGGCATCCTCCAGGGCGATGCACCCCCAGGTCCAGTCACGCGTCGTGCCGCCGCCGTGGATGAACACTTCGCCTCCCATGGCGGTGTGCTGCGGGGGCTCGCCATGGGCGCGGATGGCGCGCTTGATCTGTGTCGCCGCCTCCCGGGTGATGACGCCGCTCTTGAGCCCTCGGTCGGCGTCCGCGCCGTTGGGGTAGCTGATCTCCAGGGAGCGGTAGAACTGGCTGCGCGGGTTCTTGCCGCAGACGTAGTAAGCGCCCTCCGGGGTCCGCATGTCGCCTTCTCGCAGCTTGGTCCCGACCGGCTTGCGCCCTAGCGCGATGCGGTAGGTGGCGAGCACCGTGGCGCCCCGCCACACCTGAAGCTTCCGCTCGTGCTTCAGGATCCGTATACGAAGGTCACCGCTCCCGCCCGCTCCGCTCATGCGGTAGTGAATCACCGCCATGGCGCCGATGGCTGCTCCGGCGAGGAGCACGATCAGGAACGACCAGCGTATTTGCTTCATCGCTGTTGCTTCGGCATCAGTCCGGCGGCTCGAGGACGACTTCGCCACATTCCGTCATATCGATCTCCACGCGCCAGCCGTTGCGCCCGTCAATGCACCTGCCTTTCCCGGCAGATCTATGCTTACGCGGGGTAGTGGGATTATACACGGTCGGCTAGAAGCGCGCCAGGCGGTGGGTTACGGAGTCAGAGCCCGGACCACCCGGTCCAAGACAATGTGCTCTTCGCCGGGCTCCAGGGTCATAGGGTTGAGGTGGAAAGCGTCGGGGCCGCAGGGGAGGACGGCGATGGAGGGCTCGCCCGATTCCAGCCGCGACACGGCCGTGTCGCGGCAAACGGCATGCGCGGGATCCACCGTAACCAGGCACCAGGGGAGCGGCTGTCCGGCCTCGTTGGGGAAGTCGCGGCGGGCCCGAACGCCGGGCAGCCGGTTCAGCGCGGCGCACCAATCCTCTACTACCTGCTCATAGTGGCGCTCGCGCGCGGCGTGGTCCAGCCGCAGGTACCGCTCCACAGCGGCGAGCAGGCCCGCCATCTCCTCCTTGCTCACCTTCATGGTTCGGCCGATGTAGGCGTTGGGACTGCCGTGGAGCCGGCACGCCTCGACCAAGTCCTGCCGGCCCACGATAAGGCCCGTGGCCTGAGGTCCGCGCAGGTCCTTTCCGCCGCTGAAGACGGCCAGCGCCGCGCCCATCTGCGTGAAGCGCCACAGGTTCTTCACCGGAGGAAGCTGTGCCGCCGCGTCCACAATTACGGGCACGCCGTGCGCTGACGCAACGTCGATGACAAGCTCCAGCGGCAAGTCCCCGCGGCCGGTCATGGCGCCCTGGAACCAGAGGACCGCCGCCGTACGGTCCGAGATCGCGCCCTCCAGCTCAGAATGCTGGGTCCCCTCCGGTGAGCCTATCTCCACCAGCTTGACTCCCGCCTGGCGCACGGCGCGGTCGTACGGATTCCGCTGGGTGCGGTGGACGATGACCTCGTCCTTGAGACCGGTGAGGTCCGGCAGGTGCATAGCGGCGGCTTCATCCAGCCCGGTGACGCAGGCGGCGGTCGTTAGGACCAGTCCGGTTGCGGCGCCGGCGCAGACGTAGGCCGCTTCATTGTGCGTCGCTTCCGCGATGTGCTCCCCGATGCGCCGCTGCAGGGCGTGGATGTCCACGAAGCTGCGGCCCGCCTCCTGCATGGCCTCCCACACTTCCGGCGGCATCAGGGAGCCACCCAGTTTGGTGAGCGTAGCGGCGGCGTTAATGATCCGTCGCACACCGAGCTGTTCGTGCAGGGACATTATGCTGCCGGAGCGTCCGTCCACTCCGGCATCGACAGGCCCGTAGGGTCGTAAAGGACCTTACCGGCGCGGAGGGTCATGGCGCACTCCAGGCGGCGGCTGCCGGTGAGGCGCGTCTTGCCGCAGTCCGTGAACCGGAACTCTCCCTCCTCCAGTTTCAGCACCGCGATGTCCGCCTCCGCGCCGGGCGAGAGCGTGCCTAGCTCCGGCCGGCAGATGGCGCGGGCTGCCGCCACGGTGGAGCGGGCGATTACGTCCGAAGCACTCAGCCCCATATTGAGCAGCTTGGACATGGTGGTGAGCATGTCGATGACCGGCCCGTTGACGTTGCGGGTGTGGAGATCCGTGCTGATGGTGTCCGGCACGAAGCCGTGGGCGATGGCCGGGACCGCCTGCCGGAACCAGAAGCTGGCCGCGCCGTGCCCCACGTCGAACAGGACGCCGCGCTCCCGGGCCTCCCGGAGGAACGCGTTCGGCCTGCCCGCGCTATCCAGGATGGGGAATTGCTGCGCGAAGACGTGGGTATGGATGTCGCCGGGCCGCATCCGTTTCAGAAGCAGCTCCTCGTACGGCCGCTCGACGCGGGGCCAGAAGTCGAACATCACCGTTTTGCCGCACAGCTCGCCCGCCTGGATCGCGCGCTCCACCGCGGCCCAGGGCGGATGCAGGTCGTCGCAGGGCTTGTGAGTCCAGTAGTGCGCGGTCTTGATGCCTATGCAGACGTCCGGGTTCGCTGCCACGGTGGCCGCGGCGGCATTCGCGTCCATCTCGCAGACGTCCTGCTCCCACTCGCCCAGCATGCCGGAGCCGACGATATTGACCAGCGCCAGGATGCGGGTCTGCGCGCGGTCTATCACCGTCTCCTTGAAATGGGCGAAGTGGCCCGCGCCGGCGGTGCCGGGGTCCATCACCGTGGTAACGCCGGAGCGGGGACAGTGGCTGTCCGCCATCACGCTGAGCCCGCCGGGCTCCTTGGTGTGGTAGACGTGCGCGTGGATGTCCAGCAGGCCGGGGGTGACCAGCAGGCCAGAAACGTTCACCACACTGACGGCTTCGGAGGGCTCAATGCCGGGCGCCACGCGCGCGATCCGGTCGCCGGCCACCGCCACGTCCGCTGGCCCGTCCAGCCCGTTGGCCGGATCTATAACGCGTCCGCCCTGGAGGAGCAGATCGTAATGATTTTCAATTTTCAATTTTCAATTTTCGATTGGAGGAGGGGTTCACGTCTGCCGCTGCAGCAGCCCCACGCTGTAGAACTCGTAGCTCGCGGCCTGGTCCGGGACGTCTACCACGTGCACCGTGAAGCGGGCGGGGAGGCCGTGGTCTGGAAGGTGCTCCGCGAAAAATGCGGCGTATCCCCGCGCGTAGGCCTCCCGCAGCCGCTTAATCTCCTGCTGGTATCCGGCCGGATCCACCAGCGGGTTGGGCGACTTGGGCTGGCAGCCGAAGGCGTGGACCTCCAGGAAGTCGATCTCGCTGATGGAGCGGCAGATGCCGGCCTCCTGGAGCCACTTCTCCCAGGAGCGGAAGACCAGCGGGATCTCCTGCTCCGGCTCCATGCGGGTGACCGTGTCCAGCCCCAGCACGCCGGTGGCGGAGTGGCCCCCGGTGAGTCCGGCGAAGTAGACCTTCAGGTCGCCGTCTCCCAGGTCTTCGGTGACGAGGCTGGAGAGGACGGGCCGGTCACCGCTGTAGTAGTAGGTCACCTTTCCGCGCTTCTTCACGTGGAACGGCATGGACGCCTCCGGACGATTTTCGATTTTGGATTCGCGATCTTGATCTTGGATTGGCCGTGGCAGGAGGAAATCCTGCCACGGCCGGGATTCAGCTTATCGGTGTTCCGGGTGAGGCGCGCGCCACGTCGCCGCCCTGAGGGCCGCCACCACCTGCGCCGCAACCGGCCGGGCGCGGCGCCAGACCCATCGGCCAAGCAGCACGACAATGGTGAGCGCGGGAATCCAGATCGGCGCGTAGACGATGGCGTACGCGCCGGCCGTGGCGCCGCGCGCCATCTCGCGCATGAAGCCATCCCGGGCCTGTGTTGATGAGGTGGCGAACCAGCGGCCGAGGTCCATTCCCTGCTTGTGCAGCTCCGGCAGCGACCCCGGCTCAAAGAGGGTGACCACCAGCTTGCTCATCTGCGCCGCCCGCTCGATGTCCTCCCGCTCCTGGAGCATGCGGCTCTCGTCCACCCCCGCGCTGTACAGCCGCTCCTGGATATAGAGGATGTCGCTGCCGCGCATCCGGCGCGGGCTGGTGAGGACGGAGTCCAGCCGCTGCTCGTGGTCCCGCAGGCGGCTGACGCGCTTCTTCAGCTCCTGGTACGTGGAGATACGGTCCTGGGTCGTTACCTTCTCCGCGTAGAGCTTGCCGTCCCGGTGGAGCGCCGTAAGGAGCGCCGGCAAGTGATCCGCGGCGACGCGGAACCGCATCCAGCCGTGCTTCCTGCCCTTGGGATCCACCTCCGTTCGGGCGTCTTCCAGCTCCGCGCCTTGCTCACGGGCGGCGGCCAGAGCCTGGTCCCGAGCGGCGTCGAAGCTGGTCACCTTGACCACCACCACGCCGCTTCGAACGGGCATACGGGGAGCGAGGGCTGCGGGCGGGGTCGATTGGGCGAGGGCCGTCACGGTACTGGCGGCCAGCGCGGTGAGTAAGAGCGGGAGCAGAGTGTGGCGGTATGGGAGACTCGCGGTAACTCCCACACTCCCACACGCCCACGCCCCCATACTCCCGTACCCGGGTCCCTGGGTCCAACGAAGTTTGCGGTACATGATCTGTGCCTCCTGTCACAGGTGCGCCTTCGCGGGCGCGGAGGCCGGCTCTGATGGCCGGCTGCAGCTTGATGGAGAAATCGGGCCAGTCACGGTGAAACCGATTTCATACCCCTTAGACGTTGCAGCCGGCCCAAGGTAACAAAACTGGTGAAGGGGATTTCGTGGGACGCAACGTCGTCCTCTGCTCGTCTCCACCCTGTTACAATTCCCCGCTTCCCCGTATTCCTACTGAATGCGGGGGGCCGTTCGGTACGGCAAAAGTCCTGTGTAGTAGCCCGGCAAGGAACAACACATGGACAAACTGCCCAGGACGGCAAGGCTCTATATCCTCTTTATCATCGCCGCGGGAGTGGCCGTAGCCGCGCTCGCCTCCCCGAAGGGGATGGCCTACATGGCCGGCAAGGAGCGGGAGCTGATAGCCTTCAGCTTCCTGGCGCTGCTGGCCGGCGGCAAGAAGCTGCGCCTGATGCGCCACACCAGCACGTCGGACGTGGGGTCGCTTTCCATCGGGTTTGCCATCTCCTTCGCCGCCATCCTGCAGTTCGGCCCGGTGGGTGCGCTCATCGTGGCCGTGACCGGCTGCCTCTCAAGCTGCCTCTACCCGCACCGGCAGCAGCTTCACCAGCTCCTGTTCAACGTCTGCCTCACGGTGATTCACACCTGGGCGGCAAGCGCCACGTTCCTGTACCTGAACGGCTGGACGCTCCTCCTGCGGCCGTACGAGTCGTTTCCCGCGGTCGCGGCTTCCTGTATGGTCTTCTACCTGGTGAACACCGTGGGGGTCTCGACGGTGATCGCGCTCTCCACCGGCAAGAGCATCTTTGCCGTGTGGAACGACGCGTTCCTCACCACCGCGCCTAACTACTTCATGGGAGGCTTTGTGGCCACGCTGGCCTCGCCGCTCATGAACGGGCACGTCATCCCCATCCTGCTGTTCGGGTCCCCCATCGCCATCCTGACCTACAAGTCGTACGCCATCTTTCAAGCGCGCGAGCAGGCCAGCCGCGACCAGATCCAGGAGCTGGAGGTGAACCAGGTGCAGCTCGCCGACCTGTACCTGAACACCATCAAAAGTCTCGCGCTGGCCATCGACGCTAAGGACCTTTTCACCCAGCACCACATCATCCGTGTCCACCGCTACGCGGAGGCTACCGCGCTGAAGATGCGCGCGAAGAAGCCGGACCTGGAGGCGGTGCGCACAGGCGCACTCCTGCACGACATCGGCATGATGGGCGTGCCGGACCAGATCCTGCGCAAGCCCGGTAAGCTGACCGCCGAAGAGTTTGCCAAAGTCAAGGAGCACACGGAGATAGGTGCGGCCATTCTGGAGCCCGTCGGCTTCCCGTGGCCGGTGGTGGAGACGGTTCGCCACCACCACGAGCGGTGGGACGGCAACGGCTATCCGCGCGGGCTGAAGGGCGGGGATATCCCGCTGTCCGCGCGCATCCTGACGGTAGCCGACGTATACGATTCGCTCACCTCCGGCCGGCCCTACCGCCCGGCTATCTCGCACGAGCAGGCGGTGAAGACGATATTGGCGGAGTCCGGCAGCCACTTCGACCCGGAGGTGGTGCGGGCCTTCACGGAGGTGGTGGACCAGGTGATCGCCGGGCTGGCGGCCGAGGGACTCGGGCCTCTCGCCACGAACACGGCCTCTCCATCGCGGCTGGACCCCGTGGCCCGCAATATCCGGCGTGCTTCCACGGAGCTGTGGATGCTCTACGAGCTGTCCCAGAGCCTGGCGGCCTGTCTGGATCTCGATTCCGGGCTGGAGCTGCTGGCCTCCAAGCTGGAGGAGGTGTTCCCCGGCTCCGTCTGCGCGGTATTGCTCCGCAAAGACGCCAGCGATACGCTGGAGGTGCGCGCGCTGGCCGGCGCGCAGCGGGGACACCTGAGCGGCTGGGCGGCCTCCGATCCGTCGCGGCCCACCGTGCGGGCCCTGTTGGGGCGTCAGTCCTACTGCGGACCGTTCGACCCGCTGGACCTGGTCCCGCCGGACACGCAGGACGGGGAGCGGCTGGGGTTCCGGTCGGCGCTCATCGTGCCCATCGTGCACGATGGGCAGGCGCTCGGCACCCTGAGCCTCTACCAGGCCGGTCCCAACGCCTTCCTGCCCAGCGACCGAAGCCTGCTGGAGACCATCGCGGAGCGCGCGGCGCTCTCCATCCACAACGGGCTGCAGTTCGACCGGACGCGCAGCGACGCCTATACGGACCCGCTCACCGGCCTGTACAACGTGCGCTACTTCCGGCAGTACGTGGCGCAGCGGTGCGCCGCAGCCGCCAGCCGTCCGGAGGAGCTTCCGGGCGACGAGCCGCACCAGATCCCTGGGTTTGCGCTCCTCTGCCTGGACTTGGACAACTTCAAACCGATCAACGACACGTTCGGCCACCAGAAGGGAGACGAGGTGCTGCGCGCCCTGGCGGGCGTCTTCCGTACTCTGGTGCGCGACACGGACGTGGTGGCACGCTACGGCGGCGACGAGTTCCTCATTACGGTGGACGGCGCGAACGAAGAGGACGCCGAGCACATCGTGCGCCGGATCCACCAGTCGGTGGCCGCATACGACCCGCAGGCGGAGCACCCGGTATTCGGGCCGCTGCGCGTGGGAGTGAGCATCGGGTACGCCTGCTTCCCGTCGGACGGGGAGCACTGCGAGGCGCTTCTGGCGGTGGCGGACTCCCGCATGTACTCCTCGAAGGCGGAGCGCAAGCAGGACGATCAACCTCGCCGCCTCGCTGCGTAAAGCTGAAGGGGGTGAGGGGGTGACTCCGGACCACCGTTCTTCGAACCCCGAACCCCGAATCCCGCATTCCTCCCGGCGTGCATTCCGGTATCCCGTACAGGCTTCGGCATTATCCACGTATGGAATCATCTCCATGGATGGTTGATCCGCCCACGATAATGGCAAACCCGAGGAAACCCGGGGACGCAAAGCTACGGGCCTGACCGCGAAAGGATGAAGGATGAGGGATGAAGGATGAATGGCCGGAATCTGGCTATCACCTCTCACCTCTCACCCCTCACCTCTCCGATGGCCGCCGAGCCGCCGAAAAGGGCATTACCGCAAGAAAAGGAGGAAAGGCCAAAAGGTCTTCCTCTCCCCCTTCTCTTCGCGAGTGGGCCGGTAAACCTCACTGAACCAATGGTTGATGGTTGATGGCTGATGGTTGAGGGACCAGATTCATCCCTCATCCCTCATTCTTCATCCGTTGACCTCATACAAGCCGCTCAGGGAGGGTTCCATGATGACCGCTCACACGTCCGCTGCCGTCCGGTTGCGCGTTCAGGATTGCGCCTCGGCACGCGTCTCCAACTTCACCGTCCAGGGATCCATCGATGACCCGTGGCGGCAGCAGGGTGATACCGTACTGCTCCACAACCGCCGCAGAGAGCGCCGGGTCCTGGTCAACTGGCCGGTCCGCTTCGAAACCTCCGAAGGCGAGGTGCTCTTTGGGCACACCATCGACATCACGTCGCTGGGCGTGCTGCTGCAGAGCCCCATACGTCTCGAGACTCCCGGAGTAGTCACCCTCTGGATCGAAGTGAGCCCCGGAATGGAAGCGCACTGTGTCGCGACGCTGATCCACGAGCGTGCCGCTCCCGGAGGGGAATGGGCGTACGGTGCGGCCTTCGAGCACTTCTTCGGCACCGACCGGGAGCTGCTCGTTAGGGCCATCGGGGAGCTCGCCCAGCGGGAGGCGGAGATTGCCTCCCTGGTAGCGGCTTAGGCAGCCGCCGAACTGGCCCGGCGACTGAAGTCGCGGGCTACCCAAGGCAAAGTCCGACTTCGCGGACTGGGAAGCGGCAAACAGCAAGGAGGACCGAGATGTCTACTCAGATAAAGACCAACCGATCATCCGTCCGGCGTGAGCCCGTTGCACTGGCATTGGCCCTGGCGCCCATGGCGCTGGGGCTCGCCATGCCGGACAAGGTCATTCCCGGGCGCGCCCAATCCGCGTCCATTCCTACTGCCCAGGCAGCGTCCGTCCAACCGTCCACCGCCGTTCCAGCAGCCAGGACCGAAAACAGCCGCTGCGTGTTGACCCGCTCCAGCCTTTCGTCCCGAGGATCAGAGGAATCCGTGCTTCCAAGCCGGTCCGGAGCCTGGTCCCGCGTCATTGTGACGCTGGACGGGGCCCCGGACGCGGCGCGGATCTCCAGCCTGCGGGCGCTCGGCGCGGACCCCTACCGCAGCCTACCGCTCATCCACGCCGTGGCCGCCCGCGTTCCGGCGCGGAGCCTGCCAGCGCTCCGCAGACTGCCCTGCGTGCGGCAGGTCTCGCCGGACCTGGTAACCCATAAGTGCGATGAGTTCACGGTGGGCTCCAGCGGAGCGGACGTGGCGATGCAGCAGTTCGGCGTCACCGGGACCGGAGTGGGTATCGCCGTGGTGGACAGCGGAGTCCATCCGCATCGGGACCTGGCCAACCAGGGGGACGGCGGGACGCGGATCCTCGCCAGCGTCAACTTCGCCGAGGACAACCCCACATCCGACGACCTCTGCGGCCACGGCACCTACGTGGCCGGGGTGGCCGCCGGGAACGGGGCGGCCTCCACCGGGCAGCCGTACTTCCGCACCTTCTACGGCGTCGCCCGCCAAGCGAACATAGTCAACGTGCGCGTGCTGGACAGTGCCGGTTCGGGCACCGTCAGCGACGCCATCGCCGGCATCCAGTGGGTGGTGAACAACAGGAGCCGCTACAACATCCGCGTGATGAACCTCTCTTTGGGCCATCCCGTGGGTGAGAGCTACACCACCGATCCGCTCTGCCAGGCCGTGGAAGCCGCCTGGAAGTCCGGGATTGTGGTGGTCTGCGCCGCCGGCAACGGCGGACGGCTCAACGCTAACCCGGCGTCCGGCATGAGCAATGGCGGGTACGGCACGGCGTACGGCACCATCCAGTCACCGGCCAACGATCCGTACGTGATCACGGTGGGCGCCATGAAGAGCACGGATGGCAGCCGGCAGGACGATACCATCGCGACCTACTCCAGCCGCGGACCCAGCCGCCTGGACTTCGTGCTGAAGCCGGACATCGTCGCTCCGGGCAACCAGGTTATCTCCCTGGAGGTGAACAACAGCTACCTGGATGCGGCGTATGCGTCTACCAACGAGGTGCCTACCTCCGCCTACCGCACCAACGGGAACGACAAGTCCTCCAACAAGTACTTCCGCCTCTCCGGCACCAGCGTCTCGGCGCCGGTGGTCTCCGGGGCGGCGGCGCTGCTCCTCCAGCGGGATCCGAGCCTGACGCCGGACACCGTGAAGGCCCGGCTGATGCTCACGGCGGACAAGTGGGGCGCCGATCCGCTCACCTACGGGGCCGGCTACCTCAACATCCCGGCCGCGCTGGCCAGCACGGCCCGCGCGACGGGCTACGCTACCAGCCCTACGCTCTCGCGTGACGATGCCGGCAACATCAACATCGTGGGCGGATCGCAGGTGATCTGGGGCGTGGGAACGGCGCAGGTGATCTGGGGCACCCAGGCCATCTGGGGCACCAATACGCTAGCTTCGAGCCAAGCTATCTGGGGCCTCAACGTCTGGAGCGATCAGGCCATCTGGGGCACCAGCTCCGCGGCCGTGGACCTCTCCAGTACGGCGGTGGGAGGAGAGTAAGAGCGCGGAGTGATGGAGTGGTGCGCAGCTCCGCCGTCGGGGGTTGAAACCGCCCGGCTAGTGTGAACCGTCCTATCGGACGGACGATACAGATAGGCTCTTGTCGGACGCTCTGTTCCAGCAAACCGATTCTGTACCGCCCGTCCGACAGGACGGTTCTCTTTAGCCGGGTAATTCATTGCCCGGCGCGGCGTACCGGTTCGGCGAGCCTATCGCCGGTTAACACCGCCCGACAGTGCTCGATCTTGACCGGCCGGGTGGAGAAGGAGGTCACGCCGCGTCGGGACAGGCGGCAGCGGAAGAGGAGGCCGCTGTTGCCGCCACGGCTGAACTCGTCGAAGACGAAGTTGCCCAGGCTGTAGACGATCACCCCTCCGTGATACCGCTCTATCTCCTGCGGCACATGGGGATGGTGGCCCAGCACCAGCGAGGCGCCCGCGTCGATGGCGCGGTGCGCCAGCCGCTCCTGCATGCGCGAGTGATGCGTCACTCCCTCCAGGCCCCAGTGGCAGGAGACCACCACCAGATCGCATCTACGCTTCAGGTCCCGCACGCACTGGGTGAGCCGCTCGTCGCTCATCACCGCTACGCTGGGCTCGCTAGGGGAGTAGATACCCGCCACGCTGGGGAAGGCGGAGAAGCCCAGGAACCCGATGCGCAGCCTCCCCTTACGGATGATCCTTCCGTGGACGGCCTCGGCGTACGTGCGTCCCGCCCCCACCGGAACTATCTGCTGCGCCTCCAGGCCGGAGAGGGTGTCCGCCAGCGCCGGCCTTCCGTAGTCCATGGCGTGGTTGTTGGCCACGGAGAGGGCGTTAAACCCCGCGCGTTTCAGGGCGGGCAGGCACGCGGGATCCGCCCGGAAGGTGAAGAGGCGGCTCATGCGCGTGCCCCGGTTGGAGACCGGGCACTCCAGGTTGCCGAAGGTGATGTCCGCTCGCAGCGCCGGCCGGGCCTGGAGGAAGGGATAGTCCCACCCATGCTTGCGGCATATATGGTCCACGCCGCGCGCCATCATCACGTCTCCCACGGCCACGAGCGTGACGTCCGGCCGGGCGGGAGCCGCAAGGGATAGGAGAATCACGCAAAGGCGCAAAGACGCAAAGAAAGGCACAAGGGAAGGGCTTCCGTGGGCTGGGCATCCCCGTCTGCGGAGGAATGCGAACGTCTCCCGGCCCGATCCGGTGCCCCGATTTCCGTTTGGTTCTCGCGCCTTTGCAGCTTTGCGCCTTTGCGTGAGGTCATCTGTTCTTTGCGTCTTTGCGTCTTTGCGTGAGGCCATCCGTTCTAGCATCCGCCGGTGGAGCGGGTGTCTTCCAGGATCCGGTCGTCCACGCGCTCTTTGAGCTTGGCGCCCTTCTCCGAGAAGAAGCTCTTGATCCAGTTTTGCATGGAGGGACGACTGGGAGTGGAGAGCATCTGCTGCCACTTCTCGTCCGTCAGGCGGTCGTCCATCGGCTGTTTGAACTCGTAGTAGCTGAACACGGCGCCCCGTCCGATCCAGAGCTTGCCCTTGGCCGGGAAGACCACGTAGATCTCGTTCGCATGGCCGGCGGCTACCTCCAGCACCTTCTGCTCGTCGTTGTTGGTGTGCACGTCCGCCGCCACCGCCATGTCCTTGTCGGTCTCGCTGGTGATCTCGCTCCAGTCCTCCCCGTTTTTCTTGGTGTGCAGCTCCTGGGTGAAGATGTTGAGGCGGGACATGGTGTCGCCGTAGTTGTGGATCTCCTCCTCCTCTTCCCGGCTCAGCGGCTGGTTCTGCAGCTCCTTCTGGGAGGCGGTCACCAGGAAGCCCAGCAGCTCATCGAAGTCCCGGCACTTGCCGTCCAGGTTCTCGCTCAGCAGCTTGCGCGCCTTGAGCCCCTTCCAGAGCTGGGTGTGGAGGAACCGCAGGCGGCTGTAGGTCTTGACGTCCGGCTCCACATAGCCGCGAGGCGGGCGGTTCTCCTCGTCCTCGCCGCCCTCCCCGCACTCCGCGGTGGACTGTTTGGCGTAGAGCAGGGTATCGTGCCGCAGCTCCGCCCAGCTCCCCAGCGCCGTGTTGAGAGACTTGTCCTGCCAGGCGGCGGCCTGCATGAAGGAGGGGTACCCTTTGGGCTTGGGCTCGACGACGCGCCGCAGCACGTCCAGCCAGCCCCAGTAGGCGTTCTCCTGCCAGCGGTCGGGCGGGGTGTTCTTGAAGAAGTCCCGCATCTTCTGCATCTGGGCGTCGTAGTTGGCGAACCCGCCCTGGAGGTAGTCCGTGTGCAGGATGTCCAGGGCGCGGTCGTTGCCCAGCGCGGCGAGCAGGTCCAGCCCGAAGGGCCACATACGCGCCTTCCTAGCGTCACCGACTGAGGGGTACATGAGCTGCTGGAAGACGAACGAATCGGCCACGAACCGCTGGCCCATCAGCTTGACCGGGATTTCCTTGTTGGGCGAACCGGCGTGCATCAGGTTCACAATCTGGGAGGGACTGCGCTTCTCCGCCTCCTGCACCACCGCATCCATCTTGGAGTCGTCGGCCAGGTCCTGGACGGCTCCCGCCGCTTTGTCCACCACCTGCTTGAAGAGGCTGGGCGTCATGTCGTCCGAGATGCCGACCATGAACGCCGTCGGCTCGTAGATCCTGCGCCACAGCATGCCGGGTTGCGCACTCTGGGACGAATCGGTCTGTTCTGATTGGTCGGACGAGCCGGACTGCCCCGCCGGAGTGGTCAGCAGCTCGCCCAGGAGGGCGGCCTGGCGGATCTGCTCCGGGCGGGTGTTGCTCTGGTCGTCCCGCACCAGCAAGGGCGCGGTGCCGTACCACATGACGGCGACAAAGTACCGCTTCAGCTTCTCGTTGCGCGTATAGTGACCGCGGGGCACGAACATGGAGTAGTCGATGGCGTAGCCGAAGATGGGCGACTGCTCCTTGCCCTGGTGGGCCTGGATGAGCGCCCACTCCTTATCCGCCAGGGCGGTGGCCTCCTGGGGCACCTCCTGCATGACCTTCACCTGGAGGGCGCGGGCGGGCACCAGCAGGTAGGCGATGTTCTTCAGCGCAGCCTCGTGCAGTGTGGGGTCCGAGCTCTGCTCATACTGCTGGAGGGTGCCGTCCAGCAGCTTCAAGGTCATGTCCGAGGCGGCGTCGTAGAGCGGGCCGTTCTCGATGGTGCGCAGCATGTAGTCGTAGTAGACGTGGAAGGTGTGAAGCGTGGAATCCGTGGTCACAAAGGAGGGGATCTCCGGGTCCTTCGGGCCTTTGGTGTAGTTGTTCTCCTCATAGATGAACGACATCTGGTGCCGGTCCGCCGGGAGCACGATGAAGAGGTTCTTGGCGAGCAAGTCCCGCTGCTGCGCGTCAAAGGCCGAGGCGAACTGCTTCCAGTTGGCGACGTTGCTGAATCCGGGGTCGACCTTATAGTCCGGAATGGATGCCGTTACGGTGGGGTCGGAGTACACTTCCTGCTGGAAGGGGTTGTTGGGATCCCGCTGGTAGCTCGCCGGTGTGACCTGCGCACTCCCTTCCGCCTGTTGGGCGCCTCCCGCAGGCCCGGAGGGGGGCCCAACCGGAAGGCTCGCCTGCCTGGGGTGGCTGCAGCCGGCAAGAATGGTCAGGAGGCATGCAACGGATACGAGTCGCCTCGCGTTCATTGTGAGTAACTCCTTGGGGATTGACGGAAGACCGGTGACGGATGACGGACTCCGGATCCGTCTCCCGTCTTCCGTCTCCCGTCCGGCGGTTCTAAGGCGTAAAGCCGCGCGTGAGTAACATCCTGCGCGCGGAAGACGAATACACTCCATTGTCTGCTCGCCACGCCACGTGGGGCGGGTAGAAACCGGCCCGAAGTAACGAGGCCGTCCCGCCTTAGCGGGCAGATCCGGCGCAGCAGCAACCGGTCCTCCCGGCGGGTGACCGCGTAGAGGGCCTCCCGTGTGCCGGAGGCAGCGCGAATCAGGGTTGGGGGTATGGAGGTGTGGGGGTATGGGGGATTCCGGATTCCGTCCACTTCCACACTCCGTGCCCCCTGCCCCCACACTCCCATACCGCCACCGTCCAGTATCCGAATCCGGTCATACTCCGGGCTTTGGGCCAATCCCGTGAAGCCGAAATCGTTCCAGGCGTACTCCACCAGGCACCGGCGGCCGGAACGGGTTATCTCCACGCTCAGGAGATGCGCCCCCCTCCGCCCGTTGGGCACCTCCCCCCTACCCGGGGGGAGGCCAGGGAGGGAGGGGACGGGCGGGACCAGCCGGACCTCCTCATAGGGCTTGCTCAGGCGCGAGCCGCGCCAGCGCGGATAGACGTCGTGACCATCCCAGCCGTAGATGAAGAAGCGCCGGGCGTAGCGCGGGACAATGCGCGTCTTGCTCCAGGTGCAGAGCGCGATCTCCGGCTTCCCATCGCCGTCCACGTCCCCCGTCTGCAGCTCCCAGAAGTTGTAGCGCGGCAGCAGCGAGAGCTCGCGCGCATGGCCGCCAGCCAGAAAGGTGACGGTTCCTCTCAGCGGATGTCCGTCGCGGGAGCCTTTGCACGTGAGCGCCAGCCATCCCCTCTCCCACGGCACCGCTCGCAGGATGGTCCGTTCCGTGGTCCATAGCGTGTGCGCCGGCCCCGCCAGGCTTGCCGGCAGCAGGTCCAGCCGGTGGGCGGACACGAGCAGGACATCCGTTCCGCGGGGTACGGCGTCTGTGATCTGCCTTTCCACACGGCGCGCGGCAGTCCTGCGGCTCGGGGCGATGCTCCATCGCTCCAGCTCCGTGGACTGTCCGAGCCTCCGCACGACCAGCACGGAATCCCTGCCCGGCCCGGGAAGGGTGCGGGCGAAGTCCAGGAGACCGGCAGATCGGCTCTGACGAAATAACCTGCGTGCCGGGACTCCGCCGGGGGATGAATCCGCCCGGCTAATGGAAACCGTCCTATCGGACGGTCGATACAGACCCGCTAACATTCCTACGAGCCGGATGCAACTTCCTCCAGCAAAGTGAAACAAGTTTCTTGCTCCTGCCGTTGGTACGTTGGTCTGTAGCACGCGGTTTCACGGGTTGAGCCGACGGGTGACGGAAGACGGAGGAAGGAATCCGTGCGTCGACCGTCTGCCGTCACCCGGCCTCCTCAGAAGTCGTCCGCGAGCCACACGAGGCGGGACGGCAGGAGGGCGTGAAGAAGCTGGAAGTCCGCCTCACGGGAGACGGAGATCCGCTCCCAGGCTCGGAGCGTCTCCAGGGAGGGCGTGCCCCAATAGGCCTGCGTCAGCGCCTGGATGTCCAGGGCGATGCCCGGCTCGTCCCGGCAGGGCGCGAGCGTGACCATTCCGTCCTCCGCGGTGACGCGCCAGGTCCCGCTGTTCCAGGGAGCAGTCTCGTCCTGCAGGGCGAAGACGGCGGCGCCGCGCACCTCCGCGGGTGGCTCCAGCTCCTGGAGGGCGGCGGTCACGTCTACGACCCGCGCCATGCCCGCCGAGACCTCCTTTGTCTCCACGTCATAGCTTCGGATGAAGGACCAGAGGGGGTCATCCGGCGGCACCTGGAGCTCTACATCCTGCCCCTGCATCTCATGCCGGTGGACGAGGCCGAGCATGCCCAGATAAGCTCGGCGCGAGAGGGCGACGAAGTCCTCCACTCGCAGCGTGTCGCTATTCTTTATGAAGCGGAGGATGGCGTACCCCTCCGGCGCGCCGTCTCGCCGGTAGAGATAGACCATGGGCTCCCGCCCGTCCCTGGCGCGCAGGTGGGCGGGCCATCGGCCGGGACTGCGAACCAGCGGGCCGTTGTAGCGAGTGGCCTGCGCCTCGTAGAGCGGGTTGAGGAGATCCGCCTGCGGCTCATAGAGCGGCTCCATGTAGTCCGCCTCTTTGTCCGACCAGAGGGCGCGGATGGGCAGCTTGTAGTAGCGGTTGAAGCCGGTCCACTCCCAGCCGAACTGTCGGTAGTAGGCGAAGCTGAAGGGCCAGAGTGAGGAGAGGTATTTGCCGTCCTCTCGCATCACCTCCAGGCTGCGGCGCATCAGGCCGCCGGCATAGCCGCGCCCCCGCGAGGCCGGCTCCGACATGACGCCCGCGACGCCGCCGCACGGCCGCCGGTCCCGGCCGAAGAACATCTGGTAATCGTTGATGCCGAGGCAGGCGCGCAGCTTGCCGCCATCGTAGGCGCCGATGCGGTACCGGTCCGGCTGCCCGAAGTGCTCCGGGGTGACGGTGACGGGCGCGCCGCGCTCGTAGGAGAACGAGGCGATCCGCTGCCACTGCTCTATGTCGTCGGCGGTGATAGGACGGAATTCCAGGGGAGGCCTCCGGGCGGACATACCGCTTGGACAAGGATACCCTGTGGGCTGCGAAGTGCCACGTTCGGGCGGAGTCGTGAGTCGGGAGTCGTGAGACCGGAATCCGGGGGAGGGGGGAGTGAGACATTGTCTCAATTTGACACGCGGCGTGGCAAATTGCCGCGAGGGCGCCACGTAGCGGCGGAGTCGAGAGTCGTGAGATCCGGATTCCACGGAGGCCGGAGTGAGACATTGTCTCAAATTAGCTGATTCAGGCGATCCGGAGGAGCGGCGGCACCACATTACGGATGCGATTGGCTGCCGGAGTGTGTGAGGTAAGCGCGGTAAGGGTGCAGATTCCGAGGGTTCTGCCCTCGGGCTGCGGCCCTGTTCCGAGGGCTCTGCCCTCGTGCTCCCGCTGAGGGGACTTAATTCGCCCCCTCAGCCTCCCCTCATAACGAGCCGCTCTGCGGGCTTCGCAGGCAACGCCGGAACCGCGACCGTCCCTGCGGGACAGTTCCCGCCGGCCGTGCCCGGACCGCGTGCGGCGCTACTGCCGGAATGCAGCCTGGCAGGCTCATAGCAGGTTCATGTGGCACGGCTGCTGCCCGCGTGCAGCGCTACAGACTAGATAGACAGGAGGAGAGGCAGCGCAGCGACTACGTGAATGGCGCGGGCCGGCTCCTGCCGGGGGTGGCGACGGGCTGGGAGCGAAAAACGGTCCATCGGAGCCTGAATCGCTGGCTTGACGGGCTCCGGCCCGCCATGCGATAATAGGCGCAGACAAAGAAGGAGGTGGTGGCTAACATGGATTTTAGTCAACAGGAGGACGGCGGGGTCTGACCTCGTTTTAGCCTTCGGGTCATGAACGGTGACCCTAAACCGTTCTCCACTGAAGCCGGGCGGTGCCGTATTGGCCGCCCGGCTATAAACATTTGAGGAGCCCACGGTGCACTCCTTCCAGCTACATGAGGTATGCCGTCGCTGGCACGCCCTCTATCTGGAAGATCTGAAGAGAGCCGTCCGAGGAGACCTGGAGAAGACAGGCGCTCTGGATCTGGCCTAAGAATACACGGGAGACGGTCATGGCGTCTCACAGGCCGCCGATCCCGGACTCCGGCGGAAAGTGCAGGCCAAAGGCCAGGTCTAGCAGCGTGCGGCCAAACCCGGCGGTGAACTCTCCCATCACCAGCCCGAGAAAGAAGGGAAGAGCGCGGCGGTAACCCCGCAGTCCGCCATAGCGCAGGATGAGCACCTTCGCGAGCCAGCTCACGAACACCGGCAGCCACAGCCGGAACAGCCCGAAGCTCCCCGCCACCAGGTAGCCCGCCGGGTGGAACGGCCACCACACAAAGCGCGCTCTCATTCCCGCCAGGAAGACCGTGAACAACGCTCCGAATGCGTAGGCGCCCATCGAGCCGGGATCCGGCTGCTCCGGCGCCGACACCCAGCGGTCCAGCTTCTGCCACGGCTCCGCGCCAAAAGCCCACAGCGCCGGGCCCTGAAAGTGCGCCGATTCGTAGCCTGTCCTGTAGGTGCTGTGCAGAAGCGCCCAAAAGGCCGCGACAGATCCGAGCAGGCTCGCCGCCAGGATCAGGCGCGTCAGCGCCGGGAGGGATGTCCCAGACCGGTTCGCCAAGCGAGCGGCGTCGAGCTGCGTCTGTATGGGGAACTGCCGGTGAGTGCGCGTCAGCCAGAAAAAGAGGGTCATCGTCACCAGGTCGCCCCTGGTCCACGCGCCGGTACCGCTCACGCGCTGGAGTACCTGGTCCGCTCCCACCTGATACAGCTCGTACGTAGGCAGCCCGACCTCTGCACGGAGGCGGCCGACCACCAGCACAATGGCAAAGAGGATGGCCAGATAGAGCAACGCCGTTGTGGGGCGCATCCCGGCGCCTGCCGCGAACCAGAGCATCCCCGCTGCGCCCGCCATCAGACCGAACACGGCCACGCGGTAGGACATGAGCTCGCCCGCGTTCTCGCCGTGGGCCAGGCCCGGGTGAAGAGCCGCCTGCCAGGCCCGCACAAGGTGGCCGCGCGCGGCGTAGACAACGGCTAGAAACACACCCAGAATTGCTCCCACGCCCTGCTGCTGAACGTAGGGGAACCTCCCCCACTCCGTATAGCCGGCCATCGCCGCGCCAATGAGTTCGATGCGGCTAACCAGAAAGAAGAACCACACCGAAAACCCGATCTGAGTCGGCAGCAGGAAGGTCAATCCATAGGCGAAGGGGAACGAGGAGACCGGAATCGGTCCCGCTGCGTTCCACGGGTAGGTCTCGGCCTGGAACGTCTGCACGCCAATGGGCACGCCCGGGAAGGAGGGCACCAGCGAGTGGATCATGTTAATGATCTGGCCTGCTGCGCCTACTGCCATGCCGGCCCACAGGACGCGTGACCTGAATAGCGGCTCCTGGTTCTGGATGATCTGGATAGGTATCTCGGCGATGGGATAGGTCAACCGCTCGGCGTCCCACTGGCGGCGGAAGAGCGCCACCAGGCAGAGCATCGTCCACACCAGGAGCATGGTGAACAGAGTCCACCAGGCCAGCGGCACCAGCCACGGCCGGATGTGATCCCAGCGATAGAGGGTGGAGTTGCCCTCGTACAACGCACGGATGGCCTCAGGATCGCGTACCACCAGGTGGTCCGGCAGGTAGGGGATGATCTTCGTTCCCCAGCCATTTTCCGGCGTGTTATGCCGAAAGACGTAGGTGAGCGTGGTGAACAGTATCTGCAGTACGTCGTGCCCGGCCATGTTGCTCGCCACGGCCACCACAACGTAGACCCCGACCAGCTCTTGCGGGGTGAACTCCCATCGCCCGCGCACGCGGCGGAGCAGCGCGTTGAGGCCCAGGAGCGCGAGCAGCAGCGAGACGGCGTTGAAGAAAATCGCCTGTGTGGTGGCGTTATCGGAGTAGCGAATGTACTCGATCTCGACCAGCCACCAGGCGTTCAGGGGTATGAGGAGCAGCGAGAGCAGAATGACGCGTGGCGTGACCGGGTTGCGCGTCCGCTCCGCGGAGGCGGAC
This sequence comes from uncultured Chthonomonadaceae bacterium, assembly GCA_964396385.1. Lineage (GTDB taxonomy): Bacteria > Armatimonadota > Chthonomonadetes > Chthonomonadales > CAJBBX01 > CAYNFH01. The sequence goes on along the minus strand of CAYNFH010000020.1, from coordinate 23,985 downwards.
GGTTCGTCCACATGCTCGCAGGTAGTCTCAGGGCCGGAGGGCGCCGGTGGGGTGGCGGCCATGCTGGGTGCTCTTGCCCGTGGGGATCCTGATGAGCTCCAGGTCTACAGTCTCGCGCCGGTCCGCGGGCGTATCGAGCGGAACATTGAATGTAAGGGACCACTTCCTCCGTACCGCATCGTAGTCTGCCTGCCAGTAATCGTTGCCGTGCACCGTCTGGTCCACACGAACTCTTTGCCGCCCGCGGCGCCGGTACAAAGCGTACCCGCGGTAGTCGTCCAGCCCGGTGAAGACGACCGGCACGTACGCGAGACCGCCGGTTATCTGGATCTCGGCAGTACCCGCGGCATCGGCCTCCACGGCAGGCGGGTTGCGCCGCACCACCGAGCCTCGGAGCGCCTTCAGCCCCAGGTCGTTGCTGGCCGCTTCCCGCAGGATGGGTAGCCAGGTGTTTCCGTGCGCCTCCAGCGCCGCGCGCAGGTTGGCGTTCGGGCCGTAGTAGTCGGACGCCGTCATCGGCATCACAGCCAGCTCTACCTCCGCCTCCACAAAGTCGCCCGGCTGCAGCGCCGTGACGCCGGGCGGGGCGGAAAGCTCCACGTTCATGCTGGGAACGCCGTCATCGGTGCCGTAGCAGGAGGCATAAGGGATGGACACCTCCTTGCCGGCGAGCCGCGCACTCCAGGACCGGATCACGAGCCCCCGATTGGCCCACGCCCCGCCCTTCTGGTCTTTGCTGATGGCCTGATGGAGGGAGAACCATGGCGCCTCGCCCGGACAGGGCATTCCGGTGCGGTCGTAGCGCTGGCCGCCCGGATGGACGCGCCACTCCTCCGTCAGCCCGGCGGCATTCCCCCGGGCCATCTGCAGGAACTGGTGATCGTTGTAGTGATCTGCCCCGACCTGATAGAACGCGAGCCGCCTAAAGGGGGTCGGCTTGAGGACGTCGTAGCGGAATCGGTGGAGCGCCCGGTTGGTATCGTCCGAGCGCGGAGACAACACCTCTATCCGCGCCGCGATATGGCCATCCGCGGTCTGGCCGGAGTACACCACATCGGTGAGGTTTGGACCGTACGCCCGGTAGGCGGTCCGCATCCTCGATAGGTATTGCTTCTGGCCGCGCGAGTCGAAGTAGACCAGGAAGTCTCCTCCGCCCACGTTATTCGTCCAGCTCCACTTCTGCCGCCGCGCATCCTTCCTCCACACCATGAGGGGCCGCACGTCATCGATCATCGCCCGCTGCAGGTTCACATCCGGGTCGTAGCAGATGGACTCGCCGAAGCTCCCTATGGCCGCCTCCTCCCAGAGCTGGTTAGTGCCCCACCCGATCAGGCAGAGTTGCGCGTGCGAAGCCGCGGGGACGCCACCCCAACGCGCATAGGTGATGCCGAGCTCCAGCCGGGTCTCGCTGTGCGCGGGCAGGTGCAGGACCGTGAAACCGTGGAACCAGGGTCCCTGGTAGAGGAGCTTCCGCCCTGAGGCGCGGTGCCAGTTCTTGGAGATCTGGACCGGGATCCCCGTCGGGTAGCCGTCCCCGTCCCGGAGCATGGGCGTGAGACCCGTAATCCCCGTGAAATGATCGTCCTTCGCGAACAGCAGGCGCACCTCACGGTCCATGCTTACGGGATTGGACAGGCTCAGATCGACCCGGTCCAGGCGGTCGAGGTCCTCCTCCATGTCCCAGTCTTCCGTTGGGAGCGCGACACGGTACCAGCCACGCACCGGGTCGTACGTTACCTCCAGAGGGGTGGCGGGGCTCCTGGGGTCCAGGGCGCGCACAGAAGCTTCGGCTGGCGATGTCTCCTCGGCCGCCTCACCGGTCGTGAGCCAAACACCTGCCGAGCGTGTCTGCCCGGACCGCCACACCCCGGTGAGCGCATCCTCGCTCTGGCTCTGGCGCATACCGTCAGGCGTTTTAACCCGGAGCTGCAGGCGCGCGTTCCGCAGGCTCTCCCGGGGCGTGCATTCCAATAGGAAGCCCACCCGATCAGGCCAGGCGCATATCTCCAGCCGGCCGGTCGCTGCCAGCTTCCTGCCGCCGGCTTCCTCAAAGTTGAGCTGGAGGATGTCCACGCGTTGAAAGAACCGGCCGCTCTCGATGATGCGTATGGGATAGTCGAGCAGGTCCTGCTTGTCCGTCGCGGCCCGGACGCAGCGGTAGTGTTGGGTGCCGGTTACCACCTCCAGGTGCAGCTCCGCGGCAGGCAGGCTAAATACGGCCTCATTGTCCTCGCCCACCGCGTCCAGATATGTTCTGGGGTTCCGAATAAGCCCGAAGTGGAGCAGGTGCGCTCGTTCCACGTCCAGGGCAAGGCCGTACCGTCCCGTCCGGATACAGAGGACCTGGCGTCCGTCCGGAGACCGGCCCCGCCAGCCGAAGGGCCACCACATGAATGTGTAGTCCCCAGGATGCGGCATGCACGCCCTCGGGGAGACCGGCTGGAGGCGGCTGGTGGATATAGAGGATAGGGCGAAAGACATGATTCCGAGCACCAGACAGATAGCAGCAGCGAAACCTGAGGAGACTACCGGTACCATGGCCGCCTGCGGGAGAATGATCTCCGCCTACCCAATGTAGGCCACGCGGTCGCCGGAACGCAGGAGGGAGATGTGAGGCAGACCCGCCACCGTTCCGCCCCGGGTAGCCCGCACCACCGTCGTACGGCCGTCGAGGAGGTCCATGAGGCTGCCGATCGGCGCGCCTCCGGCAATCTCCTCGCCCAGACGCACTCCGCAGGCGAACAGGCCGCCTACCTCCGTTTTCTGATAGTCCCCGGCGATGGCCCGGCGGGGATCCGGCTCCGGCACCGCATGGGCGAAGGCCGGGCTGACCATGTCGAGCAGGACCATCGCGCGGCAGAGACCGGCAAGGTAGGCGTCCGCTCCCTCGGGGTCCAGCCGTGCCCCTCCGCCCCACTCCGCCCCGAGCGCCACCTTCCCGGCTCGCTGCGCTTCGTAGGAGAGCACCCCCGGGGTGTCAGGCAGGACCCAGGGATAAAACGGCTGACCGAACCGGCGTGCGATCCGCTCCGCCTCATCCCCCGAGCTCCTGTACCAGCCGATGAGCGGAAGATGCACGAGCGCCGCTCCCCCGCTGTGAAGGTCGATCAGGGCGTCGCAGTGCTGGATGCAGCCTTCGAACACGGCTTCCGCCAGCCGCAGCGAGTATCCCGCGTCATTGGATGAACGGCCCGGGAAGCTCCGGTTGAGGTCCCCGCCGTCCGCCGGAGAGACTCGGGACCGGGCCTGCCAGGCGGCGACGTTGACGATGGGGAGGCCTATGACGGTGCCAGCTAACCGGGACGCGTCCAGCCGGCCGAAGAGCGCGTGGATGGCCGCCGGCCCTTCGTATTCATCTCCGTGCACGGCGCCCGTGAGGAGGAGCCGCGGTCCCGTGCGGGCGCCCCGGACGATGTTTGCGGGCAGCTCCGGCGCTCCGGGCACCCCGGAGTCCCAGGCCCCGCGCCAGCTCTCTCCCGGCGATACGCTATCGAAGAGACTGTCGTTCATAGTACGGATTGGCGTCATGCCCACGGGCCGTGTAGTCGCGGCGCGGGGAGACGGGCATCGCCCGGAACTCTTCGCAGAAGTCGATCAGGTTCCGGACCTCCTCTTCTGCATACTGCCGGCCCTTTTCCGCGGACGCCGTCCGCGGGTCACCCTCCACGCCAGAGCCATTGGACAGCCGTGACCAATCGTCGATCAGAGCGACAGGCCCGTCACCGGCCATCAGGTCCACCCACACGTGCTTCGAGCGGTGGCACACCATGTCCACCGCCGCCCGGTCCATCTCCACCAGTGTGGGGTCCAGGAAGAGGTACCAGGAGGTCTCGTACTCGCAGGCGTGCGCCATGCCGCCTACAGGCGTCTCACGGACGCGCGCAGCCAGATCCCGCGCCAGGTTCCAGTGGTTGATGGCGGCGGCGAGTGCGTCCTCACTGTGGTTGACAACCTGGCGTGCCACCAGCGCGCAGGGCATGCTGTTGGAGCCATGCCCGTTGATCAGGACGATGCGCGTATGTCCCTGACGGACGAAGCTGCGGCAGATGTCATAGACGTAGTCGATAAAGTGCTGGACCTCCACGGAAACGGTGCCGGGAAAGCCCATATTGTGCTCGTTGAAGCCGTAGTGGATGGGCGGCACGCTCAGGATGAGGTCCGGACGCCGCCGGGCCGCCTCAGCGCAGAGCCAGGTGACGATTCGGTTGTCCACGTCTACCGGCAGGTGCGGTCCGTGCTGCTCGATGGCTCCCACCGGCAGCAGCACGACCCGGCCCCCGTCCTCGGCGGCCCGGCGGGCCTCCGGCCAGGTCATCGTCTCCAGCAGCGCCTTGCGCTGTGTGCTGTCTCTCCCTTCGCTCACTTTCCATACCCCTTCTGCATCAGTCGAGTGCAACGGGCGATCCGCCCTGGCCCAGGGACACGTGCGCGGCGTGCGCCACCCGCTGAGCGTCGTATGCCTCCCGCGGCATGATGGGAGGCGCAATGCGGTTCAGCACGCAGTTCAAGAACGTATAGTTCTGCGCCGTCACCTCCGTAAAGTAGTCTGCGTATCCCACCAGGACATCGTCCGGCCAGAAGTAGGCGCCCGTCTCGTGCGAGTGGACGGCGACCGGTCGCTTCCACAGGTCCAGGCTGATAATCCCGCCTGTGCCCGCGAGAAAGAGGCGCGGGTGCGCGTTGCTTGGCAGCGGATACCCCCCGCTGAACGGTATCCAGCCGATGTGTCCGTCCGCGAGGCCGCCCCCGTCAAACCGGATCTGGTACGTCACGTGGTCTGGAATAGACAGGCCGCGGTCCACCGTCACGCCCTGCGCCGTCACGGAGGTGGGGCGCTGGCCCATGAGCCAGAGGATAATGTCGATATCGTGGACCGCCGTGTCCAGCGCGCCCAACTTCCATTCCGGGTTGCTGAGCTTCATCGGCGTGATGCGGGTCGCGGATATGAAGCGCGGAGTGCCGACGTCGCCCTCCTCCACCGCTTTCTTCGCGTCCATATAGGCCCGGTTGAATCGCTCGCAGTGGCCCACGAGCAGCATGCGATCTGGATGTGCCTCGGCGCACTGGACGATCGCCAGCGCGTCCTCCGGAGTGTGCGCCATCGGCTTCTCCAGAAGCACGTCTCGCCCGGCCTCCAGCGCCGCGATAGCCAGTTCGCGGTGCGTCTCCGCCGGAGTCGCAATAACCACGGCCTGGACATCCGGGTCAGACAGGAGGTCGGCGACACTCCGTGTGACGCCCATTCCTGGATAGTCACCGGCAGCCTGCTCCGCACGGGCGATATCGACATCGTATACACCCACCAGGCGGGCGTTCAGGAGATGGGAAAACTCCTTCATGTGATGGCGGGCGTGATTGCCCGCGCCTATAAACCCCAGACCAACCTTCATGGCTCGGCTCTCTCTTCCTGGTCGAACTCGCAGAGCAGGTCCATGGCGCGCAGGTAGCGCCGGTAGGCCACGTCATAGGCCTTGCAGGCCTCGTCTCGCGGCCGGTAGCTCCATCGGGGAATGAGCAGGCGGCTCATCATTTCATAGGGGTCCTCGCCGGTCACGGCACAGGACGCAAGCGCCATAGCCGCGAGGCTCGTGCCTGCCTCCCCGTCTCCGAGCCGCACCACCTCGCGGCAGTACACGTTGGCGCGGACCTGCCCCAACACCTCGCCGTCGCCAAACGGACCTGCCGTGTGGACCTTGCCTTCGGCCGTCGCCACGCCCAACTCGTCCAGTACCTGCAGGACGGAGCGAAGCGAGAACAGGACCCCCTCCACGACGGCTTGGATGGCGTCCTTGGCAGTATGGTGGGCGCGCAGGCCCAACAGGGCGCCAGCGCGGTCTATGTCCCACAGCGGCGCACGCTCGCCGGCCAGGTAGGGCAGAAACGTGACCTCGGATGGCCGCGACTCCGCCGCCATCCGCTGGTAGAGCGCGTCCGCCTCCGCCCAGTCGTTCTCCTGGCCAGTGAGCGCCAGAATCCAGCGCTGGGCCAGACCGGCGGCGCTGGTGGATCCGCCCATGAGCCACCGGCCCGGCAGGACGTCGGGATAGGTTTCCACCCGCGCCGCCGGGTCAATGATGGGCCCGTCCGTCGCCACATAGATGGATCCGGTGGTGCCCAGATGCTCAAAGAGGTCTCCCGGCCGCATGACGCCGGCACCGAAAACCTCAATGTCGTCGCCGCCGCCGGTTGCCACAGGCGTACCGGCGCGGAGGCCCAGCACGCTGGCGGCCTCGGGTCGGAGCCGTCCCGCCAGTGACACGGTGGCGAGTACAGGCGGGAGCTGCGAAAGCCGGCAGCCCGCAAACTCCGCCAGTCCCTCGTGCCACCGGCCCTGCTGAATGTCCCACAGCATGGTGCCCGCGGCGTCTATGGGGTCGGAGGCCGCCTCTCCCGTCAGCCGCATGCGCAGATGGTCTTTAGGCGGCAGGAGCCATCGCGCCTCTGTCCATGCTCGGTCTTCCGCCCGGGCAAAGTGTCTCGCCTTCGCCAGAGCGGTCGTCGCATGCAGGCGGCCGCCGGTCCAACGCAGGATCCGGGACGCTCCAAACTCGTCATCCAGGTCCCGGCATGCCGCGCGGGCGCGGCGGTCCGGCACGACGGCGGCTGCTGCGAGGGGCTCGCCCCCTGCATCGGTCGGCACGAGCGCGTGCATGTGGCCGGTCACGCCGATGCAGTCCACATCGGCATAGTCTGGATGTGCGGCGAGGAGCTCTCCTACCAGGCGGACGGTCTGCTCCCACCAGTCCCGCGGGTCCTGCTCCGCAATTTCTCCCTGCAGCCGCGTGGTCAGCGCAGCCGTCCGGCAGGCGACGAGCCGCGCCTCTTTCCAGAGACACGCCTTCAGCGCGCCCGTGCCCAGATCCAGCGTCAGAATGCGCACGGCCTGTCGCCCTTCTCCCACGTAAACCGGCATTCCTTCCAGGGCTCCACGACCTCCTCCACCAGACAGGCGATCTCCTTAGCAGGCCGGGTGGCGCGCATCGCTGCGTGGATGAGTTCCGCGATCTGCGCGGCGTCCGCCGGCATCATGCCTAAACGTGTGACCTCCTGTACCCCCAGACGCAGGCACGCGCCGCCGAGCTCGGAGGGCAGCTTGACCGGCGTCACCAGAATGCCGGCGATTTCCAGCCGCGTCGCCGCAGCCGGTGAATCGGCCTCGGCGATAAGGACGGTATGGGTGGTCGTGAAGCCGGCTTCCTCGCCCACGACAGAGAGGCCGCGCTCGGAAAGGGCCGCCGCGAGCGCCCGCGCGTTGGATATTACCGCCCGCGAGTGGTCGCGCCCGAATGTCCGCCACTCTTCGCACACGGTCCAGAGTGCGGGCAGCCGGTGCAGGTGGTGGTTCGTGACCAGCGCGGGATAGATACCTGCAGCGACCCGCTCGCAGAGAGCCAGGTCGTTGCCGAGGATGAGCCCGCCCTGGGGGCCCGCGAAGGTCTTGTGCGTGGAGGACGAGATCAGGTCCGCGCCCTCGGTGAGGGGGTGGGGATAGGCGCCGCCCGCGATGAGCCCCAGCACGTGCGATGCATCAAACAGCAGATAGCCGCCTGCCGCATGGACCACCTCCGCCAGCGGCGCCACGGGATGGGGAAACAGCATGAGCGAGGAGCCGAGGATCACCAGCCGCGGTCGCTCGCGCTCTATCACGTGGACCGACGCAGCCACGTCCACGTTGTATGTACCAGCATCGATAGGCACGGGAAGCACCCGCAACGGGCAGAGCGGCGCCACGGAGAGCTTTTCGGCCAGCCGGTGGCCTCCGCCAGCCGCATCCATCTCTAAAACGGTGTCGCCAGGCTTGCACAGGGCCAGGATCGCGGCCACCCCCGCCACATGACCCGAGATCGGCCGTGCGTCCGCGAAGCGACAGCCAAACAGCGTCCGGAGCGCCTCCTGTACGCCGGCATCCAGATCCGCCAGATAGCGGTTGCCCGTGTACTTGCGGTCGCGCGGGTCCGTCCCCAGGTAGTCGCCATAGCGGTGGGACAGTTCCGTGAGGAACATGCCTTCCACGGCGGGACTCATCACATTCTCGGAGGCAATCAGGTTCAGTGTCCGCGCCCGGTAAGCGCGGTGCCGGAGAACGATCTGCCGTAGGTTTTCCAGAGAGTCGGTCATTCTTTCAGAAGCTATTCAGAACCGGCCAAACCGATAGTAGGCATCCAGCGGGTGCTCCCCCTGCACGATGGCGTCACGTACCTGGTTTTCGGTCGAGGCGAGCTCCTCCGACCGCACCAGCACCTCTTCCGCAATCTCGGCCGGGACCACCAGTACGCCGTCCGAATCGGCGGAGATGAAGTCGCCGGGCCTCACGTGGACTCCGGCAATATCGATCGGTACGTTATAAGCCTCCACCTCCCAGCGGCCCACGATGTCCACCGGTGTCCGGTACCGGCAGAAGACCGGGAACCCCAGCCGCAGGATGTAGTCCACGTCGCGGATCCCGCCATACAGCACGGCTCCGCGGCCGCCGCGCCCCTGGATGGCGGTCGCCGACAGCTCGCCCAGGTGGGCGCTGGCTTCGTCGTTCGCCTGCGTCACCACCACGCTGCCGGGCGTGACGTCGCCCAGCATCTTCAGCAGCGGCACGAAGATGCGCTGCGGGTCTTTAGCATCCGTCACTCTCCCGAGCACCGGAAGCGCGAACCCGTGTATCCGCATTCCAGGGGCGAGCGGGACAAGAGACGAGGGCAGGGCCTGGCTCCGGTAGCCCATCTCGTCCAGAACGTCGGAGATCGCGCCGTTGTAGAGGCGCGCGTAGCGGTCACACAGGTCGAGGCGCATTCTGGATCTTCCCGTGGTCCTCACCGATGGCTGCGACGCCGGGCAGGGGAAACAGCACTTCGAACGTCTCGGGCCACTTGACGAGAGCGCCGGTCCCAATCACAACCCAGGTCTCGCCCCGCGCCCGCTCGTTCGCAAGCACCTTCCTCGCCCCGGCTACCGCGGCGGCCGAGGCCGGCTCGAGCGCGAGTCCCGACAGCGCCGTCCGACGGATGGCGTCCAGGATTTCGGTTTCGGAGACACTGACCGCGGCGCCCTGTGAGTCGTAGAGCGCCCAGAGCGCCTGCCTGCCGCCCGTGTGTTCCGCGATGGACAGCGCCATTGTGCGCGGAAGCGAGACCGATCTCACCTCGCGCTCTCCGGCGTTGAATGAGCGCACATACGGGTTGGCGCCGTCCGCCTGGACGCCGAACATCCGCGGCGGACGGTCGACGATGCCCACCTTCTGCAGCTCCACAAAGCCCTTCCATATTCCGTACAGCCCATCTCCGCCGGCCAGGGGAGCAAACACGCGATCCGGCGCGCTGCCACCGAGTTCCGAAACGATCTCGTATGCGATGGTCTTGTAGCCCTCCACCCCAAACGGATCCGCGAATCCGGCGATGGGGTCCGCCAGGTAGCTCGGAAACCAGCCACCGCCCTCCACGAGGGCACGCAGCCTCTCGGTGCGCGGTCCGCCAAGAACGACAGTGGCGCCGTATAGCCGGATGAGATCCACCTGCGTCGCGGAAGCGTCCTCGTGGCAGAAGACCGTGCAGTTCAGTCCCGCTGCGCTGGCGTAAGCGGCGGTGGAGTTGCCGAGGTTTCCGGTGCTTACCGCGCCCATCTTGGTGAAGCCGAAACCGCGCGCCACCGTCGCGTTCACCGCGCTCGCCCTGTCCTTGTAGGACCAGGTGGGATTCATGGTCTCGTTCTTGAGCAGCAGGCGTACCCCGGCGGCCGGCAGGTCGCACAGAGGGGTGTTCCCTTCACCCAGAGTAACCGGCTCCGCGCCATCCACGTCCGGCAGAAGACGCCGCCACCGCCAGATGCCGGAGATTCCGGGTTCCGAAGCGAATCCGGCCGTGGCCTCATAGTCGTAGCGCATCTCAAGCGGCGCGCGCGGCCCTTCTGCCTCGCACTCCAGGCAGCCGAAGAACATTGGGCTCACGGGATAACGCTGCCCGCATGTCACGCATTCCAGCCACTGTGCCGCCTTGTCGCTGCTCCCCAGCGCCATAGCCACCCATTCCTATTCCGCGGCGCTGGCCTGATGCGCCAGACTCGCGAGCCGCGTTTCATACTCGTCCAGGGCCGCAGGATTCGGGACCGCAAGCGCGTAGTTCCGGCGCGTATCATCAATGACCCGCTGCATGAGGGCGAGCGTCTCCAGCGACTTGGGGCTCGCACCCGCTCTCGCCTGCTGCACCTCCTGCTCCACCTGCGCCAGCATAGGCAGCCCTTCGTCCCGAATGGCCTTGAGCTTCCGCACCGTCTGCAGCAGGGCGGCCGTTGCGGCAGCATCGGCGGATTTGACCTTGCTGTTGCCCTTCTCCCCAACCTTGGCCGTGGGAGTTCCTGCCTTCTCAATGTCCTGGGCCAGAGTCGAGTGCGGGACGCGGCGCGTGTCGTAGCTGATCCAGTCCTGGGAGTACTTCGTCAGCGCCGCCGCGTTGGCGACCACCCAGTCCCGAAGCCCCCACAGCACTTTGCCCATGTCGGCGGGAGCTTCCGCCCCGAAGAAGCGAGCTCGCAGGCGGTCCTGGAGCTGTTCGGCCTTCAATGTAGGCTCCCAGGTCAGCTCCCGATACACTGCTCCCGTCACCACGTAGGGGACACGGCTAGTGGCATAGGGGATTTCCTGGCCGTAGTAGTCTGCCGTCGCGAAGCCGGGTTCGAAGGCTGGCACATACCCGATGAGGCCATCATGCGCGATGCGCGTGCACATGGCCACCATCTCGTCCAGCGGCCGGGAGTAGAACGGTCCCCAGTGAATGGAGTTCTTGGAGAAGTAGACGAGCGGCAGCCGCTCGCCACCCGGGCCGGGCAACGTCCAGCTATAGCGGCAGTCGAGCCACTCAAAGCGCGGATCACTCATGAGCCGCATCTGACGGTAGTAGGCGACATCGTCCTTGTGTTCCGCGTATCCGATATTCCAGCAAAAGTGCGCGTGAGGGTGCTTCCGCCAGACGTCGCGGGCAAGCTCCTGCAGGAATGTGATCTCGGACTGGCCGTACTGCTTGGAGCCGAGGTTGTCCACCGGCTTCTGGCACACCGGGCACTGGCACTCGCCCTGCTCGTCGCGCATCTCCAGGAAGAACCCGTCCGCCTCCGGCAGAGCGTCGATCATCTCGACGAAATAGTCGTGCGTGCGCTGCCGCACCAGAGGGTTGGAGGGGCAAAGGCCGCCGGCCTTGACCGCCGCGGTCTCAGGATGGCCCTCGGTTAGGTAGGCCGCATTGGCCCAGGCGAAGACGCCGCTGCCGAGATAGAACTTGATGCCGAGAGAGTGCGCATAGCGGATGAGCTCCCGAAGATCCTTCACCGTACCGATGTGCGTGCCGGTAGTCGCGTCACGGTTGTAGGTCTGAGGAAACTTCTGACTGGGAAAGTGGCCGGACGTCCAGAAGTAAACCCGCTCCATGCCGTCGCGCGCAAAGCTGTCGAAGATCCGCTTCCAGTCCTTCACCGTGTACTGGGGAACTACCCCGTAGATGCTCAGGCAGTAGGTGCCGCGGGCCTTCATCTCCGGAGACTTGACGACCTCCTCTTCCCTGAGTGTGAGCCCGTCCTTCGGCCCGTCCAGCAGATAGTTCTTCAGATAGGTCGCACCGTTGAAGACTCCACGCGGCGTCTTGCCAACCACGTACACCTGTCGGCGGCCATTCCGCGTTACCGGCGCGCACGCAAACCCCTGGTCGTCCAGGAACGCAACTTTGCCCAGGGCGGCCGACGCGCTTTCGGCCGCCGGGTCTGACGTGCGGAGACTATCCAGTGTCGAAAGGACGATGGCTTCGCCCGCTCCGGATTCCGCCGCGGCCGTGCGCCGGGTCACCGGCAGCTCCGCACCGCTCCATCGGCGGACCGTATCCTGGATGACCGCTGCCGCTTTGATCAGCAGAGGGTCAGAGGACCCGCCGGGTATTACGATGCTGCCGAGGGCGTGGGTGTTCTGCGTCAGCGGCACCGCTTCCGCCGCGCGTGAGCACGCAGCCGGGAGGATCGTGGCGAGCAGGAGAGCGAGCGCTATGTTCGTGCGGGGCATACGACAGGACATCCTTTCTCAGAACCGCTCAAGGAGCAGGTTAGTAATCCGGTTTCTACGGGCATAGTACCGCCGGGTCGCCTCATCCTTGCCTTCCCACAGGCGGCGGGGAAAGGCGGTGTGGTTGCTCATGGGGGGGCGGGATGAGCGTCCACAGTAAATGTGAATGGTGCGCCGCTCCTGGGGAGTTTGCCGTACGGCCCCCGCGTGAAAGAGTGCCGCGTTGAACAGGATCGCGGTTCCGGCCGGGCCGGTGAGGTGCCGCGCGGCGCCCAGATCCTGCGCCTCGAGCGGCTCCAGTTCCACTGATCTGGCGGTGCCAGGCAGCACGCTGAACGTGTGCGTCGTTTCGTCCACGTCCGTGAGGTAAAAGACGACCGACAGAACGTTTGTGTAGTGAGGCGCTTCTCCGACCGTGCGGACATCCCGGTGCCATACGCACTCGGTATGCTCCGGAGAGCCGCCGCGGATCATGACCGAGTGCTCCTCCGCACAGATGTCGGCGTCGAGGATGCCCTCCATCAGCGGGAGGAGGGAGGGAGGGCGCATAGTCATGTCCAGGTCCGGCTGCGCGAAGAGGGCCCAAACACTCTGCAGCCGGCCATTTCCCCGGTCCTGCCACAGCGCCCGGTTCTCTGCCAGGTCCCTATCAATGGCCGCATTGCAGACACTTACCTCCGCTGCCGTCAATGCCTCCGGCACCACCACGTAGCCGTCGCGCGCGAAGCGCTCCAGGTATGCCTGCAGCTCCCGAGATCCCCATAGCTGCGGTTCGTTCTCGGTTCTGATCGACAGTTGTTCTGTCACGCCTTTATCCACTCCACGCGCGCGAACTCCGGGAATGTGTGCGCCGGGGTCGTACCCACGAAGTCCAGACGGTTGGGGGCGCTCCAGTCCGGCAGCTTGTCGCCCTGCGTCGATACGCACTGGTCGGCGCGCGCCGCAAATCGCTTCCACCCCGTTGAGCCGTCCAGCGGAATCTTGGCGACGTACTCCTTCTGGCGCGCACCCCAATGGTCCACCCAGGCGTGGACCTCCAGCGTCGCTCCTGCGGGACCGCGGTACCAGAAGGAGAGAACCCCGTCCGCGGGCGCTTTCCACTGTGGGTCGGCGATCTTATGCGTCCCAACGACGTAGGAGACCGCCCGATCCCCCCACAACGCGGGGTTGAGCGTCAGCGCGCTGGAAGCATCCGGTCCCGTGGCCGGGCGCAGGTAGCTCTGGTCAATGTAGGGGTCGGTATAGGCCAGCCCGTATGTCCAATCGGCAGTACCCCGGGAAAAGTCATCGATTAACGTCGTCGGACGTTCGGTCGCCGTTACGGCGCCCAGCGTGTCCGGGACCGCCACCGCCTCATTGGAGGTGAGCGTGTAGCCCTCTCGATAGGTCACGTTGCAGATGGCACGTACGGATTCGCTTGTGCTGAGGATGGCGAGCGGCGCTCTCCACGCGTCCCCGTTTCTCTTCACTTGTGCGTCCCGCCAGAACCGCGCCTGCGGGATGTTGTCGCCGATCGCGTAGAGCACCTCGACGGACTCCACCGTGTCCGGGCAGTCCGGATGCGCGACCGCCTCCAGCGTACTGGTTCGGGCCTCCAGGGCGATCCGCGGGTTCTTGGCCCACTCCGGGCCGCCCTGGAGGTGCCAGTCCATCCAGAGCGCCAGGGTCTTGCCCTGCGCGGGCTCCAGATGGTGGTTGTAACGTGGCGTCAAGGACAGTCGGGTATCCGTTGGCGTGCGCGCCAGTGTATCGTACGCGCGGTCCATATTCGTATGAAAGTCGTTGGTGGTGCTCAGCAGCAGCATGGGGCAGGCGATGTAGCGGGCGTACGTCTCCGGCTCCATCGTCCCGCGCCACAGCGCGATCTCGGGCGGGACCGGGAAGGCATAAGAGTCGCGGGGAACCACCTCCCGGTAGGTGTTCCATCCGCACCCGTAGATGGCCGCCGCGGCCGCGATGCGCCGGTCCACCCCGGCGAGCATCCACGTGATCTGGGCGCCCATAGAAACGCCGAACACACCGAGCCGCGAGCGGTCTACACCGGGCAACTGCTCCAGCAAGGTCAGCGCGCGCCGGGAGACGAGCGCCCAATGGTACCAGGGGGAGTAGCGGACGCTCGGTCGCGTGATGCGCCGCACCCCCTGCTTCATCATGTTGGCCTCTACGCGCCCCCAGCGGGTAAAGTCGCTCCGGCCCTGCATCTCTCCCAGCCAGTCCAGGGTGACCGCCGCATATCCGCGTTTCGTCCAGAACCGGACCCACTCCAGAGAGACGGTCTGGCCGCCGCCATGAACGTGCAGCACACCGGGCACGCGCCTCGCCCCGACCGGAACGCCCGTGATGGCATAGACGCGAACGGGCTCACCTTCCCAGACCTCGCCGGTAAAGTAGAGCCGCTGGAAGTGGACTCCATCCTCCTTCCAGTCCTGCTTCACCTCGATATCCAGAGGCAACGCCCGCGGGTCGTATCCGGCCCAGAGTTCCGTCACGTCCCGTGGATTCTCGACCGGGACCGGCTTGGTGCGAATCTCTGCTCGGTGCGAGGAGGGTGCTGCCACCGCTGCCGCAAGCGAGAGCACCGCTGCTATCCAGCCGAAGGCTACCACGGCACCGAGAGGTCCTTGGCGTCCTCCAGGGAGCCGGCCACAGGCCCGTATGGCTTCGTCTTGCCAGCCCTGGCAAGCGCCAGACGCCGGCCGAGCTCTGTGGCGAGCTGCCGCCAGCGGCGCGCCTGGCGCGGATCCCGGAGCTGTTCCGCGGTTCGATTCGCCTCATCGCGTGCAGCCTCGATACGGGCCGGGTCCGTGGTCGGGTCGGCCGTCAGATCGTAAAACCGCCGGGCCAGCGCAGCGCCGCCATAGATCGCTGGCAGGCGCTGGGTTATCCACCCGTCCAGCGTCTGATGGGGGTTCCAGGTGAACTCTTCAAAGGCCAGGTAGTTCAGCTCGTTCTGGGGACTGGCGGTTCCGACCTGACCCACGATCTCCAGGCCTTCGGAGCGGTCCTGAAACGCACGCGCGCAGGTTCGCTGGATCACGTCGGCGATAAGCGCATAGGTCTGGCCCGGCGAGCCCCACCACTGGGCGGGGCCGAACCAGTAACTCCCCTGGTGGAGCAGTCCGATGGAGTGCCGCGCGCCGGCCGGTGGCCGCAAGTCCGCCGGCCACCGCTTGGGGTCGGCGGCCATGCCGGAATAGGTCCACTGGACCACGACATAGCCCGGGTACTGCCGCAGGAACTTGGGCGGGTCGGCCATCATGGCCTTGTCGTAGCCGTCGTAGGGACTGAAGGTCAGCCAGAGGTCCGGCCGGATGGAGTGCGCGACCTTCACCACCGGCACCTGCGTAGTCATCATGTCCCAGTAGAACTTGTGGTCGTTCTCCGGCTTGGCCCGCTCGGCCTTGCACACGTCGCACTGGCAGGCGAAGAAATCCCCGTGCTCCAGGTTGACGCCGCCGATGTCCTTGAATGTGGTGAAGAACCAGCGGGCGCCGGCCTCGAGCCACGGCTTGAGGTGAGGGTCGCTGGGACAGGGAGCGTCCATGGGCTTGCCGTTTGCGCCTACCATCCGGCGGACCTCGGGGTGCTCCGCCAGCCAGTGCGTAATGCTGTAGGGCGACTTACCGCTGTGGTAGAAGCCGCCGTATATCACTGTGCCCACACCCGGCAGGACCCGCACGGACTGCTCTTTCGCGTAGCGGCTCACCTCCTGAGCCGCCGGCACGCCGCCGTGGGCGTCGCTGACGAACCCCCAGATGATGAGGCCGTTCAGCTTGTGGTCCGCGGCATAGTCAATCACCCGCTTGAACTGCCGGTTGAACCCGTCCGGAGCGATGGCGTAAGGCACCAGCGTGCCGCCGGGATCGATCACCTTGGTCTGGTGGATGCGGTGGAGATCTTCATCCCAGTTGGTCAGGAAGTCCCAGTTCCAGAGGATGCGTCGTGGGAAGGCGGGGGCGCTGACGACGTGGAGGTGGGAATCCACCGTCGCGGTCTGTCCGTCAAGCCGGATATGGTAGTTCCAGAGCTCTCCGATGCCGAAGCGGAGTCCCGCGGCATCCCCGCCGACGACCGCCACCTGTCCGCCGTTACCCAGTTCTGACCCCAGAGCGAAACCGTCCGGCTTGACGTGGATGGTCCGCATCCATGCTGGCAGCAGCGAGGCGACCTCGCGCCGCGAACCGACGGTGCAGAGGACGAACTGCGGCCCGGCGCTATTGTGGACAGAGGCTTGCTGGAGGGCTAAAGCGGCTCCGGTTTCCTGTTGGATGAGGTCCGCCAGCCGGTGCGCGGACACCTCGGCATCGGAGGCCGCGACGATCTGAGCCAGAGGAGTACCCTCTCGGGTGAGCGTGACCTCCTGAGCTTGACTCCCGACCGGTACGATGATCATTGCGGTAAGAACGGCCGCCGCGAGCCACAAGCGGCGGCATGGTCTGTAGTTCACGAATCTCCTTCACTTTCAATGGACTGCCACCGGGCGATCAGCACGTCCAGGTATGGGCTGAGGATGCGCCGGAACACGTAGAGGAACAGGATCGCCGCCACGAGGCATCCTCCGCCCACGCCGTAGCGGCCCACGTACAGGTTAGAGAGGCCGAGGATATAGCACACCACACCTACATAGCCCACGATAGCCACGCCAAACCCGCGCCGCACTAACGCCCAGTCGTCTTTCAAACCAATGCCTCCTCGGAAGCACGCGGAGTCTCTGCCTCTACCCGCCTCCGTATGGGTCCCCAGGATCCCAGCGGCCGCGCACGCCGGTAGAAGTCGTCCAGCACGCGCGCATCATCGGGCGGGGTGAGCAAGGCCACGGTAACCCAAAGCACCGTGGTAAGCCCCATGACCAAGAAGGTCTGCCACCACCAGGGCAGCGCCACCGCCGCTGCGCTCGTGACGCCGAGCGCGGTGAGCAGCTTGGGACCAAGGACTACGATGCAGAAGATGCAGGCTCCCCCCAGGGAGGCAGCAATTCGCGCCGGGCCGTTGAACCGCCACCACCACCACTGAGCCCAGTTTGCGGGAAGCTCCGCGGAGCTGAGCTGCAGCATGAACACGGCCACATCGAAGATAATCTTCACGTTGTAGACCACCGCCAGCGCCATAGCGAGGATCACCAGCATACAGAGCTTGCCGGCGATCAGATAGGCGCGCTCGGATGCCGAGCGCACAATCCACCGGCGGTAGATGTCGTTGAGCATCACCTGCCCACCAAAGTTCAGGTTGTCTCCCGTCACGGACATGACACCCGCCAGCATCGCCGCCACGACAAGACCCATCGCACCGACGGGCAACATCTGCTTCATCATCAGGCCGTACGCAAGCTCCCGGTCCGCGTGCGGGTCACGCAGATGCGGCCACAACACCGCGGCCGCCACGCAGGGGAGTGACACAAGCAACACCAGGGTGAACATGGTCAGCGCCGTGGTGATGTACATGGTGACGGCCTGTCTTGCCGTACGTGTGGAGAAGATTCGCTGTCCTTCCATCGCCCCGCCCATCGGCGCTGCATCCCCTCCGTAGCCGATGGTCTGCCCAAGAAGCCAGGCCAACGCTGCGGCAAGGGGGAAAACGTCGTGGTGGACCGGTGGGATGCTCTGCAGCATGCTTTCGCCGGCAGGTCCCAGGTGGGAGGTAAGCGCCGATGCGAGGCCCGCGGGTCCGCCGAAGTGCGCCAGTGTCAGCAGCGCCAGGCACAGGGTACCCAGCAGGAAGATAGTCATCTGGATGAAGTTGGAGACGACGACGCCCTTATAGCCCGAGAGGAAGATGTAGGCGAACGCGACCGGGACAACCAGTAGCAGGGTCGTCTCCTTTGAAAAGCCCATGGTCGGCCCCATGATCTTGGCAGCGGCGAGCAGCGTGATACCGGTCCAGGCGGGCATCGCAATAAAGGAGGTTCGGCAGGCGATCCAAAGCCGCATCAGGGCGGCGGTGCGCCCGGTAAAGCGGATCTCATAGAACTCCATGCTCGTAAACAGCTTGAGCTTTCGCCAGAAGATGGCGAAAAGGACGCCGCCTACCAGCAGGGCGAGACCAAATCTGCTGAGATACCACCAGCAGACGAAGACGCCCGTGACTACGGCCAGCCCGCCGTAGGCGGTGGCGGCATCGGCGCTGACCATAGCAGCGGTGTAGGAGATGCCGTTCAGCCAGCCCGGTATGCTGCGCCCAGCCAGGAAGAAGTTCTCCAGGCCGCGGTCCGCGTATCGGCGGTAGTGCAGGCCCACGCCCAGCATGAGCAGTAGGTAGGCGAGCACGATGATCAGGTCAAGGCTCATTGTGGTGATTATTGAAACACTTGCCCGCGCGGGACCGCGCTATTTGGCGCCTTCGCCGGGTCCTTTGGGGATGTTCACGATGCCGTTAGGCGTAGCGGCCCAGTCTACGCCGGGCTCGCCTTTGGGCAGCTTCAGCTCGCCCTTGTTCCACATCTCCTCAATCTGCCTGTCGATGTCGGACTTGGAGCGGCCCTCGGCCTGCAGCTTGTCGCGCACAGGCTTCTCGACCCAGTACCTGGCAGTGCTGATAATGAGACTGGTGGAGACCTCCGGCCTATTCATCCAGCGGAAACCGACCAACACACACACCGCGACAAAAGCCAGGACAATGAGACCAGCGGCCAGAGGGCTGACCTGCTTGCCCTTACCTGCAGCGCCCAGCGCGGCGGATGAAGTCTTGGGCATGGGACGCAACCTCCGTCAAAGAGTAGCTGGGAGGGCCGCTGCCGCAGCCTTCCCACAAGGCCAAGAGGAGCGGTGTCAGTGCCGGCAACCGCCCGCCGTCTTCTAAGGTTCCTTCATTGAACGAACTGCGCGAAAGGGGCTATCCGCCCCCGCGCGTATAGATGGACTGTCCGATTATCAGACCAGCAGCGCGCATTCTAAAACATGCTCTCCCTAAGGTGGTCAAGAGAGCACCCCCTCCGGTTGTGCAGATGGAGCTGGAGGCAAGCTGGCCTGCCCCCAGCGACCCACCATATCCAAGGTTTGGTGCCCTAGATCTGGCACCACCCGGCCTTGGTATTGAAGACCCGCCAGTGTTCGGGCTTGTTTACCTCACCGGACCCGGCTTGCCACTTGGCATGACCATCCGCAAAGCCGAAATTGTCACCCCCCTGCTTGTGGCGGAAGTGCAAGGCCCAGGCGTCAATGCCGTATTCGCCGCCAGGCCAGCCGAGCTTCTTCAGCGTGTTGGACCACCCCGGTGTCAGGCACATGCCGTTGAAGCCCCAGCCGTCTATGTAGGACCACACTTCAGACACCAGATAAAGTGAGGCCGGGGCTGGAATGGCGGCAGAGGCGACGGTGATGTCCTTGCCGAGGTAGCCGGGCGAGCCGAAGGTCCAGTTCAGGCCATAGCCGACCGCCTGTCCGTAATAGTAGCTTGGATCGGATGTTGCCCATTGCTCCACTTGGGGCCATCGGCTCCGGAAGTCAGGGCACCAGAAGATCCCCGTGTTCTTCACGTACGGGGAGATCCCCATGCCCCAAACGAAGATCCTGGACCCGGACCATGCATCGGTGGGTCCCCAGGAACCATTCGGGTTGCTGCCGCGAGTGGCATTGGGGTAGACCTCGTCGTAATCCTGGACGTACATCATGAGACCCAACCCGAGCTGTTTGAGATTGGAGAGGCAGGAAGTCTTTCTCGCGGACTCGCGTGCCTGTGCGAAGACAGGGAACAGAATGGCCGCGAGAATTGCGATGATGGCGATAACCACGAGCAGTTCGATCAGAGTGAATCCACGACGTTGCTCCATCTGAGTGGCCTCCTTTGAGATGGACCTAGAAGAGAAGAGATGAGGATAATAGTGCGGTGGAATTTGCGCCGCCCTGGCACAGGCCAAAGAGGGCTAGGGCTCAAGTACCTTTGTGAATAGCAGTCACATATGTGGAAAACCGGCGAACCGGTGGGTCTTTAATGGCGAAGCAGGTCGAGAAATCCTCTAGATACGGGCCTACACTACTCCGGCTTCCGAGCCGAAGCGGTCGAGGTGTGCGAGCATCGCTGCGCGCATCGCTGCTGGATCGCGTGAACGCAAGGTCTCCAGGAGAAGCTTATGCGCCTCATATTGCTCCTCAGCGAACGGACTGTCACGTCGCTGCTCCATGGTGGAACCTACCTGAACCATTAGGTCGCGAATGCCCCGCAGTTGAGCCTCGAGCAAACCGTTGTGGGCAGCGCGGGCGAGCAGCGCATGGAACCTTGCGGCGGTGGGTGCGGTGGGCCTTCGAGATCTTCGTGCCCGCTGTATGCTCTCAAGACAATCTTCCAGCGCGGCAAGGTCCTGTTCGGTTGCACGCTTGCAGGCAAGTTCAACGATCCCCGCTTCGAGCACACGGCGCGCTTCGAAGAGCTCAGCAACTTGGGCAGCCGTAAGGCCCTGGGGAAGCTCTGGGACGGGCGCGGCCAGCGACCGCACGCGATACCCCTTTCCGGCGCCCGCGGTGAGCACGCCAAGGGCCACGAGCCCGGAGAGCGCTTCACGTAAAGACGAGCGCCCGACGCCAAGCGCCGCCGTCAGGTCACGCTCTGATGGGAGGGTGTCTCCCGGCCGGAGGGCGCTCTCATCGAGCAGCCGGACAAGCTGCTCGCGTACCGATTCGACTACAGTGGTACGCGGAACCACGCAGAGCGTGAGCGCGCTACGAGGGCGCTTTGCGGAGGTGACCAATGTCCTGTGTCCTGGAGAAAGTTCGTGACAGACTGTTGATAATCAGCTTGTCAGACCAGTGATGCGCAAATTGTATCACGTGCGATAGGGGCATGTCAAGGGCCAGGAGTGCCGATTTGCCGAGTAATACACTGCAGACGTAGAGGATTGGTTGTTCGCCCGGGACGCGGTGACCGTAAACCGTTCGCTTACGAGGGTGCGTTCGCGGAGGGGGCCGCCGGTCGAAGCGTACGGAGAGACTGATGAGCCTTGTCTGGCCTGCAACGGGCGAGCCTCGCTCGTTTAACGCGGTCTGGTAGTCCGCGTAGTCCGGTCCGGCACCGGGCGGCGCGGCCCCATACCGCGGCCTGCCGCTCCATGCCAGGCTAATGCGGCCCCATGGCGGATACGCCAGCGCGGTCCGGCTCCATAAGCTCCCCGGACCGGCCGACACCGACCTGGACATGCCGTGGCCCCCGCCGTCGAGAAAAGTGGCAGGCGCGGATAGGCGTACCGCCAGCGGAAAGGCGCGTGGTTGTCCCTCCGCCCATGCCCGTATCGCCTGCTCCTGGCTCGCGGGGAAGTACAGCTCCACCTCTTGAAGTGTGTTGTCCGCGTGGCGGACCCCCACGAGCACTCCGGCGGGAACGAGGCCGGGAGGCAGAGAGAGCGGCGCGGGCAGCCGGTACGGCCCTGCCTTGGCGATATGCCCGCCCTGCATCGCAACGGGCTCCCAGGAGTAGCGATAGAGCGCGGACGCGGCGCTGGGAGGGACGGGCGCGGCGTAGTCGATGGGCGGCGCCTGGGAGTGCGCGCAGCCGGCCGAGAGCGCCGCGAGGGCGGCACAGGCAAGCCTCCATCGACGGTTGATTCGCGGCGCAACGGTCACCTCAGGTCCTCCTACCTCCAACGACGCCCCGGACGGGCGGCCACTCAGGGCCGCCCCTACGCGCGACTGCCGAGCTTGCCCCGAACCGCGTCATACCAATTCGTGGCAGGGGGTTGACTCGCGCGGATATGACGACTATAATACCCGCATCGTACGACCATATCACCTCCGCGCTCTCCTGTTCAAGTAGATGGGATTCGACACTCTAGGCGAGGCAGTAGGCGGCCTGTCGCTCCTTCCGGCTTACCGGCGGATCGAGCACAACCTGCGGGCCCGGATCCGGGCCGGGCATCTGCCCACGGGCACCATGCTCCCCAGCCGAAAGAACCTGGCGAAGGAGTATGGGGTGGCGCTCCGCACCGTCGAGCGCGCCATCGCCAACCTGCTGGCGGATGGCACACTACGCGCTGATAACGGCCGCGGCACGTTCGTAGCCGGCCATTCTAATGGCGGAGGCGCAGTAGGCCTGGAGACAGGCCGCATCGTGGCCCGAGTGAGAGATGCCGCGCCCATCGGAGTCCCTTCCACCGGCGAGCTCAGGGCAGCGACGCTCGGCATCATCGGCGCGCTCTATCCTCCGGAGGCGAGTCCCACCGACGCCTACAACTTCTGGATGCGGGCCATCCTGAGCTCTGTCGAGCGAATCTTCTCCGAGCGGGGCGGCACGACCCAGTTTTTCAACCGCGTGCGGGCCGATCAGTCCCTCACGCCGGCACCCGCCGCCATCGCCTCCTTGCTCGACGCAGGCGTGGACGCCCTAATTGTGGTGGATCTGGGCGCCGAGCAGGATGAAGCGGACATCGTGTTTTCCGAGCTATCCACGCGGTTGAGCCCGGAGCAGATACCGGCCGTCTACGTTCTGGCGCAGACCGTTCACGGACCCATCCCCCACGTCTTCTATGACAACGAGGACGCCGGCTACCAGGCCGCGCAGCATCTAATCGGGCGCGATTGGCAGTCGCTCCTGTTCATCGCGCCGTTCACCGCGCCCTGGCTGGAGGAGCGCATCGCGGGGGCGCGGGTTGCGGCTCAACGGATGGGACAGCCTGCCACTTCCCTGCGCGTGTTCCCGGAGCTGCGAGCGCAGAGCGTGCGGGACGTGCCGTGGGAGATGCATGCGGACTACTACCGGCGGTGTGGTTACCAGGCGGCGCGGGCCGCCTTCGCGGAGGGGCTGCGCGGAGGCGGCATCATCGCCGCGAACGACAAGACGGCGTTCGGCGTGCTGGAGGCGGCGGCGGAGGCCGGGCTCGTCCCGGGGGTGGACTTTGCTCTGATCGGCTTCGACGACGACGCGGAGGCGCGTGCGCTGGGACTCACCAGTCTGCGCCCTCCCCTGGAAGCGCTTGGCCAGGAAGCGGCGCGCCTTATCCTCGCCGGCCTGGCCAGCGATACGACCAACATGCAGATACGGCTGCGCTCGCATCTGGCCGCGCGCGCCTCAACACGTTGCAGCGCCTCCATGGGCGCGCAGGAAGGAGGAGTGAACCGCCATAACGGAAATTTAGCCGGCCCTTAACGTGATCTTTGAACTCATCCTCTACACTTCGGAACCGTTCGTCACCCGGCTCTACCAGAAGGAGAGAAACCGTGAAGCGTTCCGCATTTACCCTGATCGAGCTGCTCGTAGTAATCGCGATTATCGCGATCCTGGCAGCCATTCTCTTCCCTGTCTTCGCCCAGGCGCGCGAGAAAGCGCGCCAGATCACCTGCGTCTCCAACCAGAAACAGATCGGCACCGCGCTCCTGCTGTACACGCAGGACTACGACGAGACCTATCCCATGGTCAGCTACAATTCCGGCGGGAACATGTACGTGTGGTCCAACGTGGTGCAGGCGTACATCAAGAGCGGCAGCTCCTGGGGCCACTACGGCGTGTTCACCTGTCCGGACGTGGGCGACCAGCAGTTCTCCCTGTTCGGCGTGCATGAGTGGGTCTTCATGGAGCCGGACTACGAGTGCGGCGGCCAGTGCGACCTCATCCCGTTCCACACGACACCGCTGGCCGCGATCGACTTCCCTTCCACCAGGATTGTGATGGTGGAGAAGGGCCACAGCAACCACTCCTGGGGCGGCACGCTCCAGTACGACGGGTGGCAGTCAGACTGGCTCGGGGGCCACTCGTACACCGATCCGGGCGCGCCACGCTGTGACCTCGGAAACGTATCGGCTGATTGCGGAGGCTGGTACGGAGACTGCGACTCGGCGGGACCGCCCTTTACAGGAGGCTGGTATGGTTGCGAGCAGTTCCCGCGCTACCGCCATACCCAGACCAGTGACATGACGTTCTTCGACGGTCACGTGAAGGCGATGCACAAGGGCGCCATCACCTGGTACGGGAACGTCTACATTCCCGGAATCAGCCCGCCGGCAACGTAGGAGTGCGAGGTTACAGGTTACAGGGGGCTG